>NZ_JAFCLY010000002.1:0-471574 GCF_018130185.1 Bradyrhizobium sp. AUGA SZCCT0182 | reverse complement strand
ACAGCTTGACACCTGCAACGGGTGCCAGGACCACACGGTTTTGCCGTACGCTTATCCACGCCGTCGTCGAGGCGTAAACCAGCGTCCACCGCAACCCGTCCAACGTCCGTGACGACGGCCGACGCCCTCTGAGAGGGACGGGATGGCGATATATATGCACCTGATTTGTCTTCTGGTAAACAGAAATATTTTTCATTTCGGGGCTTGACACTAATTCCGTAAATCGTAAGTGATTTGCCCGTCGGGTTGATTTGTCGCACGCAGACCTCAAGATTGTGCTTGCGTGTGAGGCGACGCAACTGGCGTTTCGTAGTTGGCTGGCAGCATTGGGGCGAGGCCCCGTGTTTCGAGGTCAGGCCGGTCGCGTTAGTCGCGGGCGGAGGCGAACTGCGAAGGGTCGCGTGCCAGATGCTGGCCGGCCCCCTTGCGGCCGACCAGGGTGCCATCCGCGACGACCACCTCACCACGCACCAGTGTGGTCACGGGCCAACCGGTGACGCGGAGGCCCTCATAGGGCGTGTAATCGGGGCCGTGATGCAGGATGTCCTGGCTGATCGTCACCTCGCGCGTCGGATCCCAGATCGCGATATCTGCGTCGGAGCCGATCGCGATCGTGCCCTTACGCGGGTAGAGACCATAGGTCTTGGCATGGTTGGTCGCCGAGAGGGCAACGAACCGGTTCAGATCGATTCGTCCCTTGACCACGCCTTCCGAAAACAGAATCGGCAACCGCGTCTCGACGCCGGGAATCCCGTTCGGCACCCAGCGAAAGCTGGTGCGGCCTTTCGGGGCGAGCTTTCCGGTCGTGTCGTAACGGAACGCGCAATGGTCGGAGGAGAAAACGCTGAAGATCCCTTGCTGCAATCCTTCCCAGCAGGCGACCTGGCTTGGGACATCGCGTGGCGGCGGACTGCAGACGTATTTGGTACCCTCCATGTTGAGCCCCTCCATGTCCTTCTCGGTCAGGACGAGATATTGCGGGCAGGTTTCACCAAACACCTTGAGGCCGCGCTGCTGGGCACGACGAACTTCTTCCATCGCTTCGCGGTTGGAGACGTGGACGATCATCACGGGCACGTCGATCAGCTCGGCGAGGGCGATGGCGCGATGGGTGGCTTCACGTTCGACGACAATCGGCCGGGATGCGCCGTGGAAATGCGGCGCGGTCTGGCCGCCTCGCTCCAGGCGATCGGTGAGGAAACGGATGGCGTCGAAATTCTCGGCGTGGACCATGACCAGCGCGCCGGTCTCGCGGGCAACCGACATCACCTCGAGGATCTGGCGATCGCTGAGTGCCAGATCCTCATAGGTCATGAACACCTTGAACGAGGTGTAGCCATCCTTGATCAGCGCCGGGAGCTCCTGGCCGAGGACCTGTTCGGTCGGGTCCGAAATGATCAGGTGGAAACTGACGTCGATGTAGCAATTGCCGTCAGCCTTGGCGTGATAGTCCCGCACCGCCTGCCGCAGGCTCTGTCCGCGTTCCTGCAGACAGAACGGCAGCACCGTGGTGTTGCCGCCGAAGGCGGCCGCGCGGGTGCCGCTTTCGAAATCGTCGGCCATGACGATGCCGGGCCCGCTCGGCTGGGAGAAGTGGACGTGGCTGTCGATGCCGCCGGGCAGGACCAGCCGGCCGGTAGCATCGATGGTCTGTCCCGCATCGCCGAGGCCGTGGCCGAGGGCTGCAATCCGTCCGTCCGATATCCCGACATCGCAGGCGAAGGTGTCGGACGCCGTCGCCACTGTGCCGCCGCGGATGATGGTGTCGAATGTCATGTCGCGCTCCGGTCGGGTCGGTTTGCGGATTGCTCACCGGGGAGCGCTGCCGCGCCATGCGGCAGCACCTGCCGTCAGTTGGTGGGGCCGTCGCCGCGGATGACGAAAGTGGTGGCTTTCAGCTTGGTCATGCCGAACTTGTCGAACAGCTTGTCATAGGTGCCGTCGGTGCGGATGGCCGTCAGCGCGTCTGCCGCCGCCTGCGCCAGCAGCTTGTCGCGGAAGGCGAAGGTAATGTCGGTGCCGGCAATGTCCCGGACCCAGATCTTGGCGATGCCGCGCTGCTCGAGCGAGTTGGCGGTCTCGTTGATGTTGAGCGCAGCCTCGAGCTGTCCGGCGCGCAAGGCTGCCGAGGTCGCGGTGACGGTCGTGAACGTGCGCAACTCGATTTCCTTGAGCCCTTTGGCCACCATCGCGGCGCTGTACTCGCGCGCCTTGCGCTCGGTATAGGTCGCCGACTCGACGCCGACGACGCGGCCGGCGAGATCTTCGAACTTCTCCAGCTTCAGGCTCGATGCAGGATCGGTGTAGATGCTGATCGCCTGCTGCGCGTAGGGCACGAGGTACAGCATCTTCGAGCGCTCCTCGGTCCAGAACAAACCGGTGTTGATGGCGTCGAAGCGGCCGGAGCGCAGACCCGGAATCATTGGCGGGAAGTCCATCCGCAGGAACACCGGCTCGATGCAGATGCGTTTGGCGATTTCGCGCGCCAGTTCGACATTGAGCCCCTGCAGTTCGCCCTTGTCGTCGATGAACTGCTGCGGTGGCAGGGTCGGATTGATGGACATCTGCCATTTGCCGGCTTCGATCAGGCTCGATGCCGGCACTTTTGGCGTGCAGTTCTGGGCGTGAGCTGTTGGGACTAGGCCGATCAGCACGGCCAGAGCGGAGAAGATATTGAGAAGTCGCATGACGTGAACCCCTTACGTGAAAGTGAATAGGTGAGGCGGCGTTCCCGGGTCTGGTCGTCTTTTCGTTGTCTCGTTATGACGCGTCCGGCGTGGCGGATGCGCAATCGGGCTGGCGGGTCAGGATCAGCGAGGTATGGCGGGCTTCCGTCACCACCTCGTCGCGCTGGTTGATCAGCTCGAGTGCTTCGATGACGACGCCGCGCGCGGGGTTGCGGGTCGGCCGCTTCTCGACGAAGCGGAATCGCACGCGCAAGCGGTCGCCGGCGACCACCGGCGCCTTGAAGCACACGCCGTCCCAGCCGAGCGAGGCGACTGACGTCTCTTCATAGAGTTTCAGCTCCGACTTCAGCCCTTCCATCAGTGACAGGCCATACAGCCCATGCGCGATCACTGCCGGAAAGCCGCGGGACTTCGCGTAAGCAGCGTTGACATGCAGCGGATGATGATCGCGCGTGACGTCGGCGAAGGCCGCGATATCGGCGGGTGTTACGGTATGCGCCGCACTTTCGAACTGCGTGCCGGGTTCGATATCCTCATAGCGGAGATTGATCGACGCGGAGGCTATGGTTTCCATGGCGCGTCCTCAGGCGACCTTGCGCGGGCGAGCGGGCAGTTCGACGAAGCTCTGGCCGATTCCCATCGGCCCGGGCCGGAAGATCCGCGGGTCCATATCCCTGAGGTCGGGGCTGATGCGCGGCCGGAAACCCATATGCGCCAGCACATCCTGTTCCAGGCGTACGCCCGGGGCGATCTCGGTCAGCGTCATGCCGCCATTCTCCAGCTGGAACACGGCCCGTTCGGTGACGTAGGAGACTTCCTGGCCGCGCTGCGCGGCCAGACCAGCACTGAAGCTGATCTGGCCGACCTGCGGCACGAATTTACGGAAGGCGCCGTCGCGGCGGATCGTCAGGCGTCCGTTCTCGACGGCGATGTCGAACTTGCCGCCGGTCATGGTGCCGCTGAAGATCAGCCGCTTGGCGTTCTGGGTGATGTCGATGAAGCCCCCAGAGCCGTCGCGGCGGTCGCCGAAACGGGTGACATTGACATTGCCCGTCTCGTCGACTTCCGCGAATGAGAGAAAGGCGCAGGAGAGGCCACCGCCGTCGTAGAAATCGAACTGGTAGGCCTGATCGAGGATGGCGCGGGGATTGATGGCGGTGCCGAACTCCCGCGCATGGCCCGGTACGCCGCCGACCACGCCGGATTCCACGGTCAGGGTGATCAGATCCGCGATGCCTTCCTCGGCTGCGACATTGGGGATCATCGCCGAGATGCCGACGCCGAGATTGACCACGTCGCGCGGGCGCAGCTCGAAGGCGGCGCGGCGGGCGATCACCCGCCGTTCGGTGAGCGGATCGGGCACGATCATCGCGACCGGTACGCGGGTCTCGCCGCAGCGAGCGGGATCGTAGAGCGTGCCGTAGGTCTGCATCTGCCCGGGTTCGAGCACGACGTGGTCGATCAGGAAGCCGGGGATCTTGACCATCTGCGGATGGATCGAGCCGCGCTTGACGATCCGTTTCACCTGGCAGATCACAGTGCCGCCGGCATTGTGAACGGCTTGCGCGATCGAGAGATCCTCGCGCGTCGTGCCTTCGTGCTCCATGCTGACATAGCCGTCCTCGTCGGCCGAAGTGCCGCGGATGATGGCGACGTTGGGAGGCGAGGGCGCGCGGTAGAGCAGCCACGATTGGCCCTGCAGGTCGACGAGGTCGACCAGCGGCAGGGTGGTGCGTGCATTCATGCGCCCCCCGTCCTGGCGCGGGTCCATGTAGGTGTTGAGGCCGACATGGGTCAGCACGCCGGGATGCTTTGCGGCCATGGCACGGCAGAGCTGGCTCATCACGCCTTGGGGGAAGTTGTAGGCGTCGATCAACTCGTCGCGCACCAGGCGCATGAACGGCACTTGCAGCCCGAAATTGCCGCCGACCACCCGCGCGATCAGGCCTTCATGCGCGAGATGGCATAGACCCTTCTCGGTCACCGCGCCGACGCCGGTGATGTTGATCAGCGTTAGCCCGTGCGGCCCGCCGCCGCCGAGGAAACGCTGCTCCAGCGCATCGAGAACGGCTTCCGCCACGCCGGTTCCGCCATTGCCGCCGACGATCAGCGTATCGGTGTCGCGGATCAGGCTTGCGGCCTGTGCCGCGGTGATGATGCTCAGCACGGTTGCACGCTCGCCGTCATGCGGCCTCCTTCTCGACCTGGCGGGCGATGATGAGGCGCTGGATCTGGTTGGTGCCCTCATAAATCTGCGCGAGGCGCACGTCGCGGAACAGCCGTTCAATGCGGTAATCGCGTGAATAGCCGTTGCCGCCATGGATCTGCAGCGCGTTGGAGACGTGCTTCATCGCCATGTCGGTGGTGAACAGCTTGGCTTGCGCCGCTTCCTTGGCGATCGGCTCGCCGGCGTCGTGCAGGCGCGCGGCGTGGTGGATCAGAAGGCGGGCGGCGGCGATGTCGGTCGCCATGTCGGCCAGCATGAACTGAATCGCCTGAAAACCGATGATCGGCTGGCCGAACTGCTTGCGGTCCTTGGCGTAGGCGGTGGCATCCTCGAACGCGGCCTGTGCCATGCCGAGTGCCATTGCCGCCATCATCAGCCGGCTGAAATTGAAGTTGCTCATGGCCATCTTGAAGGCCTGGTTCTCCGGCCCCATCACGCTGTCGGCCGGCAGGCGCACGCCGGAGAAGGTGATCTGGCAATCCTCGAGGCCGTGCATGCCAAGGAGCTCTTCATTCTTGCCGCGCGCGATGCCCGGCAATTTGCCATCGACGAGGAGGCAGGAAATGGCGCGGTGTCCGGACTCGGCGCCGGTGCGGGCGAACACCATGATGCGGTCGGCGACGCCGCCGAGTGTCACCCAGGCCTTGGTGCCGTCGAGCAGCCAGCCGTTGCCGTCGCGCACCGCTGATGTCCTGATGCCGGCGACATCGGAACCGTGGTCGGGTTCGGAGACGGCGGTGGCGGGGATAATCTCGCCGCTCAGGATTTGCGGGATCAGCGCCTTGTGCGTCTCGGTGCCGTGCTGGTCGAAAAACAGCACCGCTTCGACCGGAATGGCGAAAGCGTTGGCCACCGCGCCCGAACAACGTGCCAGCTCTTCCATGGCGATGCAGGCGGCGACCGCGTCGAGCCCTGCGCCGCCCGCGCCTTCGCGAAGGCAGATGCCGAACAGGCCGAGGTCGGCCATGCCCTTGTAAAGCGAACGGTCGAAGCGGTCGTCGCGATCGATCGCCGCGGCGCGCGGCAGGATCTCGGCCTGCGCGAAGCGACGCGCGGTGTCTCGCAGCGCTTTCTGGTCCTCGGTGTAGAAACGGTCCATGGCGTGTCGCTTCCCTCAGTCGCTGGCGAGCTTGGAATCGTGGGCGACCTCGTCCTTCTCGCGGTCGAAGAAGTACGCGGCGACATCGGCCCCCGGCACGCCATAGGCGTTGCAGACGCTTCGCGTCAGCGCAGCCGCGGCGGCACGGCGCTCGGCCTCGCTGCGGCGGAAAGCGTGCACCTTGAGCAGGATACGCTGGCCGGTGCCTTGTGATCCCATCTCTCCGGCATGGGCATAGTCGTCGGGAGCGATCGGCAGGAAATAGAGCGTGATCGTCTGCGCGTCGACGCCGAAGCTCGACATCAGGCCGTCGGTGATGGATTTGGCCAACGCGGCCTTGCTTTGAGGCGGGGCAGGCGGCGCAAGGATTTCGACATAGGGCATCGGTCAGGCCTTCGCTCTGGACGATTTGGTTGCGGAGGATTTGCGTGGGGACGGATCGAACGGGCGGCAGGAATCGCGCTTCACCAGCCGGGCGCCGACGCGATATTCGCGCACGCCATCGGCGCCGTTGCCCTTGGCGTCCATGCGGTGCAGCAGGCGGTCGACGGCGAGGTTGGCAAGGTCGCTCGCGCCGTTGTCGACGATGCTGATGGCCGGGCGATGCCACTCGAACCAGGGCGAATGCTCGTAACAGAGCAACGAGAGATCACCGGGAATCGACAGGCCACGTTCGGCGATCACGCGCAGGACGCCGAGCGTCGCTTCGTGGTTGGCGACGAAGATCGCACTGGGGGGCTCGGCGAGATCCAGCAGCTTGCGACAGGAGGCGGCGCCGGTTTCCGGCTCGAAATGGCCGGCATGGATCAACGCGTCGTCCACTTGTATCGACGCCTCGCGCAGTGCACGGACATATCCCGACAGTCGCTCGCGTCCCGATGTCGTGTCTGGACGGCCGACAATAAGGCCGATCCGTCGGTGCCCGAGCCCGATCAGGTACCGCGTGCCCACGAAGGCGCCTTCGGAATCGTCGGCGAGTACGGTCTCGAGATCTGTCCCGTCGTCGCGGCGCACCAGACAGACGATCGGGATTTCATTTGCCAGAGCGGTCAAGCGGGCGCCGTTCTTGCCCGTGGGCACGACGATCAGTCCATCGACGCGATGGTCGGCAAGTGTCGTCAGCGTATCGCTTTCCAGCTGCGGATCGTCGCCGGCGATGCACAGCAGCATCTGGTAACCGAGCGCCTTCAGCCGCGCCTGCACCACCTCGGCCATTACCTGGAACGACGCATTGGCGAGGTTGTGGACCAAAAGCCCCACCAGCCGCGACTGTCCGGTTTTCAGTCCGCGTGCGATCGGGTTGGGACGGTAGCCGAGCTCGCGCGCAATACGCGTCAGGCGCTGCTGGGTACGCTCGCTCGTCAATCCGCTGCCGCCCAGCGCGCGCGAGGCTGTGCTGATCGAAACGCGGGCCGCCAGTGCCACATCTTTGAGCGTGACGCTCATCAATCCTGCCATTAGAATGGAAACGATTGCAAAACAGTATTGGCATAAATTTGCACGTGCAAGCCTAAATTTGAGATGGGTCTTGCCCAAATCAACGCCAATATTGCAATCGTTTGCAGCATTGCGGTGGCCCGCGATAGGGGCCGCTGCTCGGGTTCACGTTGAGCAACTGGAAGTCTCGATGAAGACATTTCGCGGCACCTACACCGTCATGATCACGCCGTTCACGCCGGGCGGCGATGTCGATGCCGAGGCGTTGCGGGACTTTGTCGATTGGCAGATCGAGCAGGGGATCCACGGGCTGATTCCGCTCGGCTCGACTGGCGAATTCCTGTCGCTCGATGACGACGAGAAAATTCTGGTGGCCGAGACGGTCATTGCCCAGGCGGCGGGTCGTGTGCCGGTGCTGATCGGGACCGGTGCGGAGGATACGCGAGAGGTGGTGCGCCTCAGCCGTCGTGCTGAAAAATTGGGCGCCGATGGCGTGATGATCATTCCACCGTTCTATTCGACGCCGACCGACGACGAGCTCGTCCATCACTACAAGACCGTGGCCGATGCGATCTCGTTGCCCATTATGGTCTACAATAATCCCGCGACTGCCAATGTCGATCTCAAGCCGGCACTGGTGGCGCGGCTCGCCGAGATCGACAACTGTCTTTACATCAAGGAGTCGACGCTCGAGGTGACGCGCGTGCGCGACATCATCCGGCTGTGTGGTGACCGGATGACCGTATTCGGCGGCATCCTCGGCTTCGAATCTTTCGTGGAGGGCGCGCAGGGCTGGGTAGCGGTTGCCTCCAACGTGGCGCCCCAGGCGATGGCGCGCATCTTCAGCCTCGTCGCCGATGAAGGCGAGATCAATGCGGCGCGCAAGCTCTATCTCGATTATTTGCCGGTGATCGAATTCGTCGGCGGCCAGGCTTATGTCGCCGGCACCAAAGCGCTGCTCGGCCATATGGGCTTTTCTGTCGGCGTGCCCCGTCCGCCGCGTCTGCCATTGCCGGCCCCGCAGGACGCGGCCGCGCGGGCGTTGGTAGCGAAGTTCGGCCTGGTCTGGCCAGGGGCAATGGTTTCATCAAGGCAGGTCGCCGGCTGAGGAAAGGGCGCGCATATGATCGCAGTAGCTCGTCACAGGCACAGCGCGGTTCCACGGCGCGAGCGATCATGAGTGATCGGATGAAGAAACCCGATCTGCGCGGCGTCACGGTCGCCACCGTGCTGCCATTCAACGACGACCTGACGATCGACTGGGAAGGCTACGCCCGGCTGCTCGATTATTGCGCCTGCCCGGATGGCATCGCGGCCGTCTTTGTCAACGGGCATGCGGGCGAGGGCGCCTCGCTGTCGGACGAAGAGCGCCAGGCGGTGATCGCGCGAACCCGAGCCCATATCGGCGAGAAGCCGCTGCTTGCCGGCATCATTGCGCACTCGACCGCCGACGTCATCAGCCAGGCTCGGCTCGCCGAGGCCGCCGGTGCGGATTGCGCGGTCTTGTTCCCGCCTGCCGCGCTCGGCGGCGGTGCATCCGCCACGTCGCGCGCGCCGGTTAGCTTCGTGCGGTCGGTCAGCGAGGCAATCGCAATCCCGGTGTCTATCTTCCAGTATCCGGTGGCGTCCGGTTTTGGTTATTCGCCGCAGACGCTCGCCGAAATGGCGGCCATCGACCGCGTGATCGCCGTCAAGGAAGGCAGCGATACGATGCTCGCCTATGACGAGAACCGGCGGGCCGTGAAAAAAGCCGATCCGGAGGTCGCGGTCTTGCCTTCGAATTACAACTGGTTCCTGCCGCAGCTCGCTGTCGGTGGCGACGGCATCCTGTCCGGGCTCGTCAGCCTGGCGCCGCATCTGTTTATCGAACTCTGGCAGGCGTCGGTCGCCGACGACCTCAAGGCGATGCGCGCCGTGAACGAGCGCCTCTATCCGATCGTCAAGGCGATTTACGGTCCAGCACCGATCGTTGACATGCATACGCGCATGAAAGTGGGCCTTAAAGAACTCGGCCTGATCCGCAACGCAGATCCGCGGCCACCGCTGTTGCCGGTTCTGCCCGGACTTTACGACGACATCGCAACGACGCTCGGCGCCGCGCGCCGCGCCAGCGACATTCGCCCGACTTGAGGATGTCATCATGTCCGACGAAGCCTTCATCGATATCGTAGCTCCCGACGGCGGCACAAAATTTGCTGCCGAACGGTATCTGATCGGAAAGCCATCCGCCTTCGAAGCCGGCAGCTGGCAGATGAACTGGCTCAGCCAGCCGATCGATCAGGCGCTTGCAATCGTCGGCCCCGGTCCGGCCTGACACATGGAGACGAGCCGATGACCCATTTCAATCTGGCGGCCAGCGTCGACTACTTTTTCAATTTCTTTCTGATGAAGGGCGTGCTCGTCACCATCGGCTTGACGGTTGCCGGAGTCGTTGGCGGGCTCATTCTGGGGATGGGCATAGCGCTGATGCGCATGTCATTTAACCCTGCGCTCAGCGGCTTCGCCCGATTCTACATCTGGTTCTTTCGCGGCACGCCGCTCCTGATCCAGCTCGTGGTGATCTACAGCGGCTTGCCGCAACTGGGTATCAAATTCGACGTGATCACCTGCGCCCTGGTCGGATTGATCCTCAATGAAGCCGCATATCTTGCTGAAATCGTTCGCAGCGGTTTCATGGCGGTGTCGGCCGGGCAACGGGAGGCCGCCTGGGCTCTAAGTCTGTCGAGATGGGTAACGTTCCGGCGCATTACGCTTCCGCAAGCGTTTCGACTGATGATCCCGCCGCTCGGCAACTCCATCAATTCGCTCCTGAAGGCGACGTCGCTCGCCTCTGTCATCTCGGTCGAGGAAATCATGCGCCGAAGCGACATGCTGATGCAGGAGCATTTTCAGATTCTCGAAGTCTATGCGGCCGCCACGGCCTATTACTTGATCCTCACCTCGGTCTGGGATGTGGCTCAGCGCCGCCTTGAAAAGCACTTTGGCCGTTCGAGCGCGACAAGATCGCGAAGATCCAACGCAACAGCGCCGCCGACGCAAGCCGGCCTCGAGGCCAGAGCATGATTGTGTCGAGGGAGGTTGTTGTTGCGAGGAACGAAGCTCCGGTCGCGAGGAGCAGCTCCGCTTCGCGCGCCACTTAAGGAAACGCATCGATGGCAACCGATATTGACGATGTACAGGGGCAGCCCCGCAAAGGCGAGGTGGCCGCGGTTCGGATGGAGGCGGTCTACAAGTACTACGGCGAATTTACAGCCTTGAACGAGATCGATCTCAAGGTGGCCAGTGGCGAGAAGATCGTGATCTGCGGCCCGTCCGGTTCGGGGAAATCGACCCTGATCCGGTGCGTCAATCATATCGAAAAGCACGACCAGGGGCTGATTTACGTCAACGGCACCGAGCTGGATGATCAGCGCAAGAACATCGACGCCATCCGGAGGGACACCGGAATGGTGTTCCAGAGCTTCAACCTGTTCCCGCACATGACGACCCTGGAAAACTGCATCCTGGCGCCGATGACGGTGAACGGCATGACGAAGCAAGAGGCGAAGGACATCGCCATGCACTTCCTGACCAAGGTTCGGATCCCCGAGCAAGCCGAAAAGTTTCCGGGGCAGTTGTCGGGCGGACAGCAGCAGCGCGTCGCCATCGCGCGCGCGCTCTGCATGCGGCCGAAGATCATGCTGTTCGACGAGCCGACGTCGGCGCTTGATCCGGAAATGGTCAAGGAAGTACTGGAAACGATGAAGAAGCTGGCGGAAGAGGGCATGACCATGCTCTGCGTCACCCACGAGATGGGCTTCGCCCGCGAGGTCGCGGACCGGATCGTATTCATGAATGAGGGAAAGATCGTCGAGCAAGCGGCTCCGGAAAACTTCTTCAATCATCCGGCGTCCGAGCGGGCGAGGACATTCCTCGAGCAGATCCTTCATTAGTTCGTAGCTCTCGCGCTTGAACGAGAGAGACCAATCGGCACCGAGTGAAGACGAAGCCAGACGACCTGGCGAGCAAACACGAGATGCAGCTGCGCGCAAGGCCAGAGCGGCGCGATTCATTCCGGGCAAGGACCACGCAGCCCAGGCATCAACTGATGCGGGGCGCGTTACAGTCGGATTGCCGATCGTTTGCGATCACCGAGCACCAGTCATGTCGGCGGCTCCGGGCAAAGCTTCGCTAACGCACCTTCTCTTCGGCGATGGTCTGCCGACCCAGAATTGTCGAAGACGATTTTCGTGATCGAGTCGGTCTGCAGTCAAAGAGTCTGGAGAAACCGCCGCCCCATCGCCACTGTGCCCTCCGCATAGCCGTTTCCCAGCAGACGTGCCGGCTCGGTTTCCGGGTGCGATGCGATCCAGGCCGTCAGCAGCATACGCCTCAGCATCACAAAGGTAAGCATCGCCTCATCCTCTTTCGATACCGGTGCCACGTTCTGATATCCTCAAGCCACGTATTCTGCAGATCGGTGATGATCGGTTCGTGCTCCATGAAGCTCACGGCCGCCGCGACTGGGTATGCACGGAGGAGCCGGAAGCAATCGGTCCAATTCCGCGCGCCGAGCCATCCTGATTGACGTGAACGAGCAGATCGATTCCGATTCGGCGAATGGTTTCGTCGCGAAACGTAATCATCTCGCGAAATTTCAAGGTTGTATCAACGTGCAAGAGCGGGAAGGGAAGCTTGGCCGGATGGAACGCCTTGATCGCCAGATGCAGCATGACGCTTGAATCTTTGCCGATCGAGTACAGCATCACCGGCTTTCCGAACTCGGCAATGACTTCGCGCATGATCTCAATTGATTCCGCCAAAGGCCTCGTCTGGCCCGGCGGCAATCTCGACAGGTCCGGTTATTCTTTCCACTTTAGAAAGCTTCAAAACTAGCGAGCGTGTTGTCGAAGTCCCGGATAGGTCGCGCGTCAGTCAACCCAAGCGAGAATTGCAAAGAAAATCAGGGGCGATCCATGGATCAAGAGCCGGTCGCGGTTTCGATGGTACTCGCTTTGCAACGCTCCTCAGGGAAAACCGCGTCGGCGCTCGCGCAGCTTGCGGAAGTCATCGCCCGCGTGGTGTGAGGAGCGTGTCAGCGGCGTGGCCGACACCAGCAGAAAGCCCTTGGCGTAGGCGATCTTTTGATAGGCCTCGAACTCGTCAGGGGGAACGAAGCGTGCGACCGCATGGTGCTTGCGCGTGGGCTGGAGATACTGGCCGATGGTCAGGAAATCGACGTCGGCGGAGCGCAGATCGTCCATCAATTGCAGCACCTCGCTCCGGTCTTCGCCGAGGCCGACCATGATTCCGGACTTGGTGAAGATCTGTGCGTCGAGTTCCTTCACGCGCTGCAGCAGCCGGACCGAATGGAAATAGCGCGCGCCCGGCCGCACCGTCAGATATTTCGACGGCACGGTCTCCAGATTATGGTTGAACACGTCGGGTTTCGCTGCAACCACCGTTTCGAGTGCGCCGCGCTTACGCAAGAAATCCGGGGTCAGGATTTCGACCGTCGTACCTGGGCTTGCCGCGCGGATGGCCGCAATCGTCGCGGCGAAATGCGCCGCACCTCCATCGGCAAGGTCGTCACGATCGACCGAGGTGACGACCACATGTTCCAGTCCCAGCTTGGCTACCGCTTCGGCGACCTTGACCGGTTCATCCGTATCGAGGGCACCCGGCAGGCCAGTGCGCACGTTGCAGAAAGCGCAGGCGCGCGTGCACGTGTCGCCCATGATCATGAAGGTCGCGTGTTTCTTCGCCCAGCACTCGCCAATGTTCGGACAACTGGCTTCCTCGCAGACGGTCACGAGCTTGTTCTCGCGCACGATGCGCTTCGTCTCGGCCCATTCGGCCGAGCCGGGAGCCTTGACGCGGATCCACGCAGGCTTGCTCTGCAAGGGCGTGTCGGGTCGTTTGGCTTTTTCGGGGTGACGCGGCTTGTCCGGCCGCATCCCGGCTCGCGGATCGCTGTTGAGGAGATCGAGTATGACGGTCATTTGGTCAGCCTCGTGAGTGCGGCAACTCGCGGACATTCGGCTATCCAAACGAAGTTCGTCAATTCGATTCTTCGTCCTCCCACCAGCGACCCCTCGCGACCGGTCGCTGCGCTGCGCGGGCGCTGCTGCCTCGATCGCGCAGGCCGGTTTCCGACTTCGAGCCGTGCATTTGGAACCCGTCGCCGTTCCGGTCCGACATTTCGGGTGATCCGTCCGGGTGGTTTTCCGGAGCTTCAGACAGATTCGAGCCGATCGCCCCCGAGGGCGCGACGGCTTGCATCGCAATCTCAAGCAAAATGAACGGCATGCGCGCGATGGGCCGCGCTTTTCGTGGTCTGGCACGAATGCTGCTTAGGTAATCGGCAAAAGAAGCATCCGCAAAAGAAGCGGCAGCTCAAGAACAGACAAAGCGAGGGGACGTTCAGATGCCAGCCAGTATTCAACTCATCACCTAGAGCGCCAGGCGATATCGCCTGTGCGGCATTGCGCGTTTCCGCAGTACGCGGAGCGCAATGAACGTTGACGCTTGTTTTCGGCTTGGCCTGCAATGGAGAAGGTAATGAAGGTCGCGGACGCGCATGATCTGGATCCGCTGGAAACCCGGGAGTGGCTGGATGCCTTGTCGGCGGTCCGGGGCCATCGCGGCAACGAACGCGCCGAGTTCGTCGTCAATGCGGTGATCGACGCCGCGCGCAGCGGCGGCCTCGGCATTCAGCAGACGTTGACCACGCCCTACTGCAACACGATCCCGCCGGACCAGCAGCCGGCGCTGCCGGGCGATCGCGCGATCGAACACAAGCTTCGCTCGATCATCCGGTGGAATGCGCTGGCCATCGTGCTGCGCGCCAACAAGGAGAGCTCGGAGCTTGGCGGCCACATCGCGAGCTTCCAGTCGGCGGCAACACTCTACGACATCGGCTTCGGCCATTTCTGGCACGCGCCGACCGAGAAGCATGGCGGCGACCTCATTTTCGTCCAGGGGCATTGTTCGCCGGGCATCTATGCGCGCGCCTTTCTCGAAGGCCGCTTGAGCGAGGAGCAATTGCTCGGCTTCCGGCAGGAGACCGCGGGCGGCGGATTGTCGAGCTATCCGCACCCCTGGCTGATGCCGGACTTCTGGCAGTTCCCTACGGTATCGATGGGGCTTGGGCCGCTGATGGCGATCTATCAGGCGCGGTTCCTGAAATATCTGGAGAACCGCCATCTGGCCGAAACCGCCAATCGCAAGGTCTGGGCCTTCATGGGCGACGGCGAAACCGATGAGCCGGAATCGCTCGGTGCGATTTCGCTCGCCGGCCGCGAAAACCTCGACAACCTGATCTTCGTCATCAACTGCAACCTCCAGCGGCTCGATGGGCCCGTCCGCGGCAACGGCAAGATCGTCCAGGAGCTCGAAAGTGTTTTCCGCGGCGCGGGCTGGAACGTCATCAAGGTGCTGTGGGGCTCGGGCTGGGATCGGCTGCTGCAGAAGGACAAGACCGGGCGGCTGCTCCAGCTCATGGACGAATGCGTCGACGGCGAATACCAGGACTTCAAGAGCAAGAGCGGCGCCTACATACGCGAGCACTTCTTCGGCAAATACGCGGAAACGAAGGAACTCGTCGCCGACATGAGCGACGATGATATCTGGCAGCTGGCGCGTGGCGGCCATGATCCGGAGAAGGTGTTCGCCGCCTACACCGCAGCGGTGAACCACAAGGGCCAGCCGACCGTCATCCTGCCGAAGACCGTCAAGGGCTTCGGCATGGGAGAATCCGGCGAAGGCCAGATGATCGCGCATCAGGCAAAGAAGATGACGCAGGATGCGCTGCGCGGCTTTCGCGATCGCTTCCAGGTGCCGGTCTCGGATGCGGACCTGAGCAAGGTTCCGTTCCTCCGTCTGCCGGAAGACAGCCCGGAGATGAAGTATTTCCACGCCCAGCGCGCAAAGCTCGGCGGCAGTCTGCCGCAGCGCCGGCGCAAATCCGCCTCCCTGCAAATTCCGCCGCTATCGACGTTCCAGCGGCTGCTCGACGCCACCGGCGAGCGCGAAATTTCGACCACGATGGCTTTCGTGCAGATGCTCGGCACCCTCGTGCGCGACAGGGCGATCGGCAAGCACATCGTGCCGATCGTGCCGGACGAATCCCGCACCTTCGGCATGGAGGGCATGTTCCGCCAACTCGGCATCTACTCGTCGGTCGGTCAGCTCTACCGGCCGCAGGATGCCGACCAGCTGATGTATTACCGCGAAGACAAGAGCGGACAGGTGTTCCAGGAGGGCATCAACGAAGGCGGCGCGATGTCGAGCTGGATCGTCGCAGCGACGTCCTACTCGACCAACAACGTGCCGATGATCCCGTTCTACATCTATTATTCGATGTTCGGCCTGCAACGCGTCGGCGATCTCGCCTGGCTCGCCGGCGACATGCGTGCCCGCGGCTTCCTGCTCGGTGGCACCGCCGGCCGCACCACGCTGAACGGCGAGGGGTTGCAGCATGAGGACGGCCACAGCCATTTGCTGGCCGCCACCATCCCGAACTGCATCTCGTACGATCCGACCTTTGCCTATGAGGTCGTGACTATCGTCCGCGAGGGTATGCGCCGCATGTACGAGACGCAGGAGGACGTCTACTACTACATCACCCTGATGAACGAGAACTATCAGCACCCCGGGTTGGCCGAGGCCGGCAAGGGGGCGGAAGAAGGAATCCTCAAGGGGCTCTACCTCCTCAAGAACGGCGGCGAGACCGCGAAGAAGGGTCTGCGTGTCCAACTCATGGGCTCCGGCACGATCCTGCGCGAAGTGATCGCGGCCGCGGATCTGCTCAAGGCGGATTTCGGCGTCACCGCCGATGTATGGAGCGCGACCAGTTTCAACGAACTGCGCCGCGACGGCATGGCGGCCGAGCGCTGGAATTTGCTGCATCCGACCGAGCCGCGGCGCAAGAGCTGGGTCGAGGCGCAACTTGAAGGACATGCCGGGCCGGTCGTGGCGTCGACCGACTACATGCGCAGCTACTCCGACCAGATCCGGGAATATCTCCAGGCAGCCGGACGGCGATACGTCACCCTCGGCACGGACGGCTTCGGCCGCAGCGACTATCGCGTGAAGCTGCGAAAATTCTTCGAGGTCGACCGGCATTACGTCGCGGTCGCCGCGCTCAAGGCGCTGGCCGACGACGGCGCGATCAAGCCGGCCGTCGTGGCCGAAGCCATCGCCAAATACAAAATCGACGCCGGGCGTGCTGCGCCCTGGACCGTGTGAGCCAGCGGAGCCGAGGACAGAACGATGAGTGGTCTGATCGACATCAAGGTTCCCGATATCGGTGATTTCAAGGACGTCCCGGTCATCGAGGTCTTCGTCAAGCCGGGCGACACGGTGAAGGCCGAGGATCCGCTGGTCGCGCTGGAGTCCGACAAGGCGACCATGGAAGTGCCGTCGCCGCGCGATGGCGTGGTGAAATCCGTGGTCGTGAAGCTTGGCGACAAGGTCAGCGAAGGCACGGTGATCGTGCAGTTCGATGGCGCCGGCGCGGAGCAGGCCGAGGCGCGCCCGGTGGTCAGCGCTCCGCCGTCTCCGGTCAACGCACCGGCGGGTGTTGCCGAGGTGCGCGTCCCCGATATCGGCGACTTCAAGGACGTTCCGGTCATCGAAATCTTCGTCAAGGCCGGCGACAGTGTGAAAGCGGAGGATCCGCTGATCGCACTCGAGTCGGACAAGGCGACGATGGAAGTGCCGGCGCCGCTCTCGGGCACCGTGCGCGAGATCAAGGTCAAGACCGGTGACAAGGTCAGCGAGGGCTCGATCATCCTGTCACTCGCAACCGGGGCATTACCTTTGCAGGCCGACATCCCTCCCGTGTCGCCGCCTGCGTCCTCGTCGGCCACCGCCGCTGGAACGGCGGTGGTCGGCGCCTTTGATGAAGGAAGCTTCGCGCTGGCCTATGCCGGTCCGGCCGTGCGCAAGCTGGCGCGCGAACGGGGTGTCGATCTCGGCAAGGTCAAGGGCTCGGGCAATCACGGCCGCATTCTGCGTGAAGACGTCGAGGCCTTCGGCAAAGGCGGGGCACCCTCCGCCAAGCCGCAAGCAGCGGCCGCAAGCGGCGGCGTCGGCGGTATCGACCTTCTGCCCTGGCCCAAGGTCGATTTTGCGAAATACGGGCCGGTCGAACGCAAGGAACTCGGCCGCATCAAAAAGATCTCCGCGGCCAACCTGCACCGCAACTGGGTCGTCATCCCGCACGTCACGACCCACGACGAGGCTGACATCACCGATCTCGAACAATTCCGGGTGACGATGAACAAGGAGCTGGAGAAGAGTGGCGTAAAACTCTCGCTGCTGCCGTTCATGGTCAAAGCCGCGGTCGCGACGCTGCAAAAATTCCCGGAATTCAATGCGAGCCTCGACGGCGACACGCTCGTCTACAAGAACTACTGGCACATCGGCTTTGCCGCGGACACGCCGAACGGCCTGATGGTGCCTGTGATCCGTGACGCCGACAAGAAATCGGTGCCCGAAATCGCCAAGGAGATGAACGCGCTCGCCAAGCTCGCGCGCGAAGGCAAGATCAAGCCCGACCAGATGCAGGGCGGGACTTTCTCGATCTCCTCGCTCGGCGGCATCGGCGGCATCTATTTCACGCCGATCATCAACGCGCCCGAAGTCGCGATCATGGGCGTCTGCAAGGGTTACTGGAAGCAGCACTCCTCCGATGGCCAGACCTCGAACTGGCGGCTGACGCTGCCGCTGTCGCTGTCCTGGGACCACCGCGTTATCGACGGTGCGGCGGCCGCGCGCTTCAACGTCTACTTCGCCAGCGTACTCGCCGATCTGCGGCGCGTGCTGTTCTGAGATCGGGGGAAACAGCATGGCTCAGCAGATCGAAGTGAAAATTCCGGATATCGGTGACTTCAAGGACGTTGCCGTCATCGAGGTCCTGGTGAAGCCCGGCGAGACCGTCGCGGTCGACACCAGCCTCATCATGGTCGAGTCCGACAAGGCGTCGATGGAGATTCCGTCGTCCCACGCCGGCGTCGTCAAGGAGGTCAGGGTCAAGGTCGACGACAAGGTGAGCGAAGGATCGACCATCCTCGTGCTGGAGGCAGAAGGCGCGGTCGCTGCGCCGAAGCCCGCGCCAGCATCGCAGCCGGCGGCGACCGCCAGCCCGCCGCCGGCCGCGCCTTCCGCCGCGTCCTATGCCGGCAAGGCGGACATCGAATGCGATATGTTGGTGCTGGGCGCCGGTCCCGGTGGCTACTCGGCCGCTTTCCGCGCCGCCGATCTCGGCATGAAGACCGTGCTGGTCGAACGTTACGACACGCTCGGTGGCGTGTGCCTCAACGTCGGCTGCATCCCGAGCAAGGCGCTGCTGCATACGGCTTCCGTAGTCGACGAAGTCAAACATCTGCCCGACCACGGCATTTCCTTTGGCGCGCCGAAGATCGACCTCGGCAAGCTGCGCGCGTTTAAGGACGGCGTGATCAAGAAGCTGACCGGCGGCCTTGCCGGCATGGCGAAGGCGCGCAAGGTCGAGGTTGTGACCGGCGTCGGTGCCTTCCTCGACCCACACCATCTCGAGATTGTCTCGGCCGGAGGCAAGAAGACGGTCAAGTTCGCCAACGCCATCATCGCCGCCGGCAGCGAGGCCGTGAAACTGCCGTTTCTGTCCGAAGATCCGCGCATCGTCGATTCGACCGGCGCGCTGCAGCTGAAATCAATCCCCAAGCGCATGCTGGTGATCGGTGGCGGCATCATCGGTCTCGAAATGGCGACGGTCTATTCGACGCTCGGCGCACGCATCGATGTTGTCGAAATGCTCGACGGGCTGATGCAGGGGGCCGACCGAGACCTGGTCAAGGTCTGGGAGAAGATGAACGCGGGCCGTTTCGACAAGGTCATGCTGAAGACCAAAACGGTGGGCGCGAAGGCGATCGAAGCCGGGATCGAGGTGAGCTTCGAGGGCGAGCAGGCGCCTTCCGGGCCGCAGGTCTATGATCTCGTTCTGGTCTCGGTCGGCCGAAGCCCGAACGGCAAGCAGATCGGGGCCGAGAAGGCCGGCATCGCGGTGACCGAGCGAGGTTTCATCGACGTCGACAGGCAGATGCGCACCAACGTGGCGCATATCTTTGCGATCGGGGACGTCGTCGGCCAGCCGATGCTGGCGCACAAGGCGGTGCATGAAGGCCATGTCGCCGCGGAAGTAGCGCATGGCGAGAAGTCGTATTTCGACGCGCGGCAGATTCCGTCTGTCGCCTACACCGATCCTGAGGTAGCCTGGGCCGGGAAGACCGAGGAGCAGTGCAAGGCCGAGGGTCTCAAGGTCGGCAAGGCGGTGTTTCCATGGGCGGCCTCGGGCCGCGCCATCGCCAACGGCCGCGACGAGGGCTTCACCAAGCTGCTGTTCGATACGGCGACCCATCGCGTGGTCGGCGGCGGCATCGTCGGCACGCATGCCGGCGATCTCATCAGCGAGATCTGCCTTGCGATCGAGATGGGCTGCGAGCCGGCCGATATAGGCAAGACCATTCACCCGCACCCGACCCTCGGCGAGTCGATCGGCATGGCGGCCGAGGTGTTCGAGGGCCATTGCACGGACCTTCCGCCACAAAAGAAAAAGTGACGCTGAAGTCCAACCAATTGCCAGAACAAGGGTGCGGTTGAAATGAAGGAGGCAGTCATGGTTTCAAGAACGTGGCGGATTCTGATCCTTCTCGCATTTGTTCTGCTTCCGCCCAAGTTGGCGTCGGCGGCGGAGGCGCATTGGCCCGAGACGCTTACTCTCGGCACCGCGTCGGAAGGCGGCACCTACTACGCCTATGGTGAAGGGCTGGCTCGATTGCTCTCGCGAGAACTCGGCATCGCGGTGGTGGCGCGACCGACTGGCGGCCCGGTCGAGAATATCAAGCTGCTCGAGACCGGCGAAATTCAGCTGGCCTTCGTTACACAGGGCGTGGCGTTGCAAGCCTGGAACGCCGGCGCTGCCTGGACCGATGGGCGGCAATACCGAAACATGCGCGCCATGTTCGCGATGTATGATACGCCGTTTCAGTTTCAGGTGCTCAGTGAATCGCCGATTCAATCGTTTGCCGAATTCGCCGGCAAACGTATCGGTGTCGGGCCCGAGGGCGGCACCACCGCCGCCTACTTTCCCGAGTTCCTCAAGGCGCTGAAGATCGAAGCCACCCTGGTTCACGGCGATTGGGCGGAGCTCGCGGAGAAGTCGCTGGCGCGAAGCATCGATGCGCTCGCGGTTGGCGCCGGCGTGCCGGTTCCGGTATTTATCGATATCGAGCGCAAGGCGAAGGTGCGCTACCTCCCTCTCACGCGGCAGGAGATCGCAACGCTGCGCCTGACGATGCCGGAACTCTCCGCATCCGTTGTTGCGGCGGGTTCGTATCCGACTTTGCGGCGCCGGTACGACACGATCGGCCTTTTCAACTTTGCCGTAGCGCACAAGGATTTGCCGAACGATCTGGTCACAGCCATCGTCGACACAGTGTTCGCCAATAACGAGCGGCTGGTCGAAGTTCATCCGGCGGCGGCGGAAACGATCCCCTCCAACATCATGCGCAACAATTTCATTCCGCTTCATGGCGGCGCGGTCAGTTGGTATCGCAGCAGGGTCACGCCCGGGGTTGTGCATTCTGATTGAGAAACAGTCCTTAGGGAAGGAATAGGATATGGCAACAGCAGCAACGACAGGCGGTCACCATTCCGCAAAATGGTATCAGCACCTCTATGTGCAGGTTCTGGCTGCAATCACGGCCGGCGTCCTACTGGGCCATTTTTATCCTCAGCTTGGCGAGCAGATGAAGCCGCTCGGCGATGCGTTCATCAAGTGCATCAAGATGATTATCGCGCCGATCATCTTCTTCACGGTTGTGCATGGTATCGCCAGCATGCGCGACATGAAGAAGGTCGGACGCGTTGGCTTGAAGGCATTGATCTATTTCGAAGTGTTGACGACGGCTGCGCTGATCATCGGGCTTATCGTTATCAATTTGTGGAAGCCTGGCGTCGGCATGAACCTCGATCTGTCGACCGTTGACACAAAATCGATCGCGGCCTTCACCGCGAAAGCGAAGGAGCAGGGCACGGTCCAGTTTCTGATGGACATTATCCCGTCGACCGTCGTCGGCGCGTTTGCCAACGGCGAAATCCTGCAGGTGTTGTTCTTCGCAATCCTATTTGCATTTGGCCTGCAAGCTCTCGGTCATCACGGTGAGGGCGTGCTGCGGCTGATTGATGTCGTGAGCCACGTGTTCTTCAAGATCGTAGGCTACATCATGAAACTTGCGCCGATCGGAGCGTTCGGCGCAATGGCGTTCACGATCGGCAAGTATGGCGTGGCGACGCTGATCTCGCTGGCAAACTTCATGCTGGCGTTTTACGTGACATGCTTGTTGTTCGTCTTCGTCGTGCTCGGCTCCGTTGCGGCCCTTAGCGGCTTTTCGATCTTCAAGTTCATCCGTTACATCAAGGAAGAACTCCTGATCGTGCTTGGCACTTCGTCATCGGAATCGGTGCTGCCGCGCATGATCGCCAAGACTGAGAACCTTGGCTGCGAAAAGTCGGTCGTCGGATTGGTTATTCCGACCGGCTATTCGTTCAACCTCGATGGCACCTGTATTTACCTGACAATGGCCGCGATCTTCCTGGCGCAAGCGACGAACACGCCCCTGACGATCTGGCAAGAGCTCGGCATCATCGGCGTTCTGCTCCTGACATCCAAGGGCGCCGCTGGTGTCACGGGATCCGGCTTCATCGTCCTGGCCGCAACACTTGCATCGGTCGGGACAATTCCGGTCGCGAGCATCGCCTTGATCCTTGGCATCGACCGCTTCATGTCGGAGGCGCGCGCGCTCACCAACCTCATAGGAAATGGCGTTGCGACGGTCGTCGTCGCCAAATGGGAAGGGGCGCTCGACGAAAGAATGCTTCATCGACGTCTGAACCAGGAGAGCGATGTCGAAGCTGATGATCCGGAGTCCGTAAAGATTGCGGATGACGAGATAGAGGCAGGCGCGCCCCGGCCAGTCGTCGCTTGACGTTGAAAACGGCAGAGGCTGCCAGCCTGGAGTTTGTTAACCCGCTTGGCAACGGCGTGGGAAGCGCAGGGAACACTAAACGAGGAGTTGATCATGACTGATGTAGTGATTGTGTCCGCCGCGCGGACGCCGGTTGGTTCTTTCAATGGAGCGTTCGGCTCGCTGACTGCCCACGAACTGGGGGCTGTGGCGATCAAGGGCGCGCTGGAGCGCGCCAAGGTCTCGCCGGAAGAAGTCGATGAAGTGATCCTGGGCCAGGTCCTATCCGGCGGCGAGGGGCAGAATCCGGCGCGGCAGGCCGCCATGGCGGCCGGCATTCCGCAGGAGAAGACGGCGTGGGGCATGAACCAGCTTTGCGGTTCGGGCCTGCGGTCGGTGGCGCTCGGACTGCAGCAGATCGCCAACGGGGATGCAAAGGTCATTGTCGCCGGCGGCATGGAGTCGATGTCGATGGCGCCGCATCTGTCGCACATGCGGAACGGCACCAAGATGGGCGACACCAAGTTCATCGACTCCATGCTGAAGGACGGCCTGCTCGATGCGTTCCACGGCTATCACATGGGAGTCACCGCGGAGAACATCGCCACCAAATGGCAGATCACCCGGGAAGAGCAGGACGCGTTCGCCACCAGTTCGCAGAACAAGGCCGAGGATGCGCAGAAGGCCGGCCGGTTCAAGGACGAGATCATTCCCGTCACCGTCAAGACCAGGAAGGGCGACGTCGTCGTCGACCAGGACGAATATATCCGCCCGGGCACGACACAGGACGCGCTCGCGAAGCTGAAGCCCGCCTTTAACAAGGAGGGCAGTGTGACCGCCGGCAATGCTTCCGGTCTCAACGACGGCGCGGCCGCGCTGGTGCTGATGAGCGCCGATGAAGCCAAAAAACGCGGCCTCACGCCGCTTGCCAGGATCGTCTCCTGGGCGACCGCGGGCGTCGATCCCGCGGTGATGGGATCGGGACCAATTCCGGCGTCGCGCAAGGCGCTCGAAAAGGCCGGATGGAAGGTTGGGGATCTCGATCTCGTCGAGGCCAACGAGGCCTTCGCGGCGCAGGCCATCGCGGTCAACAAGGACATGGGTTGGGATCCGTCGATCGTGAACGTGAACGGTGGCGCCATCGCCATCGGGCATCCGATCGGCGCATCCGGCGCGCGCGTTCTGACGACGCTGCTGTTCGAGATGCAGAAACGTGGCGCGAAGAAGGGGCTTGCCACGCTGTGCATCGGCGGCGGCATAGGCGTCGCCCTGACGGTCGAGCGCTAGACCGGCGGACGGGCCGGTCGTTCCGGCCGGAGCGAGGCGCGGACGGCACCGGGCCGCCCGCGAACGACAACGGCTCCCCGAGAGCCGGCAAATACAAGTTCAACCGATCAAAATCAGGAGGAGACCATGTCCAGAGTTGCGGTAGTGACGGGCGGTACGCGAGGCATAGGTGAGGCGATCTCGATCGCGCTCAAGGCGGCCGGCTACAAGGTGGCTGCGAGCTATGCCGGCAATGATGAGGCGGCCGCGAAGTTCAAGGGCGAGACCGGCATCAACGTCTACAAATGGGACGTGTCGAGCTACGACGCCTGCGTCGCAGGACTCAAGCAGGTCGAGGCCGATCTGGGTCCGGTGGATGTACTGGTCAACAACGCCGGCATCACCAAGGACGGCATGTTCCACAAGATGACGCCGGACCAATGGTACGCGGTTATCAACACCAACCTGAACTCGCTCTTCAACATGACGAGGCCGGTGTGGGAAGGAATGCGCGAGCGCAAGTTCGGCCGCGTGATCTGTATCTCCTCGATCAACGGCCAGAAGGGCCAGATGGGCCAGGTCAACTACTCCGCCGCCAAGGCAGGTGACATGGGCTTCGTGAAGGCGCTGGCCCAGGAGGGGGCTCGCTCCGGCATCACCGTTAACACCATCTGTCCCGGCTACATCGCCACCGAGATGGTCAGGGCGATCAACCCCGAGGTCGTGGCCAAGAACATCCTTCCCCTGATCCCGGTCGGCCGTCTGGGCGAACCGCACGAAATCGCGCGCACGGTGCTGTTCCTGGCATCCGACGATGCCGGCTTCATCACGGGCTCGACGATATCCGCAAACGGTGGGCAGAGCATGGTCTGAGGCGCCGCCATGTCGATGCAGCCACAAGGGGATCTGACGACGCGAACGCTCGCCATGCCTGCGGATGCAAATCCGAGCGGCGATATCTTCGGCGGCTGGGTGCTTTCCCAAATGGATATTGCGGGTGGCATCCATGCCGGCCAGCGCGCACAGGGGCGCGTCGCGACGGTTGCGATCGAGGCGATGCACTTCATCAAGCCGGTCCATGTCGGAGACGTTCTGTGCGTTTACGCCGCGGCCGAGCGTGTGGGGCGGACATCGCTGGCGATCCGCCTGGAGGCCTGGGCGCTGCGCCGCCGCCTGGGGGACCGTGTGAAGGTGACCGAAGGCATCTTTACGTTCGTCGCGCTCGACGCCGAAGGACGACCGTCGCCGATCGCAAGCGTGACCGACGCCGCTGCCACAAATCAACACCGCACCACTCACTCATGAAGGAGACGGACATGTCTGACAACAAGTCAATGCCGGGCGCAGATTGGGGCCTCCCCGGGTTCGACTTCGCCAAACTCATCGAATCCTGCCAGATCAGCGGCGTCGACATGATGTCGTTGATCGACATGGAGAAGAAGAACATCGACGCGCTCACCGAGGTCAATCGTTCGGCATATGAGAGCTGGCGAAACCTGATGGCACGGCAGACCGAGGTTTTCCAGGAAACCATGAAGGCGATCGCCGCCGAGGCAAGCAACGAAACCGTTGCGGGACGGCGCACTGAAATCGCCCGGCTGGGATTCGAGCAAGCTCTCGCCAACATGCGCCAGCTCGCCGAGACCGCGACCGAGTCCCAGAAGCAGACGATCGAAATATTGCGCCGGCGCTTCGAGGAAGGGATGGCCGCGATGCGCGCCCGTGGCGGAAGCGCCTGAGAGCCGCTGACCGAGCAAGAGCAGGAGAGGGGGCGCATCCGCCTCTCGAACCAAGGGTAGAATCGGGGAATATGATGGATCAGGATCTGAGGGAAGCCGCACTCGAATATCATCGCTTGCCGAGGCCGGGGAAGATCTCCGTCGTGCCGACCACGGCGATGGCAACGCAGCGCGATCTGGCCCTGGCGTATTCACCCGGCGTGGCGGAACCTTGCCTGGTCATTGCCAAGGATCCGTTGCAGGCCGATGAACTGACGGCGCGCAGCAACCTCGTGGCCGTCGTCACCAACGGCACCGCCGTGCTTGGTCTCGGCAATATTGGCCCGCTGGCGAGCAAGCCGGTCATGGAAGGCAAGGCGTGCCTGTTCAAGAAGTTCGCCGGGATCGATGTATTCGATATCGAACTCGCCGAGGAAGACCCTGACGCGCTGATCGAAACGATCGCCAGGATGGAGCCGACCTTCGGCGGCATCAACCTGGAGGACATCAAGGCGCCGGAATGCTTCTACATCGAACAGAAGCTCCGCGAGCGAATGAAGATTCCGGTCTTTCACGATGACCAGCACGGCACTGCGATCATCGCGGCGGCGGCAATCCTCAACGGGTTGAAGCTGGTCAAGAAGGACATTGCCGACGTCAAGCTGGTGTGCTCCGGAGCCGGTGCGGCGGCGCTGGCATGTCTCGATCTCATCGTCAGCCTTGGCCTGCGGCACGACCGTATCATCGTGACCGACGCAAAAGGCGTCGTCTATGCGGGCCGCACGGAGGGCATGGACGACAACAAGGCGCGCTATGCGGTGAAAACGGAGGCGCGAAAGCTGGGCGAGATCGTTCAGGACGCTGACATCTTCCTCGGCCTGTCGGCCGGCAATGTGCTGACGCCCGACATGGTCAAGAAGATGGCGCGAGATCCCCTGATCTTCGCCATGGCCAACCCGATCCCCGAAATCATGCCGGAGGACGCGCTGGCCGTTCGTCCCGATGCGATCATCGGGACAGGGCGTTCGGACTACCCCAACCAGATCAACAATGTCCTGTGCTTCCCGTTCATCTTCAGGGGCGCGCTGGATTGCGGGGCGACCACCATCAACGAGGAGATGAAGCTTGCGACGGTCCGCGCGCTTGCGGATCTGGCCATGACCGAAGTGCCCGAGGTGGTCGCCGCCGCATACAAGGGGGAGGGGCTTCGCTTTGGCCGCGACTATCTCATTCCCAAGCCGTTCGACCCGCGTCTTATCGAAATGATCGCACCGGCGGTAGCCAAGGCCGCCGCCGACACTGGCGTCGCCAGGCGTCCGATCGCCGATATGGAGGCCTATCGTCAGAAACTCGGTCGGTTCGTCTACCAGTCCGGCAACGCGATGCAGCCGGTTTTCTCGGTGGCGAAGGGAAGCGGCAAATCGCTCCTGCTGGTGGAAGGCGAGGATGAACGGGTGCTGCGCGCGGCACAAGTCGTCGTCGACGAGAGGATTGCAAGACCGCTGCTTCTCGGCCGGCCGTCGACGATCGAGGAGCGAATCAGGGCCTTCGGTCTCCGGCTCGAGCCGGGTAACGACTGCGAGATCATTGATCCGCATGATGCGCAGGTCTATTCCAAGTGCGCGGACGTCTACCATGCGAGCAGGAAGCGCGATGGTGTGTCGGCCGCGCTGGCGCTGTCGGAGACACGGAGCAATGCGACGGTGCTCGCATCGATCCTGCTCGAGAGGGGCGTCGGCGATGCGATGCTATGCGGGGTCATCGGAAGGACCGCCGATCACCTTGCCGCCATACGCAACGTGATCGGGACGCGGGAGAACGTGCGGACGCTTGCAGTAATGCAGATGCTCATTCTGCAGCAGCATCAGCTGTTCATTTGCGATACCCACTGCAATCTCAGCCCGACCGCCGAGCAGGTCGCCGACATTGCGTTGCTGGCGGCTGCCGAGGTCAGGCGGTTTGGCGTCACGCCGAGGGTTGCGCTGTTGTCGCATTCGAGCTTCGGTAGTTCGGCCGTCCCGGAGGCGCACAAGATGCGGGAGGCGCGCGCAATCATTCGCGAGCGATCGCCCGATCTGGCCGTGGAAGGCGAGATGCGCGGGGATGCCGCGCTGTCGCAGTCGGTACTTGATCACGAGTTTCCCGATTCCGGCTTCGTGGGTCCGGCGAATGTGCTGGTGATGCCGAATCTCGACGCCGCCAACATCTCCTACAATTTGTTGCGGATGGCGGCGGGCCAGGGACTGACGGTCGGCGGCATCCTGCTGGGGGCGGCAAAGTCGGCCCACATTCTCACGCCATCGTCGACGGTCCGGCGAATCGTGAACATGGCCGCCGTCGCGGTCGCAGATGCAGTCTCCGAGAGAGCCTGATCAGGAGGACGCGTTTGGGCGGGTTGTGAACTGATCGGTCGAGGCCATCATGAGTGAGCCACAGTTGGGAAAATCCCGCATCGTGATCGTCGGAGGCGGAGCCGGCGGATTGGAGCTGGCGACGCGCCTGGGCGACAAGTACGGACGCAAGGGAAAGCTCGACATCACGCTGATCGAGCGAAAGCGCACGCACGTGTGGAAGCCGAAGCTGCACGAAATTGCCGCCGGCAGCATGGATATCGCCGCCCACGAGGTCGATTATCTTGCCCAATCCTACTGGCATGGCTTTCGCTACCGGATCGGGGAGATGATCGGGATCGATCGGGATCGCCGTCAGGTGCAGGTGGCGCCGTATTTCGACGCCGAGGGCCGCGAGGTTACCCCGAAGCGGGCCTTTGACTATGACGTCCTCGTGGTTGCCGTCGGAAGCCAGAACAACGACTTTGGCACGCCCGGAGTCGTGGATCATGCGATTAAGCTCGAATCGCAGTCGGACGCACGTCGGTTCCACGAAAGAATGGTCAATGCATGTATCCGCGCGCATGCCCAATCGGCGCCTCTGGGAGCGCACCAGTTGAAAGTCGCAATCATCGGGGCCGGTGCGACCGGCGTCGAGCTTGCGGCCGAGCTCCACAGAACAACGCGCGAAGTGGTGGCGTATGGCCTCGATCAGGTTGATCCCCAAAAGGACATCAGGATCACGCTGATCGAAGCCGCCGAACGGGTGCTGCCCGCCTTGCCCGAACGGGTTTCGAAAGAGACGGAAAAGTTGCTTGGCAAGCTCGGAGTCAATGTGCTGGTCGGCGCCAAGGTCTCCGAGGTCGGGTCCGACCAGGTGAACCTGACGGACGGCCGGACGATTCCCGCCGAATTGATAGTCTGGGCTGCGGGCGTCAAGGCGCCCGACGTCCTGAAGGATATCGCCGGACTCGAAACCAACCGCATCAATCAGCTCGTGGTTCGGCCGACGCTGCAGACAACGCGCGACGACGGCATCTTTGCCATCGGTGACTGCGCGGCCTGCTCGTGGGGCGAGCGCGGCAATGTGCCGCCTCGCGCACAGGCGGCTCACCAGCAGGCCTCTCACCTGTATTCACAGATTCCGCGCTATCTGCGCGGCGAGCCGCTCAAGCCCTATCGCTACAGGGACTTCGGATCACTGGTGTCGCTCGGCGAATTCAGCACGGTCGGCTCGATGATGGGAGCGCTCGTGGGCGGCAATCTGGTCTTCGCAGGCATCTTCGCGAGGATGATGTATCTGTCACTCTACAAGATGCACGAACACGCGTTGCATGGTTCGGTGAAGGTGGCGCTCGACACGCTGGCCCGCCTGATCACCCGGCGCACCGAGCCGCACGTGAAGCTCCATTGATTGCAGGGCATGGATGGGATGGGTGCTGTGTCGGCCATTGTGCACTTGATTGGGGGTGAGGCACTGCGCCGAACCTGGAGGGAATGCTGATGGACGTCGTGGTCCTTGCGCGCATCCAGTTCGCCGCCAATATCACGTTCCACATTCTGTTTCCCTCGATTTCGATCGCGCTAGGCTGGGTTCTGCTGTTTTTTCGGCTGAAGCACCTGCGCGCGACCGACCCGCAGCAGAAGCTCGCTTGGCTGCGCGCCTACCGGCTTTGGACAAAAATATTCGCCCTGACATTCGCGCTCGGGGTCGTCAGCGGCGTCACCATGAGCTTCCAGTTCGGCACCAACTGGCCGGGCTACATGGAGCGCGTCGGCAATATCGCCGGCCCGCTACTCGGCTATGAAGTGCTGACCGCATTTTTTCTGGAAGCGGGTTTTCTTGGCGTGATGCTGTTCGGCCACCGCCGGGTAGGGGAGATGATCCACCTTGGGTCGACCTTCCTGGTCGCATTCGGCACAATGCTGAGCGCATTCTGGATCCTTGCCTTGAATTCATGGATGCAGACGCCGGCGGGCTACGAGATCGTCGACGGCCAGTTTCACGCGCGGAACTGGCTGGAAATCATCTTCAACCCGTCCTTCCCGTACCGCTTCGTTCATATGATGCTGGCATCCGCGCTGACCTGCGCGTTCCTGCTGATCGGGATTAGCGCCTGGCAGATCCTGAAAGGTGTCGCGACGGCCAGTGCGTCGCGCGTGCTGCGGACCGGGCTGGTATTCGCCTCCCTGGCTATACCGGCGCAAATAGTGGCGGGTGATCTTCACGGGCTCAATACCCTCCAGCATCAGCCGCAGAAGATCGCAGCGATGGAAGGTATCTGGGAAACAACTCGGGGAGCCCCGCTTCTGTTGTTTGCGATCCCGGATGACGCGACGCGAACGAACCGCTTCGAACTGGCGGTGCCGAAACTCGCGAGTCTGATCCTCCGGCACGATGCTGACGGCGAAATCAAGGGGCTGAACGAGTTTCCATCGGCCCATCCGCCGGTCTTTCCGGTGTTCTGGTGCTTCCGGATCATGGTGGGGACTGGCATCCTGATGCTGCTGGTCAGCTGGATCGGCTTGTGGCGGCATTGGCGCGATGGCTGGGATTTCGCCCGGATGCCGCGGCCGATGCTCAAGCTGTTCGCCGCGATGACCTTTTCAGGTTGGGTCGCGACCATCGCCGGATGGTACGTCACGGAGATCGGACGCCAGCCCTTCATCATTGCCGGCCTCCTTCGGACCAGCGACGTCGCCTCTCGTGTTCCGTCGTCGAGCATTGCCCTGACGCTCGGCATCTACATTGCGGTCTATCTGGCGCTGCTCGTCGCCTATGTCGGCGTGCTGAAGCACATGTCGGAAACATCGGAAAAGAAGCCGGGCATGATCACATCGGAAGGCTTGGCGGAGAGCCCGCAGGAATATCAGCGCCGGGGAGAATTCGCATGATTTCGATGTCGTTCGACGAACTGCTCCCACTGATCTTCATCGGGTTGATGGGGGTGTCGCTGCTCGTCTACGTCGTGAGCGACGGATACGATCTCGGGGTCGGCATGCTGATGCATCGGGCGACGCCCGAAGAGCGGGATACCATGGTCGCATCCATCGGTCCGTTCTGGGATGCCAACGAAACCTGGCTGGTTCTTGGCGTCGGCCTGCTCCTTGTCGCTTTCCCCAAGGCGCATGGGTTGGTCCTGTCGGAACTGTACCTGCCGACTGCCCTCATGCTGGTTGGCCTGATCCTGCGCGGCGCAGCTTTCGATTTCAGGGTCAAGGGCAAGGCCAGCCGGAAGGCGATGTGGGACCGCCTCTTCATCGCGGGGTCAATGCTTGCGTCCGTGTGCCAGGGCTGGATGCTTGGTCGCTATATCAGCGGCTTCGGTGAGGGCTGGAACTATCCAATCTTTGCTGGCGCCATTGCGGTAGCGCTGCCGATGGCATACGCGCTGCTCGGTGCGACATGGCTGGTGATGAAGACGGATGGCCAGCTCCAGGACAAGGCGATCGAGTGGAGCAAGATCGCCTGGCCGCCCATGGTCGTGGGCTTGATACTGATCTCGATGGCAACGCCGTGGATCAGCGAGACTGTTCGTGTCAGGTGGCTTACCTTGCCGGCGATGATTGCGGTGGCGTCGATCCCGATCACGACGGGCATTGCGCTGCTGACGGCGCGCCTCCTGCTCGGGTCGCCGGCCGTACGCGGCAGCCTGTGCTGGCTGCCCTTCGCATTGCTGGTGCTCGTCTTCTTCCTGAGCTTCCTCGGCCTCAGCTACAGCATCTATCCGTTCGTGGTGATCGACAGGCTTACCGTCTGGCAGGCCGCCAGCAGCCCCGAATCGCTCAAGATCATCCTGATCGGCGTTTGCGTCACGTTGCCTGTCATTATCGCCTACACCGGATTTTCCTATCGCGTATTCCGGGGCAAGACCATAGAGTTAGACTATGCATGAGCGGTCGTCCGTCGTGGCCGGCGCTCCTCGGATTTGTCTGGTTCCCGAGATGACGGACCTTCCATCGCTGGTGAACATCAAGGGGAGTCCCGCAATCAGTTCGGTGGCGCCCGGTTCCACGCGTTGGCTTGTGCGCGGAGCAATTGCAGCCGGGCTGGTCGTGGCCGCTTCGTGGCTCGGATATGCCGTGGCTTTCCAGCGCGGACTGGAGCATTTGCGCGCGGCAGCGCAGCAGCGGCTGGCCGTGGAGGCCGCCCGGCTCGACGGTCATCTTTCAAGATTTGAATACCTGCCGTCCTTGCTCGAGACGTCCCCCAGCGTCTTCCGGCTGCTCGACGCGCCCGGCGATCCCGCACTGCGGGAAGCCGTCAGCCAGTACTTGAAGTCGATCAATCTGCTTGCGGGAGCCGAAAATCTCTACGTCCTCGGCGTCTCCGGCGATACACTGGCCGCGGCTGATTTCGAGCAGCCGGGTACACCGTTTGGCCAAAACCTGTCGTACCGTCCCTATGTCAGCGAGGCTCTCTCGAAGGGTCGAGGGACGTTCTTCGGCGTCGGCATTACCAGCGCGCGCGCCGGCTACTATCTCTCCTACGCCCTGAAGGACGGCGGGGAGACGAGGGGTGTTGCCACCGTCAAGGTCAACCTGGATTCGTTCGAGCGCGCGTGGCGCGACATTGAGAGCGATATCCTTCTGCTCGACGAACGCCGGGTCACGATACTCTCGTCCCGGGACGCGTGGCGCTTTCATCCGATGGCGCCGCTGTCGCCTCAGATGCACGAAGAGATTTCGCGATCCAAGCCATACGGAAACCACGAACTGACGCCGCTCGGATGGACCTTCGTCGCTCAGTTCTCGGAGGGCGCTGCACGCGTCACCGCAGAAAACGGCGTGGCCTACACCCTCAGCGAACGGCCAATCAACCGCGGTCTGTGGAAGCTGGTCCTGCTCGACGATGAGGCGCCGACGCGGCAGACTGCGCTGATCATCGGCGCGATGTCGGGCCTCGCCTGCATCGTTGCGTTGCTGGCGGCTGGTCTGGTCGAGCAGCGCAGGCGAGCGATCAAGCAACGCCTGGCCAACCAGGCGGCGTTGCAGGCGGCGAACGACATGCTCGAGATCAGGGTGCAGGAACGAACCGCCGAACTGCGGGCCGCGCAGGATGATTTGGTCCATGCCGGCAAGCTCGCCGCCCTCGGCCAGATGTCGGCCGGAATCGTGCATGAACTGAACCAGCCTCTGGCCGCCCTGCAGACGGCCGCCGACAATGCGGTTCTGCTCGTCGACCGCGGGTCGATCGGCGATGCCCGCGGAAATCTGACCCGGATTGGCGAATTGGTGCGCCGACTCGGACGCCTGACCGGCCAGTTGCGGACATTCGCATACAAGTCGAGCAGCCCGCTTGAGGCGGTCTCCGTCGAACATGCCGTGGCCGAATCACTCAAGATACTCGCCGGGCGCGTCAAGGAAGGGGGAGTGACCGTCGTAACCGACGTTGACGCGAATATCTGCGTCATCGCCGATCAGACGCGGCTTGAGCAGCTGTTGTGCAACATCGTGGCGAATGCGCTGGACGCCGTGGAGAGCGCCGACCGGAAGTCGATCCTGATCCGCGCGAGCCGGGAACAGGGGCAGACCGCGCGCTGCCGCATCGTCATCAGCAACAGCGGTCCTTCAATCGCGCCCGATGTCCTGCAGCGCATGTTCGAACCTTTTGTGACGACCAAGCCGGCGGGCAAAGGGCTCGGTCTTGGTCTCATGCTCTCCAACCACATCGCGCACTCCTTTGGCGGCGAACTGCGCGCACGAAACCTGACGCCATGCGGCGCCGAATTTGCAGTGACCCTTCCATTGGCTGGCACATCAGAGGTTTCGCATGAGCGATGACCAATCGATCGGCGTGATCTACGTCGAGGACGATAACGATGTCCGGATCGGCGGCGTTCAGGCGCTTGAACTTGCCGGGTTTTCCGTCTCGGGGTTCGCCTCGGTCGAGACCGCCAGCGTGTCCGTCCGTGCCGACATGCCGTTCGTCGTGGTCTGCGACGTGCGTCTGCGCGGCAAGAGCGGCCTTGAATGGCAGTCCGATCTGCACAGGTTGGATCAGGATCTGCCAGTGATCCTGATCACCGGGCATGGCGATATTTCCATGGCCGTGCAGGCGATGCGAAACGGTGCCTACGACTTCATCGAGAAGCCGTGCTCGTCGGAGCAACTTGTCTCGGTGGTACGCAGGGCGACCGAAAAGAGGCGACTGACCCTGGAGGTGCGCTCGCTGCGATCGGCCCTCGCAGACCGCCAGGCAATCGAGGCGAGCCTCCTGGGCCGCTCGCCGCAAATACAGGAAGTGCGCCGGCTCGTTTCCACATTGGCCGCGACGAACGTCGACGTCACGATCTATGGCGAGACCGGAACCGGCAAGGATGTGGTTGCGCGCTGTCTCCACAATCACAGTGGGCGACGCGGCGGCCACTATGTCGCGGTGAACTGCGGCGGCCTCCCCGAATCGCTGGTCGAGAGCGAGTTGTTCGGCCATGAGGTAGGGGCGTTCACCGGCGCCACCCGTCAGCGTATCGGAAAGATCGAATATGCGAATGGCGGAACGCTGTTCCTCGACGAAATCGAGAGCATGCCGCTGAGCGTGCAGGTGAAGTTGCTGAGGTCGCTGCAGGATCGATCGATCGAACGGGTCGGAACGAACAAGCCGATCTCGGTGGATTGCCGCGTCGTTGCGGCGAGCAAGACGAATCTGCTCGAGTTGAGCGAGAAGCGGCTGTTTCGCGCCGATCTCTACTATCGCCTTGGCGTCGCATTCATCGAACTGCCGCCGCTTCGCGAGCGGCGCGAAGACATTCCCCTGCTGTTCGAGCACTTCACGCTGGACGCCGCCAGACGGTTCGAGCGCGACGCACCGATACTGGACGAGCAGACGCTGTCCATCTTGCTGGCCTATTCGTGGCCGGGAAACGTACGGGAGCTCCGTAACGTCGCCGATCGCTTCGTGCTTGGCGTGCTCGACGGCAAGGCCATCAACAAGCCCGGGTTGGGTGCATCCGATGTGTCGTTGCCTCGACAGTTGGAGAACATCGAGCGTTCGATCATCGAGGACGCGTTGCGGCGCAAGCAGGGCGACGTTCAGGCGACGGCAACGCTTTTGGGCATCCCGAAGCAGACGCTGTACGACAAGATCAAACGCCTTTCCGTCAACGTTGACGGGATCAGGGAGGGGACAAGTGTTCGCTCCGGCTCCTGACGACAACAAGCGGCCATTGCGACGGGTCCGGCCGGATAGCTGACAAGGTCTCGGCGCATACGAGAGCGAAGGGCGCCAGACAGAAGCTGCCCGAAGAGGAAACGAACGAAACATTCAATCTTGCTGAGCGAGGGTAAGTGATGGATCGGCCATTCAATATGCCTGACGAATTTGTCGAAGGTTTCATGAAGGCAGGCGCGAGCCTCTGGCGGTCGCTGGGTTGGACACCGAACGGCGATCGTGACGGCGCGGGCCTTGGTGCAACGCTGAATTCATCGGGGCGCATCGCCGAATTGCAGGCTGACCACCTGATGCGTCTGTACCAACTCACGGAACAGGTCATCAAATCGGCTGCAGGCGTGCAGGGCGAAGGCAGCGTCGGGCCGGTGCGTGGCGATCGCAGGTTCAACGCCACGGAATGGCGGGACAATTCGCTCCATAGTCTGCTGAAGCAATGCTATCTGCTGAATTCGCGCTATTGCACTGACTTCGTAGAAGCGCTGGATCTGGACGAAAAGGAAAAGCAACGGCTGCGCTTCTTCACGCGCCAACTCGTCGAGGCGATCAGTCCGACCAATTTTCTCGCCACCAATCCCGAAATCATCAAGCTTGCAACGGACACCGAAGGCCAAAGCCTCAAGGCAGGCCTCGACAATTTGATGTCGGATCTGGGCCGGGGCAGCCTGACGATCACGGACGAGGGCGCATTCGAGGTCGGAAAGGACGTCGCGGCATCCGGGGGCGCGGTCGTGTTCGAGAACGATCTTTTTCAACTGATTCAATATGAACCGGCGACGGAGCAGGTGGCCGTTCGGCCGTTGCTGATCGTGCCGCCCTGCATCAACAAGTTCTACATTCTCGACCTTCAGCCGGCCAATTCCTTCGTCCGGTTTGCGGTCGAGCACGGCATGACGGTCTTCATCGTTTCCTGGCGCAATCCGGATGCCTCTTGCGGACATTTTGGATGGGATGATTACGTCGAGCATGGCGCCATGCGCGCCATCGAGATCGCCCGATCGATTTCCGGCGCCGACAAGGTCAACGTCGTCGGCTGGTGCGTCGGGGGAACCATCCTGTCGTCTGCGCTCGCTATCCTGCGGACGCGGGGCGACGAATCGGTCGCCAGCGTGACTCTGCTGACGACCATGCTCGATTTCCGCGAACCAGGTGATCTCGGCGTATTCGTGGACGAGGAGAGCGTGCGACAGCGTGAGCAGACCATTGGGAATGGCGGCATCTACCGCGGCGCCGAACTCGGATTCGTGTTCCAAACCCTGCGTTCGAAAGAGCTGATATGGCCGAACGTGATCAACAATTATCTGAAGGGAAAATCGCCCGAGCGTTTCGATCTCCTGTTCTGGAATGCCGACGTCACCAATCTGCCGGGACCGATGTACTGCTGGTACATCAGGAACATGTACCTGGAGAACAATCTCCGGGAACCGAACAGGTTGACGATGTGCAACACGCCAGTCGATTTGGGGCGGGTCGATCTGCCGGCTTATGTTTTGGCGACCGTCGAGGACCATATCGTGCCGTGGCGATCCGCCTATCGCACGACCGGCCTGTTCAGCGGTGATACGCGCTTTGTCCTCGGCGCAAGCGGACATATCGCCGGTGTGATCAATCCCGCGTCGAAGAACAAGCGAAGCTATTGGGTGTCGACCAAGCGATCCGACGACCCGGCGACCTGGCAGGCAAGCGCCGATGAAAAGCCCGGCAGCTGGTGGAACGACTGGATGGCCTGGCTCAAGCCGCGGGCGGAAGAGCAATTGCCGGCGCGAACGCAACTCGGCAGCAACCTCTATCCTCCGGGCGAATCTGCACCCGGTCGATACGTGAAGGCGAAAGCCGACTGACAGCGTCTATGGCGAGCATGGTACTACCGGCAACCGAGAGGCAGTCGAGGCGGCGATGGTTGGCGCATGCGCGGCGGCTTTTGGCGGCCTACCATGTTCGGCCTGGCGAGCTAGGCTACCTCCGATCGATTCGCGAAACCGCGAAAAGGTATCCACCTAAGTATTTGATATATAATAGTGTTATACTATTTTTGCGATTTTAGTATAACCCGCTTGCCGGGATGTCCCTGATCGGATCGTCCTAGCAGCCCATGGTCGCTAGATGGGTGCTCGAAGTCTGAGCCAGCGTCGTCACACTGCTCACATTCTATTGAGGTGTTTCTCGACATGCGCCGACATTGGAGCACGCATGATCTCTTCAGTTCGCATTGGATCAACGCGGATTTCGTTGCAGAGCATGCGTGCAACGGCAGGTCGAAACGGGTACCAACGCGCGCAGTTTCCGTTTAGTCTGGATGCACATGTTTGCAGTTCATCACATTGAGAGAGTAGTCTAGGCTGTTGAAGCATCAAGATTATCGCTTCTCCGTCGCACCCATGATGGATTGGACCGACCGGCATTGCCGCGTGTTCCACCGTCTGATGACGCGGCGGGCGCGGCTTTACACGGAGATGCTGACGACCGGCGCCATCATCCATGGCGACCGAATGCGGCTGCTCGGCTTCGACCAGAGCGAGCACCCCGTTGCGCTGCAGCTTGGCGGCTCCGATCCGCGCGATCTCGCTACCGCTGCGAAGATCGGCGAGGATTTCGGCTATGACGAGATCAACCTCAACGTCGGCTGTCCGTCGGACCGGGTAAAGGACGGCCGCTTCGGCGCCTGCCTGATGGCAGAGCCGGCGTTGGTTGCCGAGGGCGTCGCGGCGATGAAGCGCGCGGTGAATATTCCCGTCACGGTCAAATGCCGTATCGGCATCGACGACCAGGATCCGGAAGTGGCGCTGGACGTGCTGGCGCGCGGCGTCGTTGCCGCGGGCGCCGATGCGCTGGTCGTGCACGCCCGCAAGGCCTGGCTCAACGGCTTGTCGCCGAAGGAAAACCGCGACATTCCGCCGCTCGATTACGACAGAGTCTACCGCCTGAAGGCCGCGCTGCCCGAGGTGCCCGTCATCATCAATGGCGGGATCGGCAGCCTCGCCGAGGCGAAGGCGCATCTTGCCCATGTCGATGGCGTGATGCTGGGGCGGGCGGCCTATCAGGAGCCGTGGCGATTGCTCAAGGTCGATCCGGAGTCATTCGGCGAGGCGGCGCCGCATGCGACGATGAAGGATGTGTTTGAGGCTATGATGCCCTACATCGAAAACCAGCTCGGGCAGGGCACGCGGCTGCATTCGATGACGCGGCATTTCGTCGGTGCGTTTCACGGCGTGCCGGGGGCGCGCGCCTTCCGCCGCCATCTCGCCGAAAACGGCGTCAGGCAAGGCGCCGGCGCCAACGTATTGTGCGATGCGATTGCGCTGGTCGAAGCCCGCGCGGCGTCTTCGATCGCGGCGTGACGGCAACGCTTCTGGCGCGCGACCCAGGCTGATGGCAGCGTTGGTGCTGCCGGCAATTTCTTCAATTAGCTGTCTCGCTTCCACGAGCCTGGCCACTCCATCTTTCACCGGCTCACTTGCCGGTCCGACAGATATCGCCTTGACAGCGCAATCATCCCGTCCGTAACTTCAGCTCACAAGATCAAAAAAACATCAACCAAGGAGAAATTGCTGCCAAAAGGGAGGAGTGAGAATGCTCAGGTACACGTCTATTGTCGTGGCTGCTGCCCTCGGACTCGCCGCCACCTTTACGGACCCAGCCCAGGCTCAGACCCCGGCTCCGGCGCCCAAGCCCCTTGTATTAAAAGGGCAATCGACCCACCCCGCGTCGTCGAACTTCCACCTCATCTTCAAATTGTGGGCCGAGACCGTCGAAAAGATGACGGCTGGCCGCCTCAAGATTGAAACGCTCCCGGCCGGCGCCATCGTTCCCCCGTTCGAGGTCTTCGACGCAACGTCGAAGAACGTTCTCGACGTTGGAATGGCGCCGTTCGGCTACATCCTCGGCCGCAACACGGCGACGATTCCGATGTCGCACGGTCCGTTGTTCGGCATGGACGGAAGCGACTACTGGGCCTGGTACTACGACGGCGGCGGCATGGCCCTGCTGGAAGAATTCTACCGCGACGTCCTGAAGCTCAACGTCGTGGGCTTCCCGATTCCGACCGACTATCCGCAAGGCATGGGCTGGTTCAAGAAAGAGATCAACAGCCTCGCCGACCTCAAGGGGATGAAGTATCGCATCTACGGCATCGGCGCGGAGACCTACGGCCGGCTTGGCGTGTCGGTCGTCACCATACCGGGCGGCGAGATCGTCCCGGCGATGGAGCGCGGCGTGATCGAAGGCGCTGAATGGATCAACTGCGAGGAAGACAAGAAGCTCGGTCTGCACCAGGTCGCGAAGCACTACTACACCCCTGGCATGCACGAGCCCGTCACCGGTGGTCAGTTGATGATCAACGGCGATGTCTGGAAGAAGCTGACGCCGGATCTGCAGGAGATCATCAAGGTTGCCAGCGTCTACGCCACGACGCAGCGCAATTTCTCCTTCAACCGCGAGACCGCGCAGGCCTGCCAGGACCTCCTCAAGATGGGCGTCCAAATGCATCGCACGCCGGATGATGTCCTGAAGAACTTCCTCGACGAGTGGGAGAAGATCCAGTCCGAGTACGCCGCCAAGAACCCTTTCTACAAGAAGGCGATGGACAGTCAGAAGGCCTACGCCGAGAAGATCGTCCCGTTCAAGCTTTCCTGGTTCCCGCCGTATAATTTCGCCGGCGAGTACTACTGGAAGGACAAGGTCTATCTGCAGAAGAAGTGATCCGCTTTCGCGTGCGCAACTGGCGTCATTGACAGGCGCCAGTTGCTTTTCAAGGGGGATCATGATGTCGACTGACGGCGGAGCCTCGTATCCTGCTGGCGTGGGAAGTGAGTTTCCACACGCCTTCTACACGATCATTCGGGCCATTGACCGGTTCTCGGACGTCACCGGCAAACTCATCTCCCTGACGATGCTGTTCCTCGTGGTGACGATCACCTACGAGGTCGTGATGCGTTACGGGTTCAATGCCCCGACCGCCTGGGTTTACGAGTCGAGCTTCATGGCCAACGGCGCGGCCTTCATGCTCGCCTGCGGATATGCGCTCTACAAGGGTGCGCACGTTCGAACCGATATTTACTGGGAGAATTTTTCGGAACGCACCAAGGGGATCATCGACATGATCTCCTACATCCTGCTGTTCTACCCGGTCATGATCACCTTCATGGTGGTCAGCTACGACGCCGCATTGCATTCCTGGGACACCGGTGAGAGGTCGCAGGAAAGCGTGTGGCGCGTGATCATGTGGCCGTTCCGGGCCACCATCCCGCTGGCGGCGGTCCTTCTCATGGTTCAGGGCGTCTCCGAAGTACTGAAGTGCTGGTATCAGATCCAGTTCGGGCGCGAGTTCGAGCACAAGGAAAAGATCGAGATATGACCGGACTCGAGCTGCTTGGCCTATTCATGCTGCTGGTGATGCTGGGCGCGATCTTCATCGGCCTGCCGATCAGCTTCACGCTTTTGTTTCTCGCAGGCGTGTTCGGCTACATCGGCATGGGGCCGCGGGTGCTCAGCCTCGCCTACCTGCAGACCATCGGCATCATGAAGCAGGACGAACTGGTCGCAGTGCCCATGTTCATCCTGATGGGCTTCATCTGCGATCAGGCCGGGCTGATGGAACGACTGTTCAGGGCGTTCCGCGATCTGTTTGCGCCGCTGAAGGGCGCATTATACGTGGTCGTCATCGTTACCGCGACGCTGTTCGGCATCGCTGCCGGAACCGTGGGCGCGACGGTGGCGCTGCTCGGCATCATGGCCGGGCCGATGATGATCCGCTCCGGCTACGACGTGCGCATGTCGGCGGGCGCGATCGCGGCTGGCGGCACGCTCGGCATCCTGATTCCGCCGTCGGTCATGCTGGTCGTGATGGCGCCCGTGCTCGATATCTCGATCATCGACCTGTACGCGGCCGCGTTCGGCCCGGGCTTCCTGCTGTCCGGCATGTTCATCGCCTACACGCTGATCCGCTGTCATTTCAATCCGAAGCTCGGTCCCCCGGTGCCAATCGAGGAGCGGCCGGAATCGATGAAGATCGTGCTGTGGGAGTGCCTGGTCGGCCTCGTACCGGTGACGGTGCTGACCATCGTCACGCTGGGTGCGATCCTGGCCGGCATCACGACGGCGGCGGAGGCGGCGGCACTCGGCGCGCTCGGCGCCATCCTTCTGGTCATCCTCTACGGCAAATTCACGTGGAGCGGTTTGCTGCAGGCCTGCTACAGCACGATGGCGACCACCAGCATGGTGCTGCTGCTCGCGGTCGCCTCCAACGTGTTCGGTGCGGTGTTCGCGTGGCTCGGCACCGCCAGCTGGATGACCAATGCGCTGCTTGCCTCGCCGCTGCCGGCCTGGGGCACCATGACGCTGCTGCTGACGCTGATATTCCTGCTCGGCTGGCCGTTCGAATGGCCGGCGATCGTGTTTATCTTTCTTCCCATGCTCGCACCGGTGGCCAAGGGCCTCGGCTACGACATGGTGTGGTTCGGCTGCATCGTCGCGGTCGTCCTGCAGACGGCGTTCCTGTCTCCACCCGTCGCGATGTCGGCCTATTATCTCAAGCAGGTCGTGAGGGAATGGAATTTGAGGTTGATCTACCGCGGCATGGCGGACTTCATGGTCATCCAGGTTCTCTGCGTGGTCCTGGTGCTGATCTTCCCGGCGATCGCGATGTGGTTTCCGGGCTGGCTGCAGGCCCGCAGGGATGCCGAACGCAAGAAGGTGCAGATCGAGTATGTGATGCCAGCGAAAGTCGCCGCTTCGGTGCTCGGGCCGAATTGACTCACACGCAGCCGAGCCACCCATCCGCAAGGCGCCGGCGGGCCGCGCGATGTGATCGCGCTAGTTGGCAGCCGCGCGGTCGCGCCGGGGGCGGCGCGGGGGGCTGACGCTGCCCGTCACGTCGGGATAGCCGTGCAGCATCAGCTGGTCGGCCTTGACGCCCCAGCTTTCCAGGCGATCCAGAAAGCTCATGCCGAGCAGGTTGGTTTTCATCTGCCCGCGCTGCACCACCAGCGCCGGGACCGATTTCTCGACGAGGTGTCCGACCGCGAGACGGTCGAGCGTCAGCCGCGCCGCCTTGGTGTGCCCGCCCACGGTTTCGACGTCGACATTGTATTCGAGCATCTCGAGCGGCAGCCCGATCGCTTTCGCGGTTTCCCAGGTCAGCACCACCGAGGTCGCGCCGGTGTCGATCACCATCGGCGCCTTGACGCCGTTGATCTTGGCATGCAGCGCGAACTCGCCGGCCTGGCCGCGCGCGATCTGTACCGCGGGCGCCGGCTGCGGGCTGTGCCGCCGCAGCATCTGCGAGACTGAATCGCTGGCGCGTGCGATCTGTTCGGGGTCGCCGTAAGCAACGACGGCGCCGGCGGTGGCGGCGAGCATGATCAGGACGAGCAGGATGCGGCTCATCGCGCGCCCCCCTGGGCAGTCCTGCGATCGATCAGCTGGACGTCGGACGCTCCGCGATCTGCGCCAGGCCGGCCTCTGCCATGCGGGCCGGCAATCCTGCCATCACGGCCAGCCGCTCCGCGCTGTCCATGCGGTGCCATTGCGCGATTTCCGGCAGCGTTCGTCCGCAGCCGAAGCAGAGTTTGGTTTTGGGGTCCATCATGCAGACTGCGATACACGGCGTTTCTTTGCTCATTCAGGGAGTGTGAAATGCTTTCGGTGGTTTGCGCAAGCGCTCCAGTTACAGTCCTGTTCCGGCGCTCATGATCGGTTTGTGGCGCGCCCGGCGCTTCTCGTCGGCGGTCGCAATGATGACGGGCTCCGGCTGCAGGGGCGGGGCCTCTTCGGCCATCGGCGCCAGCGCCGACATCACGCGCTCCGGCGGGAAGGTGACGATGACTTCGGTGCCGATCCGCAGCTTCGATTTCAGCGTGAAGGTGCCGCCATGCATGTCGATCAGGCTTTTTGCGATCGGCAGTCCCAGCCCCGCGCCCTGTTCGGCCGACTTGATCGAGTTGGAGCCCTGGCCGAACGACGCCAGCACGATCGGGATTTCGTCTTCGGCAATGCCGGAGCCGGTGTCCTTGACGCTCAGATACTGGCCACCGGACGCGGTCCAGCCGACCTTCAGCCAGATATCGCCGCCTTGCGGGGTGAACTTGATCGAGTTCGACAACAAATTGAGCACGATCTGACGGGTGGCGCGCTCATCGCCCCAGATCCGCGGCATGCCCTGTTCGAACACTTCGTGGATGGTGATGCCGCGGCTGGTGGCGCGCAGTTTCAAGAGATGATGGCAGTCGGCGACGACATGCACCAGCGACACCGCTTCCTCGTTGAGTTCGTAGCGGCCGGCCTCGATCCGCGACAGATCGAGGATCTCGTTGATGAGGTTGAGCAGGTGGACGCCCGAATTATGGATGTCGGCGGAATATTCCTTGTAGACCGGCACGGTGTGCGCGCCAAAAATTTCGCTCTTCATCACCTCGGAGAATCCGAGGATCGCGTTCAGCGGCGTGCGCAATTCGTGGCTCATCTGCGCGAGGAAGCGCGACTTGGCGACGTTGGCGGATTCGGCGCGATGCCGCGCCTCGTCGGAGATCGCCTTGGCCTGCTCGAGCTCGCCGATCAGCGCATCCTTTTCGGCGCGCGCCTCCAGCGTCGCCAGCGTCGTCGAGTGCAGGCGATGGGCGAGCAGCGCGAAATAGCCTTCGGCGGCCAGCGCCAGCATGGCGAGCGCGTAGGTGTCGAAGGTGCCGCCCAGCACGAAATTCAGCGCGATCGCGGCCGTCACCGGCGCGGTGGCCGCCAGCGCCGCAATCGGCAGGCTGGCCGCCAGCATGCTCGACACCGCGATCACCAGCAGCATCAGGAACATCATCATCGTGTTCGACACGACGTCGAGGCCGGCGGGGTGGATCAGGATCGCGGTCCAGCACAGGCCGTAGAGCAGGTCGAGCAGCACAAATCGCGTGCGCCATTTGCGCGTGGCGGCGAGCGAGGGCTGCACCGCCAGAAATCTCCGGCAATTGCGGATGATGACGGCATGAATGCACAGCATGCCGAAGGTCCAGGCCAAAGCCGCTATCGGGTGCATCCAAAGGCCGAACAGCACACCGGTCGCAACCACCAGCAGCATGACGACGTAGGAGGCCGACATCCGGGTCTGGGCATATTGCCGGAGCAGTTCGGTGTCGAAAGCCGGGCGGGTTCCGCTGGTCGACGTTAACCGGTCGCGCGCCTCGCGCACCCGCTGCGCCGCGGCGCGCCGGGTATTGACCGGCGCGGCGACTGGCGGGTCCGCCGGAAGCTGGACAACCTCGGGCTTTTCTGCGGGATTACTCATTAAACAACACAAACCCTGCCCGCGAACCGCGCGGGCTTTTTGTATTGTCTATCTGTGAGCCCAAATCCTTAAGCGATGACTTAAAGAGCTAAAGAATCCCGTTAACGCGAGGTTAAATTAACCTCTTCGCTCAGCGCTGCAGCCTTGCCAGCAGGCTCGACGTGTCCCAGCGCTTGCCGCCCATTTTCTCGACTTCGGAATAGAACTGATCGACCAGCGCGGTGACCGGCAGATTGGCGCCGTTGCGGCGGGATTCGGCGATGCAGATCGACAGATCCTTGCGCATCCATTCGACTGCAAAGCCGAAATCGAACTTGCCGTCGTTCATGGTCTTGTAGCGGTTCTCCATCTGCCAGGACTGCGCGGCGCCCTTGGAGATGGTCTCGATCACGGCCTGGACGTCGAGGCCGGATTTTTTCGCGAAATGAATGCCTTCGGAGAGGCCCTGAACCAGCCCCGCGATACAGATCTGGTTGACCATCTTTGTTAACTGACCGGAACCGGCAGGTCCCAGCAGCTTGCACATCCGCGCATAGGCCGCGATCACGGGCTCGGCGCCGGCATAGGCGTCCGCGGCGCCGCCGCACATCACGGTCAGGACGCCGTTTTCGGCCCCGGCCTGGCCGCCGGACACCGGCGCATCGATGAATTTGAAGCCCGCTTTGGTGGCGGCGGCATCGAGCTCGCGGGCGACTTCGGCCGACGCGGTGGTGTGATCGACGAAGGTCGCGCCCTTCGTCATGCCGGCAAAGGCGCCATCAGCGCCGATCGTGACCGCGCGCAGATCATTGTCATTGCCGACGCAGCACATCACGAAGTCCTGGCCTTCGGCGGCGGCCTTTGGCGTCGGCGCCGTGCGGCCGCCGAACTTGTCCGCCCATTCCTTCGCCTTGGCTCCGGTCCGGTTGTAAACGGTGACCTCGTGGCCGCCCTTTTTCACCAGATGGCCCGCCATCGGGAAACCCATCACGCCGAGACCGAGAAAAGCGACTTTAGCCATGTGTGCTACCTTATCGTTTGCCCTGGCGGGCTTGATCTTTGGGGGGCCGGACTTCGACCGAAGCTGGGAAGGGCCGGGCGGAACCCTGAGGCGGGTGGCCGCACCATAACCTCTGCGCCATGAAGGGCAACGCCTTCGTTTGGCTGGCGCGACCGGACACCGGTTCGCGTCAGGAAAACGCATCAAAACAAGAGGCTAGAGAAGTCGGTTATGATTCCATCAGAACCGATTATGCTCTAGGATCACCCGGTTCAAACAACTCACAAAAAAGGGAGTGAGATCGCATGGGCGTCAGCGTGGGCGTGCTCGATCATTTCAACATCCGGACCCGGAATCTCGCCGACACGGTCCGTTTTTACGAGGATATCCTGGGCCTGGAAAAGGGCGCCCGGCCGAACTTCGCCTTCCCCGGCGCGTGGATGTATTCGGAGGGCAAGGCGGTGGTGCACTTGGTCGATATTTCCAAGACCGACGAACCCCAAAAGCCTGACTCCGGCGTGGTCCATCACGTCGCCTTCGCCAGCACGGGCTTTGCCGGCATGCAGCAGCGGCTCAAATCCAAAGGAACGGAATTCGACTCGCGTCAGGTTCCCGGCGGCGATCTCTGGCAGATCTTCGTCACGGATCCCAACGGCGTCATGGTCGAATTGAACTATGAGGCCGCCAAGGAGGGCGGGGTCGTGGCCCCGGCCGAACGCCGGGACGACGTCGGAGCAAGGTAGCCTTTTGGGCTGCAACGCTCTAAGAGGGCCCCGGTTCTGATGTTCATCAGAACCGAAGGCTCCAGGAGACGTGCGGTGAGCGTAACGCAGCAACAGGTTCTCGATGCCTTGGCCAAGGTGGCTTCGCCGCGCGGCGTCGCCTTGACCAATGCCAATGTGCTGTCGGCGATCACGGCCACCGACGGCAAGGTGTTCTTCTCCATCAATGTCGACGCCGCGGAGGCCCGCGCGTGGGAAAGCGTGCGGGCGCAGGCGGAAGCTGCGGTTCGCGCCATTCCCGGCGTCAGCGTGGCGATGATCGCACTGACCGCCGAGCGCAAGCCCGGTGCGGCTTCGCCGTCATCAGGCGCGGCGTCTTCGCCGCCACCGCCACCGCATCAGCATCGCCATGCCCACGGCGTGCAGCCGGTATCGGCGCATAAGCCGCCGCAAAGCCCGGCGTCGCCGATGTCCAGGCAAGCCGAAATTCCGGGCGTTGCGGCCGTGATCGCGGTGGCATCCGGCAAGGGCGGCGTCGGCAAGTCGACCACGGCGCTCAATCTTGCGCTCGGCCTGCGCGATCTCGGCCTGCGCGTCGGCCTGCTGGATGCCGATATTTACGGCCCCTCGGTGCCGCGGCTGACCGGCATTCACGAGAAGCCGAAACTGAACGACGATCGGAAAATGATTCCGATCGAACGCTTCGGTCTCTCCATCATGTCGATCGGCTTCCTGGTCGAGGAAGAGACCGCGATGATCTGGCGCGGACCGATGGTGATGTCGGCGATCACCCAGATGCTGCGCGACGTGGCATGGGGCACGCTCGACATTCTCGTCGTCGACATGCCGCCCGGCACCGGCGACGCGCAACTGACCCTGGCGCAGAACGTGCCGCTGAAGGGGGCGGTCATCATCTCGACCCCGCAGGATCTCTCCTTGATCGACGCGCGGCGCGGCCTTGCCATGTTCAAGAAGGTCAACGTGCCCGTGCTCGGCATCGTCGAGAACATGAGCTATTTCCAGTGCCCGCATTGCGGCACGCGGTCGGACATTTTCGGTCATGGCGGGGCGCGGCACGAGGCCGAGCGGCTGGGTGTGCCGTTTTTGGGGGAGATCCCGCTGCACATGTCGATTCGCACCACCTCGGACTCCGGTAACCCTGTGGTGGCGAGCGAGCCGGACGGTCCGCACGCCGCCATCTACCGCGAAATCGGTACCAAGGTCCGCGACCAGCTTCAGGGCGCAAATGCAGCCGCCTGAGGGCCTTATTCTGCTTGCCTGAGACTTTCGTTTAATCAGTGCAGTCATGCCTTTGTCGCGTTTTCGTTAGCCAACTTCCATGTTAAAGCGCCCCCGCCAGAGCGCCCCGGATGACGTGGAATTCGCCCCGCCGGAGGATCGCTCGCGGAAATTGGGAAACGCCCCCGCCTTTAAGGAGATGCCTGAATGAAGCGTCGTGATTTTTTGAAAGTTTCAGCGGCCGGTGCTGCCGCGACCGCCGTTGCCTCGCCGGCGATCGCGCAATCCTCGCCTGAAATCAAATGGCGCTTGACGTCGAGCTTCCCGAAGTCGCTCGACACGATTTACGGCGGTGCTGACCAGCTGTCGAAATATGTCGCCGAAATGACCGACAACAAATTCCAGATCCAGGTCTTCGCCGCGGGCGAGGTCGTTCCCGGTCTGCAGGCGCTCGACGCCACCTCCAACGGCACGGTCGAGATGTGCCACACCGTCTCCTATTATTACGTCGGCAAGGATCCGACCTTTGCGATCTATGCGTCGGTCCCGTTCGGCCTGAACGCACGCCAGCAGAACTCCTGGTGGTCGCAGGGTGGCGGTGGGGAACTCGGCAACGAGTTCTTCAAGAAGTTCGGCGTGATCGGTTTCCCTTGCGGCAACACTGGCACCCAGATGGGCGGCTGGTTCCGCAAGGAGATCAAGACGGTCGCCGATCTGTCGGGCCTCAAATTCCGCATCGGCGGTATCGCCGGTCAGGTGTTGCAGAAGGTCGGCGTCGTGCCGCAGCAGATCGCCGGCGGCGACATCTACCCGGCGCTGGAAAAGGGCACTATCGACGCCGCCGAGTGGGTCGGTCCTTATGACGACGAAAAGCTCGGCTTCCAGAAGGTCGCGAAGTTCTATTATTACCCCGGCTTCTGGGAAGGCGGCCCGATGGTCCACGCCTTCACCAATCTGGAGAAGTGGAATTCGCTGCCGAAGAACTATCAGGCGATCCTCACCAACGCTGCGGCGCATGCCAACGGCTGGATGAACGAACGCTATGACATGCTCAATCCGGCAGCCTTGAAGCGTCTGGTCGCCGGCGGCACCCAGCTCCGTCCCTTCACCAACGAAGTGTTGGAAGCCTGCCTGAAGGCGACCAACGAGCTGTGGGCCGAACTGTCGGCCAAGAATGCCGACTTCAAGAAGACGATCGATTCGATGCAGGCCTACCGCTCCGACCAGTATCTGTGGTGGCAGGTTGCCGAATACACCTTCGACAGCTTCATGATCCGCTCGCGCACGCGCGGCTGATACATAGCGTTTTCGAGCGAAGTGGATCCCGGTTCGCGTCAAGAAAACGCGTCAAAACAAAAGTGAGACCCCTGGGTCTGATGTAATCAGGACCAGGGCCTCATCCTAAGTCGCACAAGCAAGCCCGGTCTCCGCGAGGAGGCCGGGCTTTTTGCGTTACGCCCTGCAGTTCGGGATGGAAATCGGGAACCGGATGTTCCATGGTGCCGCCAAAGCCTCGGCAAGAAGGCTATCGGACACACATCCACAAGGGCAGGATTACATGAAAAGAAGAGATTTTCTCAAGGTCACAGGTATTGGCGCCGCAGGTGCCGCAACTCTGGCGGCGCCCGCGATCGCGCAATCGATGCCGGAAATCAAATGGCGGCTGACGGCGAGCTGGCCGAAATCGCTCGACACGCTGTGGGGCGGGGTCGAGGTGATGGCCAAGCAGGTTGCCGAAGCCACCGACAACAAATTCCAGCTCCAGACTTTTGCCGGCGGTGAAATCGTTCCGGGTCTACAAGTCCTCGATGCCGTGCAGAACGGTACCGTCGAGATGGGACATACCGCGTCCTACTATTACTTCGGCAAGGACCCGACATTTGCGTTCGGCACGGCGGTGCCGTTCGGACCCAACCAGCGCCTCAACCAGGCCTGGTACATGCAGGGCGGCGGCAGGGAGCTGCTGAACGAGTTCTACAAGAGCTATAACGTCACGTCGTTTCTGGCCGGCAATACCGGCTGCCAGATGGGCGGCTGGTTCCGCAAGGAGATCAACACCGTCGACGACCTGAAGGGACTGAAGATGCGCATCGGCGGCTTTGCCGGCCGCGTCATGCAGAAACTGGGCGTCGTGCCGCAGCAGCTGGCCGGCGGCGACATCTATCCCGCGCTCGAAAAAGGCACGATCGACGCGGCGGAATGGGTCGGCCCCTATGACGACGAGAAGCTCGGCTTCAACAAGGTCGCCCCGCATTATTACTATCCCGGTTGGTGGGAAGGCGGTCCGATGCTGCTCGGCATCGTCAATCTGGAAAAGTGGAACACGCTGCCGAAATACTATCAAACCGTGCTCGAGCTGGCAGGGCAGTCCGCCAACAGCTGGATGATGGCGAAGTACGATCAGCTCAATCCGCCGTCACTCAAAAAGCTGCTCGCCGGTGGCACCAAGCTGCATAGCTTCTCGCCGCCGATCATGCAGGCCTGCCTGAAGGCGACCAAGGAGATTTATGCCGAGACGTCGGCGACCAACCCGAACTTCAAGAAGGTTCTGGACTCGCTGAACGGCTTCACCAGCAACGGCTACCAGTGGTTCCAGGTCGCCGAACTCGGCTACGACAGCTTCATGGCGCGCAACCCGCAGGGCTGATCGCCAAACAAGCAGCAGCTTTGACAAACAAAAACCCCGGAGCGAAAGCTCCGGGGTTTTTCGTTACAGGAATCTTGGCAGGGATCTCGGCGGGAAGCGCGCCCGCTATTGTTTAGGCTGGCCGAAATCCAGTGGTGGCAACTCGATCTGCGGCACCTCGATCCTGACCTTGCTGAGATCGACGTCGAGCGGCTTGTCGAGGAACACGGTCACCACGATCGGGAAGGCGATCACGATCGCCACCATGATCGCCTGCAGGCCGATCCAGGGCAGGGCACCCCAGTAGATGTCGGAGCTCTTTACTTCCTTGGGCGCGACGCCGCGCAAATAGAACAGCGCAAATCCGAACGGCGGATGCAGGAACGACGTCTGCATGTTGACGCACAGCATGACACCGAACCAGATCAGCGCCGCATCGGGCCCCACGACCGGCGCCAATACCTTCTGCGCGATCGGCGCCACCATCGGCAGGATGATGAAGGCGATCTCGAAGAAGTCGAGGAAGAACGCCAGGAAGAAGATGAAGAGGTTGATGAAGATCAGGAAGCCCCAGACGCCGCCGGGGATCGAGGTCAGATGATGCTCGAGCCAGACGCCGCCGGAGACGCCGAGGAACACCACCGAGAAGCAGGTCGAGCCGATCAGGATGAACACCACCATGGTGGAGAGGCGCATCGTCGACTCGTAGCCCTGCTTGATCAGGCCGCGCAGGTCGGGGATACGGACGGCTTCGAGGCAGAGCCAGACGACGGCGAGATAGACCACCGCGAAGGTGAGTTTCAATACCTTGCCTTCACCGAGCAGCATGCCGACGATTACGGCGACACCGGTGGCGGCGATGCCGATGAGGAGCATCTTGTGCCCCTTGTTGCTCAGATCCTTGTGGTGGATCGCGGCGAGCACGATGGCGCCGATGGCGCCCATCGCGCCGGCTTCGGTCGGCGTTGCGAGGCCGAGCATCATGGTACCCAGCACCACGAAGATCAGAACGGCCGACGGAATGATGCCCATCAGGCATTTCTTCCAGAGCGGCCAACCCGTCAGCGTGAGCGCGTCTCTCGGAACCGGAGGGACGTGATCCGGTTTGATGAGGCCGAGCATGAACGTATAGCCGGCGAACAGGGCGATCTGGAGGATTGATGGCCCCCAGGCGCCGAGATACATGTCGCCGACCGACTTGCCGAGCTGGTCGGCCATCACGATCAGCACCAGCGAGGGCGGCACCAGTTGGGTGATCGTGCCGGACGCGGCGAGCACGCCGGTGATGTAGCGAATGTTGTAGCCGTAGCGCATCATCACCGGCATCGAGATCAGCGCCATGGCGATGACCTGCGCCGCCACCGTGCCGGTGATCGCGCCGAGGATGAAGCCGACGATGATGACGGAATAGCCGAGGCCGCCGCGGATCGGTCCGAACAGCTGGCCCATCGAGTCCAGCATGTCTTCCGCAAGCCCGCACCGTTCCAGGATCGAGCCCATGAAGGTGAAGAACGGGATCGCCAGCAGCAATTCGTTGGAGAGCACGCTGCCGAAGATGCGGCCCGGAATGGCCTGCAGGAAGTTCATGTCGAAGAAGCCGAGATAGATCGACAGGAAGCCGAACGACAGCCCGAGCGCGGCCAGCGTGAAGGCCACCGGGAAGCCGATCAGCATGGCCAGAATCAAGCCGCCGAACATCAGCGGCGGCATCATTTCCAGCGTAATCATTGCACCGGCCTCTCGTATTTGGCGTCGATCATCACATAGCCCTTCAACGCCGCGATACGCTTGATCACTTCGGAGAGTCCTTGCAGAGCGAGAAAAACGAAGCCCACGGGAACGACGGCCTTGATCGGCCAGCGCACCAGGCCGCCGGCATTGCTCGAAATCTCGCTGACGGCGTAGGATTGCATGAAGAAAGGCCACGACAGATAGGCCAGCAGCAGGCAGGACGGGATCAGGAAAAACAGCGTTCCGATCATGTCGAGCCAGAGCTGTCCGCGCTCGGACAGCATGAGATAAAGAAGTTCGACGCGAACATGCTCGTTCTTCTTGAAGGTATAGGAGGCGCCGAACATCACGAAGACGGCGAACATGTACCACTGCAATTCGAGCCAGCTGTTGGAGCTGTAGCCGAACGCGTAGCGGATCATCGCGTTGGCGGCGCTGACCACGCAGGCGGCGAGCACGAGCCAATTGCAGATGCCGCCCAGTTGTTCGTTGATCCAGTCGATGCCGTTACTGATTGCCAACAATGGACGCATTACGTTCTCCTCGGGCACGTCATCGACATGCGCCGGATTTCTTCATTGATATTGCGTCGCCACCCCGCGTCAGGCGCGCAGAGCCGCTGCCGCGCGGCAAACGCGCAGCTTCGTTCCGGCGCGAAAAACGCGCAGGTTCGCAGCTCATTCGCTGGAGCGATTGCAACGATAGTCCTCCCCCGTTCGCACGCTTCCGCCGTCTTGGCTGTTCCATTGGGAAACAGCGGCCCATCCGGCCGTGCTGGCGTAAAGCAGCCGCACCATTTCAGTGCGTTGCAGCGGCGTCAATCGGAAAATGGACAAATTGACGCGGGCTATCAGTTGCGTGGGGAGGACGCGCTTCGTCGCGCCGGACGGCTGAAATACACGCTGAAATTTCAACCGCCGGTGACGCTCATGTGGCGGCTGACGCTTGGGCGGTTATGGCGGCGGTCGATGATGAAGTCGTGGCCCTTCGGCTTCAGGCCGATGGCGCGATCGATCGCGGCGGCGAGCAGGTCGTTGTCGGCAGATGCCCGCAAGGGTTTGCGCAAATCGGAGGCATCCTCGTGACCGAGGCAGGTGTGCAGCGTGCCGGTGCAGGTGATCCGTACCCGGTTACAGGACTCGCAGAAATTATGGGTCATCGGCGTGATGAAGCCGAGCTTGCCTCCGGTCTCGCTGACGCGGACATAGCGGGCTGGGCCGCCGGTGTCGTCGTCGAGGTCATCAAGCGTGTAGTGCTGGGCGAGACGCGCGCGCAACAATGACAGCGGCACGTACTGATCGATCCGGCCTTCGCCGATGTCGCCCATCGGCATCACTTCGATCAGCGTCAGCGCCATGCCCTTGTCGTGCGCCCATTGCATCAGCGAGGGGATCTCCTCCTCGTTCATGTTCTTCAGCGCCACCGCATTGATCTTCACCGCAAGGCCCGCCGCGCGCGCAGCTTCAATGCCGGCCAGCACCTTGTCGATGTCGCCCCAGCGCGTGATGGCGCGGAATTTGGCGGGATCGAGCGTGTCCAGCGAGACGTTGATCCGGCGCACGCCGGCGTCGCGCAACTCGCCGGCAAAGCGCGCCAGCTGCGAGCCATTGGTGGTCAGCGTCAACTCATCGAGCGCGCCGCTCGAAAGATGCCGCGACAGCGAGCGCACCAGCGACATCACGTTGCGCCGGACCAGCGGTTCGCCGCCGGTGAGACGGATTTTGCGCACGCCCTTGGCGACGAAGGCCGAGCACAGCCGGTCAAGCTCTTCCAGCGTCAGCAAATCGGCCTTCGGCAGGAACGTCATGTCCTCGGACATGCAATAGAAGCAGCGCAGGTCGCACCGATCGGTGACGGAGACCCGCAGATAGCGGATGCTCCGCCCGAACGGATCGGTCATCGGAGAAAACAGCTGATCGGGAGAAGTCGACAATCCGCTCATCCAAACTGCCTTGCAAACCCTGCCTGCGCGCCGCGTGCGGCGGAACCGCCGCAACGTCTGTCACCCATCATCCTATAGCGCTTTCGAGCGAAGTGGATACCGGTTCGCGTGAAGAAAGCGCGTCAAAACGAAAGACTTATATCCCGGTTCTGATCTTCAATCAGAGCCGGGATATAGGCACGAAGCAGGACGGCTACAATCCGCAGCTTTCGGGTGCGGTGCCGATCAGCGGGCCGGCTGCGCCGCCGGCGCGGCGGGGCTCGGGGACGGCGAGGCGGCGGCGGGCGCGGCTGCCGCAGGCTTCGGCTTTTTCTTCGGCCGCATCGGTTTTTTGCGCGGCGGCGGCCCCGCGGGCTTCAGCTCGGCGACCACGGGATTGGGATCGATCGTGGTGGAGGCCGGCGTTACGTAGTCGCCGGGGTCGCGAATCACCTGAACGGGAACCGTGACCGGCTGGAACCTCGGCATCGCGAAGGTGACCGTAAAGCCGGAATCGGGGGCGGCGACCGCAACCGAGCAGGGGGTCTTGCAGCCCGGTCCGACCGAGGTGGTGGCATCCGCCCCTGGTGGCACCGACTCCAGCTGGACCTGGATCGGCGGCGGCGTCGGCTTGAAGGAATCCATGGAAAACGAGGAACAGCCGGCCAGAGAGGCTCCGGCGACGGCAATCGCGAACACACGACCTATGATCATCACTCACCTGCGGCGATCAGCCACAATCCCCGATCCGGACCATAGGAGCGTGAGAACAGGGCCGCAACCGCGGCGTGCAGATTCGCTAAAGGATGGTTAATGTCGCTCCGTAGCGATTCGGATATGATATATAAATCAGCATGTTAGGAGGCCGTCGCGGCCCCGCTAAGACTGTTCACGGCCGCGGGCAGTTCGCGAAAATGGCCGATCAGCCGGTCCGGCTTCAACTCGGCAATCGGCACGTCGGTGTAGCCGAATTCGACCCCGATCACCGGAATGCCCGCGCGCCGGGCCACGCCGATATCGGGACCGGCATCGCCGACCATGATGGCGCCCTCGAGCTGCGTGCCGGCACGGGCCAGCGTCTGCTGCAGGATCACCGGATCGGGCTTTGAGACGCCAAAAGTGTCCGCGCCGCAGATCGCGGCGAACCGCTTGCTGAGGTCGAGCTTGTCGAGCAGCAGTTTCGAAAGCCATTCCAGCTTGTTGGTGCAGACCGCAAAGCGAAAGCCTTGTCCTTCCAGTTCATCCAGCGCCGCTTCCAGCCCCTCGAAGGGGCGTGATTCATCGGCGATGTGGGCGGCGTAATATTCGACGAAATCCCTGGTCAGGCGGTTGACGTCGTCCACGCTCATGGTGCGGCCCTCGAGTTCGAGGCCGCGCTCGATCAGCTTGCGCGCGCCGGCGCCGATCATGTTGCGCGCGCGGGCGAGCGGCACGGGGGCGAGGCCCTCGCGATGAAGCACGAAATTGAGCGCGCTGATCAGATCCGGTGCGGTATCGACCAGCGTGCCGTCGAGATCGAATACGAGGGTGCGGGGAGGTGTCATTTGGCATTCGCTACCGGCCCGGGCGTGATGATGCAAGGGCTCGATAGGCCCGATTTGGCCTCGTTAGCGCTATTCCTGCCGCCCAAACGACGCTAGATATGCGCCGCCAGACCGGCGGATTTTCAAAGGGCATATCCACGTGGACATGGACGCATTGAAACGGCAGGCGGCGGCGCGCGCGCTGGAGCATGTACAGGACGGCATGAAGCTCGGGCTTGGCACCGGCTCGACCGCCAAGCACTTCGTCGAACTGCTCGGCGAGAAGGTCGCGAAGGGCATGCGCGTGATCGGCGTGCCGACCTCCGAGGCGACCCGTGCACAGGCGCAGGCCTGCGGCGTGCCGCTGACCACGCTCGACGAGATCGACCACCTCGATCTCACCGTCGACGGCGCCGACGAGTGCGACGGCGCGCTCAATCTCATCAAGGGCGGCGGCGGTGCGCTGCTACGGGAGAAGATCGTGGCGGCCGCCTCCGATCGCATGATCGTGATCGCCGACGACAGCAAATGGGTCGATGTTCTCGGCCGCTTCCCCCTGCCTGTCGAGGTGATCCCGTTCGGGCTCGCCGCAACGCAGCGGGCGATCGTGTCAGCATTTGCGCAAAGCGGCGTTTCCGGGCAAATGGAGGTCCGGAAGGCCAAAGACGGCCACGTTTTTGTCACCGATGGCGGCCACTGGATTGTGGATGCCCATCTTGGGAAAATACCGGATGCGCCGCGCCTGGCAGGCTTGTTGAGCGTGATCCCGGGCGTCGTCGAACACGGCCTGTTCATTGGCCTGGCCCGCACGGCCGTGCTGGCCGGCGCACAGGGAATTCGCGTAGTTGAACGGCGATAGCGCCGAATCTTTGAGGAGAATTGGAATGAAGAGTCTTTCCGGAAGTTTGTCGGCTGCGGGTCTCGCGGTGGCACTGGCGCTGATCGGAGCGCCAGCCATGGCGCAGCAGAAAAATGCCCCTGCGCCCACCCTGGCCATACCCGGCAAGCCCGCGTCGCCTGGCGCCATCGCCGCGGCCAAGGAAATCCTGAACATGAAGAACGCGAGCGCGATGTATTCCAACGCCGTTCCAGGCCTCGTCGATAAGACCAAGAACGTGCTGCTCGGCGCCAACCTCAATTATCAGAAGGACCTCAACGAGGTCGCCGTGATCGTCGCCAAGAATCTGGCCGGCCGCGAGAAGGAAATCGGCGACGGCATGGCGCAGATCTACGCCAACGAGTTCACCGAGCAGGAATTGAAGGATCTGGCGACGTTCTACAAATCGCCGCTCGGCCAGAAATTGATCCTGAACGAGCCGAAGGCGATCTCGGGCAGCATGGCCTATATGAACGAGTGGGCGCAGTCCTTTGCCGAGGTGATCAACGGCCAGTTCCGCACCGAGATGAGGAAGCGCGGCAAGGAAATCTGATCTTTCGGTTACCTCGCCCCGCTTGCGGGGAGAGGTCGGCGCGCAGCGCCGGGTGAGGGGGTACAGGTCTCAACGCGCATGTTGCTCGTGGAGGGAGCCCCTCACCCCAACCCTCTAAGAGCGAGCTTTGCTCGTCTAGACCCCGCAAGCGGGGCGAGGGGGAATTGACAGGGGCTGACCATGGCTGAATACGACGTCGATCTGTTTGTCATCGGTGGTGGTTCGGGCGGCGTCCGCGCCGCGCGCATCGCGGCCGGCTACGGCGCCAAGGTGATGGTCGCCGAAGAATACCGGATGGGTGGCACCTGCGTGATCCGCGGCTGCGTGCCGAAAAAACTGTTCGTGATCGGCTCGCATGTCCGTCACGAGATCGAGGACGCCGCCGGCTTCGGCTGGACCATCCCGGAAGTTTCCTTCGACTGGCCCACTTTGGTCGCCAACAAGGACAGGGAGATCGCCCGGCTCGAGGGCATCTACACGACCAATGTCGAGAAGACAGGCGCGCAGGTGGTGAAGGCCCGCGCGGTGCTCGAAGATGCCCACACGCTGCGCCTGTCCGACGGCAAGCGAGTCACCGCGCAAACCATTCTGATCGCGACCGGCGGCCGGCCCAACCACGGCGCCGAGATTCCCGGCATCGAGCACGTGATCTCCTCGGATGAGGCGTTCCACCTCACTGAGTTGCCAAAGCGCATCGTGATCCAGGGCGGCGGCTATATCGCGCTGGAATTCGCCGGCATCTTCAAAGGCTACGGCGCCGACGTCACCGTAATCTATCGCGGCGACAACATCCTTCGCGGTTTCGACGAGGACGTGCGCAAGCATGTGCGCGCGGAGATGGAGAAGCATGGCATCAACATCATCACCGGCTGCACCATCGCGAAAATCGAAAAACACGGCAAGGAATTCACCACGCACCTCTCCAGCGGATCGAGCATCGCCTCGGACCAGGTGATGTTCGCGATCGGCCGCCATCCGAACGTCGCCAATCTCGGGCTGGAGACGGCGGGTGTCGCGATCAATCCGAAGAACGGCGGCATCGCCGTCGACGCCTGGTCGAAAACGTCGACGCCGAACATCTACGCCATCGGCGACGTCACCCACCGTATCAACCTGACGCCGGTCGCGATCCGTGAGGGCCATGCCTTCGCCGACACCGTGTTCGGCAAGCGCCCGGTGCAAGTCGATCACGCCACGATTCCGACCGCGGTGTTCTCGCAGCCCGAAGTCGGCACCGTGGGCCTCACCGAAGCCGAAGCCCGCGCGCAGTTCAGCCACGTCGATATCTACAAGACCGATTTCCGGCCCATTAAAGCGACGATGTCCGGCCGCGACACCCGCGTCCTGATGAAGCTCGTGGTCGACGGCACGAGTGACCGCGTGCTCGGCTGCCACATCGTCGGCGAAGCCGCTGCCGAGATCACGCAGGCCGTCGGCATCGCCGTGAAGATGAAAGCAACCAAGGCCGATTTCGACGCCACCATCGCGCTGCACCCGACCGCGGCCGAAGAACTCGTGACGATGCGGACGCCGACGGCGCGCTATGTGCGGGAAGCGGCGGCGGAGTAGGGCGCGCGTAGCCCGGACGAGCGCGCATGATCCGGCCAGCGGCCCGCGCGCCCCGAGAACGATGCTATCGACGAGATATCAGCTACTTGCAGCGACATTGCTTCACTGCCGCTCAGTATCGGGGTCGATAGTCGCCGCGCCGCTGCAGTGCGAAAGCGTAGTGGGGATTGATCCCGCAATAGGCGTCGGTACCGTTGGCGGTGGCCATGCATTGGGCGTAGCTGGAGAATTGGCAATTGCCCGGATAGCCCCATACGCGCCCTTGCAGGCAGTAGCTGCTCGGAACGCTCTCATAAGCCTGGGGACCGTAAAAACCTGGGCCATATGTCTGAGCCCGGGCTTGCCCGTCTGCCAGGGCGATACTCATCGTCAAGATCGTCAAAGCCAAAGTGCGCATTGGAGTTTCCTCGAAGTCGGCACAACACCGGTACACTTGGACCGCCGGCAATATTGATCCAGGTCAATGTATTCCCGATAGGTTCACACGTGAAGCGAGCGCGCGTCTGTCTTGTGTATTTCTTCCATCGAGCGATCCGCGCACCAGCGATACCCGGACGTGCCGAACCCCGGCATAGCCGGTGAGATCGACCACCCTGGCGACCATGACGCGGTGCACCCCCTCCCGCCTGTTATTGACCGGCCGTGCCCGACTCCAAGTAAGCAATGATCTTTGCGCGCTCGTCCGCCGATGCGAGACCGCCATACGGCTTCATGGTGTTGCCGGGCACGACCGCATCGGCGTTAGCCATGAAACGCTCGAGCTTGTCCGCATCCCAGGCGAAGCCTGCCTCCTTCATGGCACTGGAATAACCGTAGCCCGGCAGCGATCCTGCCTTCCGTCCGATAATTTTGTGCAGATTTGGGCCCTGCCGGTTATCGCCCTCCTTGATCGTGTGGCAGGTCCGGCACGCATTGTTGAACGCCTGTTGGCCGGCCGCAGCATCCGCGCCTTGCGCCGGTGTTTGCGATGCGGCTGACGACGACAGCATCAGGCACGCCATCCCGCTCAGGGCCATGGCTGAAACCAGGGTTCGCATCGGCCGTCCTCCGTATTCCCCTGCCAACAAACGCGCGAGGCAGCGAAGGTTTCCCTGGCCGTGAAGCAATCGGCGGCTCATGAGGCGAAAGAACAGCGCGGTCTCGTGTAAGGTACTGCTTGACGATCGTAAGGTATCGCCTTACATGTCGCTCATGATCCGCTCGTTGCGGGACAAGGCTCTCGAACGTTTTTTCGCGACCGGGGACGGGCGCCGGCTCAGCGTCCAGAATCCGAAACGGATTGCCAGCATACTGAGGGCGCTCGATGACGCGTCGCGGCCAGAGGATATGAATTTGCCGGGATTCCGGTTTCATGCGCTGGTCGGCCGCGATCGGGGGGCGCTGTGCGGTTAGCGCCAGCGGAAATTGGCGCATTACATTCGGTTGGACCGAAGGCGATGCCCTCGACGTCGATCTGGAGGACTACCATTGAGGATCAAGCCATGACCAAGAAGCTTCCGAAGCGTGGTTTGCCGCCGATGCATCCCGGTGAACTTCTTCGCGAGGAGATTTTGCCCGCTCTCGACCGGCCCAAGACAGAAATAGCCAGGCTGCTCGGCGTGTCGCGTCAGACGTTGTACGATCTCCTGAAGGAGAAGCAGCCGGTTACCCCGGTGATGGCGTTGCGGCTCGGGAAGTTGTGCGGCAACGGTCCAGATATCTGGCTCAATCTGCAAAAGCGCTACGATTTGGATCAGGCCGAGCGGGAGCTTGGAGAGGACATCAAGAACATCCCGACGCTGGCCGTTGCCTGACCAGCGTGCGAGTTACTTCGTATCCCGCGACGACCTTCTCCGGAAAGCCAAGGCCTCCGGCCCCCACATCCTGATCATCACGACCGCGCAGGAGGCGATGCCGACGAAGGCGAGCATGACGGTGAGGGCGATTTCCATGGTACGTGCATAAATGATTTGCGGGTGATTTGTCTTCCGTATCACTACGGTGTCATTGCGTTTCCCTGCATCGACGTTTCGGCGCTGACGGCCCACAATCCGCAATCTCATTCAGGTGTTCGGGGCGTTCATGCAGTCTTCCCGTCGAAACCGGCCCGCAAAGAAAGAACTCTGGTTTCAGTAGCGGCCGCTATTTCGCCCGCACGGTGCGGCGCGAGGATGCGTCCGCGCGCTGGGCGCAATGGCTCAGCGATCCCCTGGGTGGTCGAGGCGCAACCTCCCGGGATTCCGCGGGAGCGAAGCGGCTGCTTTTTTGGGCAGCGCCTATTTCGTGCGCTTAACGCGCGGGCGGCTTGGAGGGATGCCTGTCGACGACGACGGAGTCGGGATGCGAGACGATGGTCATGAACCAGATCGAGCTGACGACCAGCGACAAGAACGTATTCCAGTAAACCCAATTCATTGGTGCTTCCAATCCATCTAGGGCTTCCGGGTCCGAACGCTGCTCAGGCTGTTCGCAACAAAGTCTTCGAGATGCGCCGGCACCGGAGCCCCCTCAATATCACAGCGGCACTGAATTTCCTCTGCGACATTTTTGGAGATGTCGGCGGTCCAGTGTTCGAGCGTGTTGAAGGCGTAGATTCCGACCGGGTTGTTAAAGCGCGCCAGCATCAGATCGTTGATCACGGTATCGAGATCGGGGCGCTCGATCGGATTCTGCAGCTGCAAATCCCTCGGACCGAACGTATCCATCACCAGATACAGCGTTTGATCGGCGCCATAGGGCACGGTTAACGGCAATCCAGTCATGGCCTGGGCACTCCGTGGAACGCTTATTCAAGTTTGAATCGAAGCGTTGGTTCCAGCGGCGAGCGCAGCACCTTCGTCTAATTTTTCGCTGACATGGTTGATGACAACGCCGATGCCCGGCCGGGCGTCGGCTCAACGCCGGAAATGTGAGGCAGCAGGTTAGCCCGGCTGAGCAACGCGACATCCGGGTCTTGGTCCCCGCATATCGGGCTGCTCATGCGGGCTACTTGCTCGGGCCTGTCCGCCGATGCGTCGAGGCGAGGCCTCCCGTCAAGCAGACCGGGCCGGCCCTCAATGTCTTGTTGTTAGCCAATCTTGCGCGACGGGCCTTTTGTCCCTGCGCCGCCCAGAGCGCCGGCCAGCGCACCGGCCAACGCGTCGTTCGCGTTGCTGGCCTGCAAATGCGACACCGTAGCCAGAAGGCGCAGGGGATCCGTGCCGCCGCTGACGGACGCAAGCTCGTTCAGGTTCAGTTCGCGAATTTCGTTGGTCATTGTCCCGCTCCGTTGTGTCCGAAGGACGCGCGGTGATCGCGCGTCATGCAGGCACACTAGCCGTCGTTCTGAAAACCAACCGTGCGCTGAATCACACAGGGAAAGCCAGATCAGCCAGTAGCCCGCATATCGCGGTGCTCATGCGGCTACTGTCGGCAGGTGGGTTCAGGAGACCAGCGACAGCAGGCGCTCTTCCTTGAACCGCTTGTAGGCGTCGATCGCCCGGTTCGCGAGCATCAGCTTTCGCGTTTCGCCGCGCCGGATCAGGGTCTCGACGGCATCCGTCAGGAAGCGCGCCGCGACTTCGGGATCGCCGAGTTCGGCGGTCCCCTCGAGATAATCCCAGGCGATCTGGATCGAATTTTCCATCAGCAATGGCAATGGTTCGGTCATGGAAATAAAACTCCCTAAGGCAACATCAGTTCCTCAAGGCGGCGGCAGCGTGGGGCATCCACGCCGCGCCGCGCCGGGTTACGGCCTCGGGCCGTAGCTGCTGACCTTGCCGTTGATGTCGAAGGTGAAGGTCAAGCCGAGGAACGACAATTGACCGCCGCGGGCGTCGATCACGTCGGGGTTCTTGGTGCCGGGCGTCCACTTCATGCCGCCGTTCGCGGCGTCGAGCTCGATTGCGTTGAGTTCGCGATTGTCGGTGTTCATGTCCAGTCTCCATTGATTGGTGGCAAAGCCACATGCGATGGTGATGGAAGAACCACAGCGGCCGGTCCGCCACCGTGACCGACGTCACAATGCCGGCCGCCCCGATGGCGCGCGGCTGCAAATCCATAAACTTCGATTCAATGCGCCGTTAAAGCGCTAAGGGAACCTTACGGTCCTGCCTTCAAGTTGGTGGTCTGACCCAACGGATGTCACCCGTGACGATGGATGCCCTTAAGCCAAAGGTGGTGCGCGAACCGCGCCGGCAACTGCACAAGCAGCCGGCCTGGATGACGGTGGATGATGGCCTCACCAACCGTGAATGCTTCGTGCTCGACGTATCGCCGGGCGGCGCAAGGATCGTGACCGATGTCGCGATCGACGTCAGGGACAAGTTCGGATTGGCGCTGGTGCGCGATCGCCCAAAGCACCAGTCCTGCGAAGTCGTCTGGCGCCGCGGCAAGACCTACGGCGTCAAGTTTTTGGGCGCCGGCAAAGCAGGGCCGGTCAACGACCTTTCTGCCGTAGAGCCTCATGCGCAGGCGGACCTGTTCGACACAGCTCAGCGCGTGAAGGCGGAAGCCTGACCCGCCTTGCGGACCTTCGTCATTCCCCGATGCGCAATTGCGCATCGGGGAATGACGAAGCTGATTTCCGGCCGAAGGTGCGAAATCTTGCCGCGCGCAAAACGAAGGCCCGACACTTTGGGTGCCGGGCCTCCGCGGCGCGTCGCTCTAGCGAGCGAGCCTATTTCTTCTTGGTGGCGCTGCCCGTGGTCTGCTGACCCGGCGCGTGTTCCGATGCGCCCGGTGCCGTCGATTTCTTGGCGGCCTTCATCTTGTGACCCGGCGCGTATTCCGACGCACCCGGAGCCGTTGATTTCTTGGCGCCCTGCATCTGATGGCCCGGTGAGCTATCCGATGCTCCAGGTGATTTGGTTCCGGATTGCGCAAAGGCGGACGAAGCCAACGCGAGCGACGCCGCGACGATCAGGGATTTCTTGAACATCGTGTTTCTCCTCCTGGCTATCGGCAATCAATGCGCGGTGCGCGCGCATGTTCCACTTTTTCCCGAATGATTGTTTCAGGATGAACCGGCAAGGTTGATGAACGGATGTTTATCTCTCGCGCAAACGCTTCGCGTCTGTCGCAGTCCATGAGGACGGAGAACTCCTAAAAGCGTAGTCCGGATGGAATAGGCGGTGGGTTGTTGTGGAGCTGTGATGCTCATCACGTTCGCAGAACACTTCTGATTTGCGGAATCCATGTCAAGCCCTAAAATAAAAAATATTTCTGTTTACCAGAAGGGAAATCAGGTGCATATGTTGGCCCATCCCGTCCTACTCAGAAGGGCGTCGGCCGTCGTCACGGACGTTGGGCGGGTTGCGATGGACGCTGGTTTACGCTGAGACGACGGCGTGGATGAGCGTACGGCAAAACCGTGTGGTCCTGGCGCCCGTTGCTGGCGTCAAGCCGTCGGCTAAGCGTGAGCTGAACCGGCGGTGACGGAGTCAACCAAGAACTCGTCTCCGGGGAGATCACGGCATAAGCCGTAAAGCCATTGCGCAGGGAAGGCCGGGTGTTCACCGCTGCCCTGTATGCTCGTGTGCAGCCTACTTAGTGCAAACCGCACGCGAGACCGCGGGTGCAGCGCGCACCCGGTCTTCCCTGCGCCCTCTTGATGAGAGGGCGAGGAATTTCTGGCAAAGCTCGGGCGCAATGCGTCGCGAGAATGCGAAGCTATATCCACGTCGTCCCGGCGAAGGCCGGGACCCATAACCACAGGGAGACGTTTTGCGAAAGGTCTCTGCTACCGAGCTTCTATTGAGAGATCACGCGGTATGGGTCCCGGCCTTCGCCGGGACGACGAGGGGGACGACATCAACGACTACTCCGCCGCCTCGATCCATTCCGCCGCCCCACGCCACAACGTGTCGCGATGCTCAGGGCGGAAGAAACCAAAATGGCCGATCCGGCTGGCGCCGGTGTCCTTGGGTGTCACCGTGATGATCTCGGGCTTGATCGACGTAAATCCCGAGCACAGCAACTCCACCGCCGGCCGCGTCGCCCAGGGATCGTCAGACATGCTCAGCGCGCGCAACGCGCCTTTGTAGTTCGGAAAATTTTGCAAGGCCGCCAGATTCTTGTCGTCGAACATGTAGCGCGGGCTCATCACCCAGGAGACCCATTGCAGGAATACGTCCTTCGGCATGTCCATGCCGAGCCCGAGCCAGCCCGGCGTGTAGCCGAACGCGCGGGTGAGGGGGACCGCGGCATTGAGCATCGCATAGACGCGATAGCGCTCGGGCACCGCGATCAGTTTCCAGGTGCCGGCTTGGGCGGCGATAAACAGCGCGCGCGAAATCTCGGTGTTGTTCGGCAGCAGACCCAGCGCCTGGCCGCCAAAGGAATGCCCGACATAGGCAAACGGCAGCGCCTTGTAGCGCTCGCGCATCCAGGCCACCGCGGAGGTTACATCCTGCGCGGCCCAGTCCGACATCGAGGCCTTGAAGCCGACCAGCGATTTCGGCTGGTTGTAGCCGGTCATCGACTTCTGCCGCGAGTCGCCGGTGCCGCGGTAGTCATAGGTCAGCACCGCGCAGCCGCGCTTGGCGAGGTAGCCGGCAAAGCCGCGATAGACCTTGCGGTGGACCGCGGTCGCCGAATTGATCAGCACGGCGTGGCGCTTGGCCCCGCGCGGCAAGAACAGCGTTGCTCCCAGCGGATAGCCATCCGCCGCGGGAAGCGTGATATCGTCGATGAATACGTCGTCCAGCCCCAGCTCGGCCACCCGCGATTTCCTTCCTCGCTTTTCGCGATTTGGCCTTAACAAATGCGAATTCGGCTTTTGCTGCAAGGGCTTGACGGGGAGACCCGCAAGGCTTGACGGGGACACCCGCAAGGGCTTGACGGGGCAGGTGGAAATCTCATGGCGGTTGGCCATCGCCCTGTGTATAACCCGGCCCTTCGTAACTGCGGGTAAGTCGCGGTTTTTGCTCAGGAGTTAACGTCATGTCCGAGCGGTGGACACCCGATAGCTGGCGCGCCAAACCGGTGCTGCAGGTGCCCGATTATCCCGATGCCAAGGTATTGGCTGATGTCGAGGCGCAGTTGGCTACCTTTCCGCCGCTGGTGTTCGCCGGCGAGGCCCGCAATCTGAAGAAATCGCTCGCGCGCGTCGCCGCCGGCGAAGCCTTCCTGCTGCAGGGCGGCGATTGCGCCGAGAGCTTTGCCGAGCACGGCGCCAACAACATCCGCGACTTCTTCCGCGTGCTGCTGCAAATGGCCGTCGTTCTCACCTATGCCGGCGCGCTGCCGGTGGTGAAGGTCGGCCGCATCGCCGGGCAGTTCGCAAAGCCGCGCTCGTCGAACACCGAGAAGATCAATGGCGTCGAGCTGCCGAGCTATCGCGGCGACATCATCAACGACATCGCGTTCACGCCCGAGGCGCGCATCCCCGATCCGCAGCGCCAGTTGATGGCCTATCGGCAGTCGGCGGCGACCCTCAACCTGCTGCGTGCGTTCGCGACCGGCGGTTTTGCCAATCTCGGCAGCGTGCATCAGTGGATGCTGGGCTTCCTGAAGGACTCGCCGCAGTCACGCCGCTACAAGGAACTGGCCGACCGTATTTCGGACGCGCTGAACTTCATGCGCGCCTGCGGTCTCGATCTCGAAAGCCATCCCGAGCTTCGCGCCACCGATTTCTACACCAGCCACGAGGCGCTGCTGCTGGGCTACGAGCAGGCCTTTACCCGGGTCGATTCCACCACCGGCGACTGGTACGCCACCTCGGGCCACTTCATCTGGATCGGCGACCGCACCCGCCAGCTCGACCACGGCCATGTCGAATATTTCCGCGGCATCAAAAACCCGATCGGCCTGAAATGCGGCCCGTCGCTCAAGCCCGATGAACTCCTGAAGCTGATCGACATCCTCAATCCCGACAACGAGCCGGGCCGGCTGACGCTGATCAACCGCTTCGGCTCCGACAAGGTCGGCGATCATCTGTCGCCGTTGATCCGCGCGGTGCAGCGGGAAGGGCGCGTCGTGGTCTGGTCGTGCGATCCGATGCACGGCAACACCATCAGCTCGAATTCAGGCTACAAGACCCGCCCGTTCGACCGGATATTGTCGGAAGTGAAGTCGTTCTTCGCCATCCATCAGGCGGAAGGCACCCATGCCGGCGGCATTCACCTGGAAATGACCGGGCAGGACGTCACCGAGTGCATCGGCGGCGCCCGCGCCATCACGGACGAGGACCTCAACGACCGCTATCACACGGTCTGCGATCCCCGTTTGAACGCCGAACAATCGATCGACATGGCCTTCCTGATCGCCGAACTGCTCAAGCAGGAACGCGCCGGCAAGGTCAAACCGATACCGGCTGCAGCGGGTTTCTGACTTGCTGCGACTCTGGCGCGCCACGATCAATACGCGTAACGGCCTCGCTTTTGCGATCCGGTCGGAGCAGGCCGTCCGCGAGGAACTGTTTGCGCTGGCGCTGTCGGTGCCGCTGGCCTGGCTGGTCGGCGCCAGCGTGATGCGCCGGGTGGAACTGGTCGCGGCGGTGGCGTTCGTTCTCGTCGTCGAGATCCTCAACACCGCGATCGAAAAGCTCGCCGACCGGCTCACCACCGACCATGATCCGCAGATCGGGCGGGTCAAGGACATGGGATCGGCTGCGGTCGGCGTGGCGCTGTTGATGTCCGGCGCGTTCTGGCTGTTTGCCATCGCCGAACGCATAGGCGCGTTCTAAAGGCGGCGATTGAAGTTTCGGCGTGTGCAGGGCACCATTGGCGTATGAGCGAACCGAAATTCACAATTACGCTGGCGCAGTTGAACCCGACCGTGGGCGACGTCCCCGGCAACGCCGCGAAAGCGCGCGCCGCGCGTGAGCAGGCGAAAGCCGCCGGCGCCGATCTGCTGGTGCTGCCGGAGTTGTTCATCACCGGCTATCCGCCGGAAGACCTGGTGCTGAAACCGGCGTTCCAGGCGGCTTGCCGCGCGGCGGTCGAGGAACTGGCGCGCGAGACCGCGGGCGGTGGCCCGGCGGTGCTGATCGGCACGCCCTGGGTCGAGGACGGCAAGCTCTATAACGCCTGTGCCTTGCTCGACGATGGCCGCATCACGGCACTTCGTTTCAAGGCCAATCTGCCGAACTACGGCGTGTTCGACGAAAAACGTCTGTTCGCACGCGGTCCGGCCGCGGGGCCGGTGACGGTGAAGGGAGTCCGGGTCGGCGTCCCCATCTGCGAGGACATCTGGCTCGAAGAGTCAGAAGAGTATGAAAACGTCGTCGAGTGCCTCGCCGAGACCGGCGCGGAAATTCTGGTGGTGCCGAACGGCTCGCCTTACGCCCGCGACAAGAACGATCTGCGGCTGTCGATCGCGGTCGCCCGTGTCACCGAGAGCGGGTTACCGCTGGTCTATCTGAACCAGATCGGCGGGCAGGACGAACTGGTGTTCGACGGCGCATCGTTCGCGCTCAACGCCGACCTTTCGGTCGCGACGCAGATGCCGGCGTTCGAGGAAAACATCACGACGTTGATCTGGACCAAGAGCCCGGACGGCTGGCGCTGCAATGGACCGGTAGTGCCGCTGATCGACGGCGACAAGGGCGATTACGCGGCCTGCGTGCTCGGCCTGCGCGATTACGTCCGCAAGAACGGCTTTCCCGGTGTGCTGCTCGGCGTCTCCGGCGGCATCGACTCGGCGCTGTGCGCGGCGATCGCGGTCGACGCGCTCGGCGCGGAGCGTGTCCGCGGCGTGATGCTGCCGTTCCGCTTCACCGCGCAGGTCTCGCTCGACGATGCGGCCAAGCTCGCGACTGCACTGGGCTTCCGCTACGAGGTGCTGCCGATCGCGGATGCCGTGAACGGGTTCGAGAAGATTCTGTCCGGCACGTTTGCCGGCCTGCCGCGCGACATCACCGAGGAAAACCTGCAGGCGCGCACCCGCGGCACGCTGCTGATGGCGATTTCGAACAAGACCGGCGCGATGGTGGTCACGACAGGCAACAAATCGGAAATGTCGGTCGGCTACGCCACGCTCTATGGCGACATGAACGGCGGCTTCAATCCGATCAAGGACATCTACAAGACCGAAGTGTTCCGGCTGTCGAGCCTGCGCAACGAATGGAAGCCGGACGGCGCGCTGGGCCCGTCGGGCGAGGTCATTCCGGTCAACATCATCGTCCGCCCGCCCACCGCGGAATTGCGCGAGAACCAGACCGACCAGGATTCGCTGCCACCCTACGAGATACTCGACGGCATCTTGGAACGGCTGGTCGAACGCGAGGAGCCGCTGGCTTCCATCATCGCGGCGGGTTTCCCGGCCGATGTGGTGACGCGGATCGACCGGCTGCTCAACATCGCCGAATACAAGCGTCGTCAGGCGGCGCCGGGCGTCAAGGTCACGGAAAAGAATTTCGGCCGCGACCGCCGCTATCCCATCACCAACCGTTTTCGCGACAACGGCAAGGCATTGCCGGCGCCTGACGAGAAACTGGCCGCCCGCGCGGGGCGCGCCTCGGCGGACGTGTTCGACGGCTAAGGCTTTGACTCCTCGTCTTCATCTTGCCTAGGATGGTACGCCTTTTGCTTGCCGGAAGGTTGTGGCCGTCCTGCACGAAGAAGGCCTTGGCTGATGATGCCGCCGTTTACGTCACGCTCCTATTTGGATGTCGACTCGTTCCAGGCCGACATCACCAGCGTTTGCGGTCATTTCAACGTCAGCCCGGCAAGCCGAAGCGGGCAGATGAAGGGGCGGATCGCACTGGACCGGTTTTGCGGCGTCGAGATCGCATCCATCGGTCTCGATGCGGATCGCGTGGTGCGCGACCAGCGCGATATCAGGACCGATGACGCGGACTATTTCTTCCTGATCATTCAGTCCAGGGGCAGGGTTTTGATGCGCCAGGGCGGCTATCGCGCGCTGCTGCGCGAGGGCGACATGTTCCTGGTGGATTCGGCTGAGCCGGCGAGCTTCGAGTTTCAGGGCCGCTACGGCGAACAGATATCGTTGCATCTGCCGCGCGACGAAGTCATCCGCCGCTTCGGAGACAGCGTCCATGGCGGGATCGATCTCAGACGCGAAGATGCGCTGAGCCTTGCGATGCGCTCGGTCCTCGAGCGCATGCTCGATGGCCAGTCGGGCGGCAGCAATCGTCTCGCCGAAGCATTCTTTAGCGTGTTCGGCGCGTTTCTGTTCGAACGCCGCAATGGCGCGCGTCCGCAAATCGCAGATGATCGAAGCCTGATTGCCGCGGCGGTGCGTGCCATCGACTTGTACGCCAGCGACCCGGAATTCGGCCCCAAGCAACTTGCCGGTCATCTTGGCGTGTCGCTGCGCAAGCTGCAGCGTGAATTCAGGCAGATCGAGGAAACGCCGGGCCGGAAGCTGATGTCGACGCGGCTGGCGCGCGCCCATGAGGCGTTGCGGCGGCGATCGCCCGCGTCCGGACCGCGGACGGTAAGCGAGATCGCGTATGAGCAGGGTTTCAACGATCTCTCATATTTCTATCGCGAGTTTCGCAAGCGCTACGGCGTCGCGCCCGGCTGTGCCGCGCGCCCGGGGGGCAGCGCCGCGGATTGACGTTTCCGTCCATATCGCGCTGTCGCGTAGCTCCAAGACAATCCCGCAAGCCGTTTTCCAATGTGCGTCATGCCGGCGAACCGCCGGCGGGCCACGGGGGAAACGACGGGATGCCCGAGACTGCAACAACCTATTCGATGGTCATCGACGGCAAGGCCGTCGCCGCCGCCTCAAGTTTCCCGGTGTCCAACCCGGCGACGGGCAAGATCGTGGGCCTTGCACCTAACGGCACTGCGGCCGACCTGGACAAGGCGGTCACGGCCGCCGAGCGCGCCTTTCCGGGCTGGTCGGCAAGCCCGGATTCCGAGCGTGCAGCGGCCTGCGTGGCGATCGCCCGGAAGATCGGCGAGCATGCCGAAGAACTCGCCGCCCTGGTTACCCAGGAACAGGGCAAGCCGCTGAACGGCGTCGGTTCGCGCTTCGAAATGGGCGGGGTGCAGGCGTGGGCCGGCTATACCGCCTCATTGTCCCTGCCGATGCAGCTTCTCCAGGACAACAATGAGGGGCGGGTCGAGATGTACCGCAAGCCGCTCGGCGTGGTGGGCTCGATCACGCCCTGGAACTGGCCTGCCTTGATCGCCACCTGGCACATCCTGCCCGCCGTCCGCACCGGCAACACCGTCGTCGCCAAACCCTCGCCTTACACGCCGCTGTCGACCCTGCGCATGGTCGAATTGATCAATGAGGTCCTGCCGCCGGGCGTGGTCAACGTGGTTTCCTGCGACGATGCTACCAACAATCTGGGCGGCGCGATGGCGTCGCATCCCGGCATCCGCAAGATCGTCTTCACCGGCTCATGCGCCACCGGCTCGAAGGTGATGATGTCGGCGGCGGAAACCATGAAGCGTCTGACGCTCGAGATGGGCGGCAACGATGCGGGCATCGTGTTGCCGGACGTCGATCCAGAGGCCATCGCCGAAGGCCTGTTCTGGGGCGCCTTCATCAATATGGGCCAAACCTGCGCCGCGATGAAGCGGCTTTACGTGCATGAGGACGTGCACGACGCCGTCTGCGAGGCCCTGGTCGAATACACCAGGAAGATCCCAATGGGCGACGGCATGGACGAGAGCAGCATTCTCGGACCGGTCGCAAACAAGATGCAATTCGACAAGGTCAGCCGTCTGGTCGAGGACGCCAGGGGCAGGGGACGCGTCCTCCTCGGCGGCGCGCCGGCCGACGGGTTGTTTTTCAACCCGACCATCATCGCCGGCCTGACCAACGGCGATGCGCTGGTCGACGAGGAGCAGTTCGGCCCTGCGTTGCCGATCATCAAATACCGCGACGTCGAAGACGCGATCGCACAGGCCAACGCCTCCGAAAACGGACTTGGCGGCTCGGTCTGGTCCGCCGACATCGACAGGGCGCGCGAGATTGCCAGGCGCATGGAATGCGGTTCGGTCTGGATCAACAAGCACGGCATGATTCAACCCAACGCGCCATTTGGCGGGGTCAAGAAATCGGGTCTGGGCGTCGAGTTTGGCGAGGAAGGCCTGCAGCAATACACCGATATCCAGGTTGTATTCAGTTGAGTTCTCGCCGCCGATCGCCATTCACCAGCTCTCGTTTCGCTTGAGGAAGCACACGCCGATGACCAACAAACCGAACGGTAATCATGCACTCGACGGCACATTCGACTATGTGATTTGCGGCGCCGGCTCGGCCGGCTGCGTGCTCGCCAACCGGCTGACCGCCGATGGCGCCAGCGTGCTGCTGATCGAGGCCGGACGTCCGGATAATTCCGACATGATTTCGACGCCGCTGCGCCTGATCGAGTTGTGGCAGACGGAATACGACTGGGGCTACACTACCGCGCCGCAGAGGCACTGCCACCAGCGCCGGATCTATTGGCCACGCGGCAAAACGCTTGGTGGTTCGTCATCGCTGAACGGCATGATTTATGTCCGAGGCCACGCCAGCGACTACGACGCATGGGCTTATGCCGGCAATCCCGGATGGGACTACGTCAGCGTGCTGCCCTATTTCAGGAAGTCCGAAGACTACCAGCGCGGAGAGCACAGCTTTCACGGCGTCGGCGGGCCGCTGCACGTCACGGCGGACTTCGAGCCGCATCCGCTGACGAAAGCCTTTGTCACTGCCGCGGTCGAGGCCGGCCATCCCGCCAACGACGATTGCAACGGCGCCGACATCATGGGCGTCGGCTACACGCATCTCACAACAAAGGACGGCCTGCGCCATTCCACCGCTGCGGCCTTCCTGCGTCCGGCGCTTGGGCGCAACAATCTCAGCGTGGTCACGGGCGCGCTGGTGCAAAGGATCGAGATCGATGGCCTTAGGGCGGTCGGCGTGACCTACATGCTGGATGGCGCGTTGCATTCGGTAAGAGCCAACCGTGAGGTCGTCTTGTCGGCGGGAGCGCTGGAATCGCCCCGCTTGCTCATGCTGTCGGGCATCGGCGAGCGCGCACAACTCGAGGAATTTGGCATTCCCGTGATCAAGGAACTGCCGGGCGTCGGCAAGAACCTGCACGACCACACGCTATGCGCCATGATCTTCGAGGGCTCGAAGGAGATTCCGCCGCCGACCAACTTGGCCATTCAGCCGCTGCACGCCCACGCGTTCATGAAAACGGACGCGGCGCTGCCGGGCCCAGATCTGCAACCGCTGTTTTTCCACGTGCCCACCTATTTGCCCGAGCAGGAGGCGGTGACGCCGAATGCCTACACGTTGAACGCCGCCGGCATTCGCCCCACCAGCCGAGGTGAATTGCGTCTGACCAGTGCGGATCCACAGGCTCCGCTGATGCTCGATCCCAACCTTCTCGCGACGGATTACGATGTCGCGGCTCTGGTCAAGAACATGCGGATCAATCGCGAAATCGTAAAGCAGCCGGCGCTGGCCGAATGGACCGCCCGCGAGATCTATCCCGGTCCGGACAAGCAGACCGATGAAGAACTGGCCGACTACGCACGCAGCGCCGTGACCACCTATCACCATCAGGTCGGCACCTGCAAAATGGGGAGGGACGCCCTATCGGTGGTGGATCCATGTCTGAAGGTTCACGGCATTGCGGGTCTGCGGGTTGCTGATGCCTCGATCATGCCTCAGGTCACGTCGGGAAATACCAACGCGCCGACGATCATGATCGCCGAGAAAGCCGCCGACATCATCTTGTCCGGTTCGTGACGTGTGAGGTTGCGCACCGGCATCATCCCGTGATCCCGGTGCGGGACAGGATTACGCTGCAATTACTGTTTCGGCGGGATGAAGGTCGGCCCGACGGTGCGGATCGGCTTCTTCTCGTCCGTCGCGCCGGTTGACTCGGCGGCAGGCGCCGGAGTTGCAGGAGCGGGCGCGGCGGCCGTCGTGCCTGCCGGTGCCGTGCCTTTCTTGGCGACGGGGGCCGTCTTCTGCTGAGGCATCGCGCGCTGCTGCATCCTCTTCGCGCTCTCTTCGGTGACGATGATGTCGCCCTGCTGTTCGGCGGCGGCTTTCTCGTCGATCGATTTCAGCGCATCCGACCAGGTCTGGCCCGCGGCCTTGCAGGCGCAGGACGGATTGAACTCGGTGCGGAATTTGAACGCGTTGGGCAGCGACGAGTAGGGCTGGCCGCTGACCGAGACCGCCTGGTTGATGTCTTCGCCGGGATTACGAAAGGTGAACAGCGATGCTTCCGTTGCCGGGCACAGCGCCTTGCAGGTCTTCTCATCGTCCTGGAAGCGCGCCTGGTAGGTGGCGAACGAGACCGGGAAATAGGCGCCGTCGCAGGTGCGCACGCACACCGTGCGGAACGTGCCGGACGGCGCACCAAGATCGGCGCTCGGCGGAGGGATGGTGTTGTTGCCGAACAGATTGTCGATGAAGCTGCCCCCGCTGCGCGCGGCGGCGGCGTATTGCGGGCCGCAATTGTTCTGCGCGAGCGCCGTCAGCACCGAACGGCGCTGGTTTTCGCGGTCGGCGCCGCCGATGCCGCCTGAGCGCAACCGCTCGAGGCTGGTCGTCATCTGCTCGAGATTGCCGCGCATCTGCTGGATCTGGTTATTGACCGGTCCGCATTGTGCGGACTGGCCGTTGAACAGCGAGAAGAAGCCGGAACTTTCGCAGCCCATTCGCTTTGCTTGCATCGTGACGCGGTCAAGCTCGGCCTGCTGTTTGGTTGCCGCTTCCTGATAGCGGCGGATTTGTTCTTCCTTGGCGGGATCGCCGCCGCTGGCACCGCGGTCGACGGCTGCCAATTGTCCTTCAAGCCGGATGCAGATCGGGTTGGCTTGCGCGCCCTGTTGCTGCGGAGGCGGCGCTGCTCCGGGGGGCATTTGTGCGAGCGCGTCCATATTGGATTGCGCGGGATCGGCTTGTGCGGTCGCAGCCGAATTCGTCGCGGCGATGCCAGCAAGCAGCACGGCGCAGGTCAAAATCCACCGGGAGAAGGGAGTAGTCAGCGTCAGGGGCATGTCCAGCCATCAGAAACGAATCCGCGCGGCTTTATAGCCGAAAAGGCGCGGCCAGGGCGGCATGGTGCGGCCGAGGCCGCATCCCATAGCTGCTTCTCGGGGCAGCGTCACGTCGTTTCCGCGGCGCCGGTGTGGCAATGCAGCAACGGCCCGTTGTGGCGATCCGGGTCAGCGCTGGCAGGTAATGGCGACGTATTCGTCGCAGCCGCTGCCGCTACACCTGTCGTTTCCGCCCCTCGGAACCGATCCGGTGATTTCATCGGGATCGACGCGGCGGTAGGCGGTGGCAGAAGCAAATTCGCGTGACTGGCAATAGGAGCGGGCGGCATGGGCGCCGCATTTGTCACCTTTGGCGAGGCACTGGTCGATGCCGTAGCTGTCGGCCTGATTGGCAATGATGAAAACGCGGCTATCGGCATAAGCGGCCGAGGCGGCGAGCAGGAATGCGTTGGTAAAAAATGCTGCTGAAATTCGCATGGGGGCACCCAATAAGGAAAAGGGATCGCCCCTCTCAGATAAGCCCAAAGTCTTAACAATGATTAACCATGAGCCGGTTGCCGGGCGTTTAGCGGCGAATTTGGCTCAAAAACGGGCGCAGGCGGGCCTTGACGTCATCCCCCGGGCTGGGACATGGTGGAACCATGAACGGTTTCCTCGCCATCTGCAGCATTTGCCGCGAGATTATTAGCTAGCGATTCGCTGGCTGAGGCCGTCTTTTCTCAAATGAGATCACTGGACGCCCGGCCGTAAGGTACGGGATACCCATGCAATTACGACTCTACGATACGTTGACCAAGGAGAAGCGGCCGTTCACGCCGCTCGATTCCAATAACGTCCGCATGTATGCCTGCGGACCGACGGTCTATGACTTCGCCCATATCGGCAACGGTCGCGCCGCGATCGTGTTCGACGTGCTGTTTCGCGTGTTGCGCCATCGCTATGGCGCTGATCATGTGACCTATGTACGCAACATCACCGACGTCGACGACAAGATCAACGTGCGCGCCGCGCGCGACTATCCCGGCGTGCCGCTGAACGAGGCGATCCGCAAGGTCACGGAAACCACCTATCAGCAGTATCAGGACGACGTCACGGCACTCGGCTGCTTGGCCCCGACCGTGCAGCCGCGTGCGACCGAGCATATCCCGGAGATGCGGGCGATCATCGAGAAGCTGGTTGCCGGCGGCTTTGCCTATGCCGCCGAAGACCACGTGCTGTTCTCGCCGCAGGCCATGAATGCCGCAAATTCGGTGATGCCGCGCTATGGCGCATTGTCGAGGCGCTCGCTCGACGAGATGATCGCGGGCGCCCGCGTCGACGTCGCGCCCTACAAGCGCGACAACACCGACTTCGTGCTGTGGAAGCCGTCCAAACCGGGCGAGCCGTCGTGGCCGTCGCCGGCCGGTATCACCGTGGAAGGTCGCCCGGGCTGGCACATCGAGTGCTCGGCGATGGCCTGGAAACATCTCGGCGAGAAATTCGACATCCATGGCGGCGGCATCGACCTGGTGTTTCCGCACCATGAGAATGAACTGGCGCAGACCTGCTGCGCCTTTCATTCCGACCGCATGGCTGAGGTCTGGATGCACAACGGATTCCTGCAGCTCGAGAGCGAGAAGATGTCGAAGTCGCTCGGCAACTTCTTCACGATCCGCGAGATGCTGGCCGATTGGCCGGGCGAGGTGCTGCGCTTGAGCATGCTCAAGACGCATTACCGGTCGCCGCTCGACTGGACCACCAAAGGGGCGGAAGAAAGTGCCAGGACGCTGGATGATTGGTACGCCGTCGCAGCCGACGCCGACGCCGGTGAGCCGTCGCCGGCCCTGACCGAAGCCCTCTATGATGACCTCAACACGGCGCAGGCCATGGCGGTTTTGCACGGCCTGCGCAACGCAGCGGCGTCCGGTGGCGATCGCGAACGAAGCGAGTTCGCCGCGTCCCTTCGGCTGCTCGGTTTCCTGTCCGTGAGTGCGGCAGACTGGAAAGGTCGGAAGCAGCAGGCGAGCGGCATCGATGCAGCGCAGGTCGATCGGCTGATCGTTGACCGCGCCGCCGCGCGGGCGCGAAAGGACTTCAAGGAGTCCGATCGGATCCGCGACGAGCTCGCCGCGATGGGCGTTGTCATCAAGGACGGCAAGGACGCCGATGGCAAACCTGTGACCACCTGGGAGATCGCGTGATGGACAAGCCCGACACGCCTTTCCCAAAGCACTGGCGCTACTACATCTTCATCAAATGGGCTGTCATCGTTGCGGCGGTCGTGCTCGTGCTGAGATTGTTCGGAGTATTTTGACGCGATGGGACAGTCGTTGCCCAAACCCGCACTACGGCCGTTTCTTGCGGCGGATACCCCTGTTGTGGCGGCGATCTTCGTTGCCGCGATCCAGGAATTGACCGGCGACGATTACAGCGAGGCGCAGCAGGAGGCCTGGGCGTCGGCGGCCGATGATGAGGAACAATTCGGCAAGAAGCGGGCCGGTGAATTGACCCTGATCGCGACGCTGCAGAATTCGCCGGTCGGGTTTGCCTCCCTGAAGGGCGCCGATCACATCGAGATGCTCTTCGTGCACCCCAGCGCGGTGGGGCAGGGCGTCGGCGCCATGCTGTGCGATGCGCTGGAAAAGCTTGCCGGTGCGCGCGGCGCCAGGATTCTTACCGTTGACGTCAGCGACAACGCGCAGGAATTCTTCCTGAAGCGCGGTTACGTCGCCATGCAGCGCAACACCGTCACCATCAACGGTGAATGGCTCGCCAATACCACGATGCAGAAGACGCTGGCCGAGGCCGCGCCGGGAGCGCCACAATGAGCCGCGAACGCCTTTATCTGTTCGACACCACGCTGCGAGATGGCGCGCAGACCAACGGCGTCGACTTCACGCTGCATGACAAGCAGATCATCGCCGGCATGCTCGACGAGCTTGGCATCGATTATGTCGAAGGCGGCTATCCCGGCGCCAATCCGACCGATACCGAGTTCTTTGCCACCAAGCCGAAGCTCGACCATGCGCGCTTTACCGCGTTCGGCATGACGCGGCGTCCGGGCCGCTCGGCTTCGAACGATCCGGGGCTGGCGGCACTGATCGAGGCCAAGGCGGATGCGATCTGCTTTGTCGCGAAAGCCTCCGCCTACCAGGTGCGCGTCGCGCTCGAAACCACGAACGAAGAGAACCTCGCCTCGATCCGCGACAGCGTGAGTGCCGCCAAGGCCGCCGGCCGCGAGGTGATGGTGGATTGCGAGCACTTCTTCGATGGCTACAAGGAGAATTCCGAGTTCGCGCTGGCCTGCGCCAAGGCGGCTTATGAGTCCGGCGCGCGCTGGGTCGTGCTGTGCGACACCAATGGCGGTACCATGCCGCATGAAGTCGAGACCATCGTCGGCGACGTGATCAAGCTCATTCCCGGCGGTAATGTCGGCATCCACGCCCATAACGACACCGAGCAGGCGGTCGCCAACTCGCTCGCGGCGGTGCGCGCCGGGGTGCGGCAGATCCAGGGCACGCTGAACGGGCTCGGCGAGCGCTGCGGCAATGCCAATCTCTGTTCGCTGATCCCGACCTTGCGCCTGAAGAACGAATTTTCGGACGCCTTCGAGATCGGCGTCACCGATGAAAAGATGGCAACCTTGATGAAGGTGTCGCGGACGCTCGACGACATGCTGAACCGCGCGCCGAACCGCCACGCCGCCTATGTCGGCGAAAGCGCCTTCGTGACCAAGACCGGCATCCACGCCTCCGCTGTCATGAAGGACCCGCACACCTATGAGCACGTGCTGCCCGAACTGGTCGGCAACCATCGCAAGGTGCTGGTGTCCGATCAGGCCGGCCGTTCCAATGTGATGGCTGAACTGGATCGTGCCGGCATCCCTTACGAGAAGAGCGATCCGAAGCTGGCGCGGCTGGTCGAGGAGCTGAAGGAGCGCGAGGCGGCCGGTTACGCCTACGAATCCGCCAATGCGTCGTTCGATCTGTTGGCGCGGCGTACGCTTGGGCGGGTGCCGGAATATTTCCGGGTCGAGCAGTTCGACGTCAATGTCGAGCAGCGCTACAATTCCAACGGCCAGCGCGTCACGGTGGCGCTCGCGGTGGTAAAGGTCGATGTCGCCGGCGAGCGGCTGATATCGGCCGCGGAGGGCAACGGCCCCGTCAACGCGCTCGACGTCGCGCTGCGCAAGGACCTCGGCAAATACCAGAAATACATCGAAGGCCTGAGACTGATCGACTACCGCGTCCGTATCCTCAATGGTGGTACGGAGGCGGTGACGCGGGTGCTGATCGAGAGCGAGGATGAAAACGGTGATAGCTGGATCACGGTCGGCGTCTCGCCCAACATCATCGACGCATCGTTCCAGGCGCTGATGGATTCGGTGGTCTACAAGCTGGTGAAATCAGGCGCGCCGGTGTGAGGCCAAGAATGTAGCCCGGATGAGCGCAGCGAAATCCGGGACTGACGTTTATTGTTGATCCCGGATGTCGCTGCGCTCATCCGGGCTACGGGCGATCGATAGAAGGTGCCGCATGCTCGATCACGTCTCCGTCGGCGTTGCCGATCTCGAACGCGCGGCGCGCTTCTATGAACCGACACTGGCCGCGCTCGGCCTGTCACGGCTGGTGACGCGCCCGGCAACAATCGGCTTCGGCAAAACCTATCCCGAATTCTGGATCAACCTGCGTGCCGGCATGCCGCCGGTCGCGCCGGAGAGCGGCGTCCACATCTGCCTTCGCGCGCGGTCAACTGATGCGGTCGATGCGTTTCACGCCGCGGCGCTCAGCGCAGGCGGCCGCTCCGACGGCGCGCCGGGCTTGCGTCCGCACGACCGCGTGAAATACTATGCGGCGTTTGTGATCGATCCCGACGGCAACCGCATCGAGGCGGTGACGTTTCCCGATTTGTAGCAATGATCGGAAGCCAGGCAGCGATAGCGACGAAGCTCCGTCAGCTCAGTCGACGACTGCGACGGCCTCGATCTCGACCAGCCACTCGGGCAGTGCGAGCGCGGATACCCCGACGAGCGTGCTCGCCGGTGGCGTACCTTTCGCGAAGAACGGTGCCCGCGCTTTGCCGACGATGGCCCGATGCTCGGGTTTGTAGTTCACGACATAGGTGGTGATCTTCACGACGTCGCCGAAGTCGGCGCCGGCCGCGGCAAGGGCGAGCCCGACATTGCGCATCACCTGTTCGGTTTGCGCGGCCAGATCCCCGGCGCCGACCAGTTCGCCGCGCTCATCGATCGACACCTGTCCCGCCGTGTAGATCGTGCGCGTCCCGGTGGCTGCGACGACTTGCGAGAAGGCCGCATTGTGCAGCAGTCCTTGCGGGCGAGGGTGCTCCAGCGTGCTCATGCCCGGAATCCTTCTACCTACTTACAGCCGTCGCGCGACGTCCGGCGCCATCTCCTGGGTGCCCGCGGGCGCAAGGGCTGCGGCGGCGCGCAGGCGAGGCAGGACGTCCTCGACGCGTTCGGCCTTCAGGACCTCGACGTCCAGGGCAGGGCGGATGAACTGATTGGCGCGCATATGCGTCAGCAACGCGATCAGCGGCTCCCAGAAATCGTCGATGTTGGCGAGCAACACCGGTTTGGTGTGCCGGCCGAGCTGTTGCCAGGTCATCTGCTCGACCAGTTCCTCCAACGTGCCGACGCCGCCGGGAAGGGCGACGAATGCGTCGGAGCGTTCGAACATCAGCCGCTTGCGCTCGTGCATGTCAGGCGTGACGACCAGTTCGGTAAGGTTCGGATTCATGCGCTCGCGGTTGGCGAGAAAATCCGGAATGATCCCGGTAACGGTGCCACCGTGATCCAGCACGGATTTGGCAACCGCGCCCATCAGGCCCACCGATCCGCCGCCATAGACGAGGCGGATACTGTTCTCGGCGAACACCTTGCCCAGCGCGATCGCAGCTTCCACGAAACGGGGGTTCGAGCCGGAGCCGGAGCCGCAATAGACGCAGACGGTTTTGATTTGGTTCATGTAATTTATGTGGCACTGCAGCGTAGAAAGCTCAAGTCCGAGATTATACTGCCACAGTGGTTTTGAACCCGAAATGCGGGCAAACCGGAGAAAGTTTTGCCTTTCAAGGCTGTACGCGGCGTTTAAACGCTCTATATGACGAGCAGAATGACGATCAATGGAAACCATGTAACGGCGAACGGGCGCGCCATCAGACTTTTGGGCGCTTGATCCATGGCCGACACTGATTCGCGAGCCGACGAAGCGCCACTGCCCGATAGCTCCTCCCTCGAAAAGGCGACCCTGATCGGGACGCTGGCGCATCTGTGGCCCTATATCTGGCCCGGCGACCGCGCCGACCTGAAAATGCGCGTGGTCTGGTCGATGGTGCTGCTGCTGGTCGCGAAGCTCGCGACGCTGACGGTGCCCTTCACCTTCAAATGGGCGATCGACGCGCTCAACGGCCACGGCAGTGCGCCGGTGGAACCGTCGAACTGGACGCTGTGGTTGATCGCGTCACCCTTGCTGATGACCGCAAGCTACGGCGCGGTGCGGGTGCTGATGGCGGTGCTGACGCAGTGGCGCGACGGCATCTTCGCGCGCGTTGCGATGCATGCGGTACGCAAGCTCGCCAACATCACCTTCGTACACATGCACGAGCTGTCGCTGCGCTTCCACCTCGAGCGCAAGACCGGGGGACTGACCCGCGTGCTGGAGCGCGGCCGCACCGGCATCGAAGTGATCGTGCGGATGGTGATCCTGCAACTGATCCCGACCATCGTCGAGGTGTCGCTGTTGATGGCGGTGCTGCTGTGGCAGTTCGACTGGCGCTACGTGCTGGTCACCGCGGTCACGGTCGTGATCTATATGTACTACACCTACATCGCGACCGAATGGCGGATCGAGATCCGCCGCAAGATGAACGATTCCGACACCGAGGCGAACACCAAGGCGATCGACTCGCTGCTCAACTACGAGACCGTAAAATATTTCAGCGCCGAGCAGCGCGAGGCCGCGCGCTACGACCGCTCGATGGAGCGCTACGAGCACAACAGCGTGAAGACCTACACGTCGCTCGCGGTGCTCAACACCGGGCAGGCGGTCATCTTCACGCTCGGTCTCACCGCGACCATGCTGATGTGCGCGATCGGCGTGCGCAACGGTACCAACACCGTCGGTGACTTCGTCATGGTCAACGCCATGATGATCCAGTTGTACCAGCCGCTCAATTTCATGGGCATGGTCTATCGCGAGATCAAGCAGGCGGTGATCGACATCGAGAAGATGTTCAGCGTGTTGTCGCGCAACCCTGAAATCAAGGATATCCCGGGCGCCGTGCCGCTGGTGGTCGGTTCGGGCAATGTGCGTTTCGAAGACGTGCGGTTTGCCTATGACCCCGAGCGTCCGATCCTGAAAGGCCTCAGCTTCGAGGTGCCGGCGGGCAAGACGGTTGCGATCGTCGGGCCCTCGGGGGCGGGCAAGTCGACGATCTCGCGGCTGCTGTTCCGCCTTTACGACGTTTCCGGCGGTCAGATCCTGATCGACGGCCAGGACATCAGGAACGTCACCCAGGCGTCGCTGCGCGCCTCGATCGGCATGGTGCCGCAGGATACCGTGCTGTTCAACGACACCATCCGCTACAACATCCGCTACGGCCGCTGGGACGCCAGCGATGCGGAGGTGGAGGAGGCCGCGCAACTGGCGCAGATCGACAGCTTCATCCGGATGTCTCCGCTGGGATATGAGACCCAGGTCGGCGAACGCGGACTGAAATTGTCCGGCGGCGAGAAACAGCGCGTCGCGATCGCGCGCACCGTGTTGAAGGCGCCGCCGATCCTGGTGCTCGATGAGGCGACCTCGGCGCTCGATAGTCATACCGAGCATGAAATCCAGGAATCGCTCGAGCGCGTCTCGCGCGGCCGCACCTCGCTGGTGATCGCGCATCGGCTCTCGACCATCGTCGGCGCCGACGAAATTATCGTGCTGGATCAGGGCCGCATTGCCGAGCGCGGCACGCATGCCCGGCTTTTGGCTTCCGGCGGACTTTATGCCAGTATGTGGAACAGGCAGCGCGAAGCCGAGGAGGCGCGGGAGAAGCTCGCGCAGATCGACGACGACAACGAGGCGCCCAACCGCACCCCGCCGCCGGTCCAGGATCCTCTGGTCACCGCTGCGGAATAATTGAAATACAGCTCGATCCCGAAAGAACGGGACCGGGCCAGCCAATAGTGAGCCTTGATGTCGATTGCCAATTCCATCCGCGCGCAAATCCCGCCGATCCATCCCGAGGGCTATCCCTTCATCGGCGGCTTTGCGCTTGCAAGCCTGGTCCTGTTCTGGATCTGGACGCCGCTCGGCTGGATCGGCACGATCCTGACGGTATGGTGCGCGCTGTTCTTCCGCGACCCCGTGCGCGTCACCCCGGTACGCGAAGGCGTTGTGGTGTCGCCGGCCGACGGACGGGTCTCGATGATCTCTCAGGTGTTGCCGCCGGCCGAGCTTGGTCTCGGCGACCGGCCGCTGCTGCGCATCTCGATCTTCATGAGCGTGTTCAACTGCCACGTGAATCGCAGTCCGGTGGCAGGCCGGATCGACCGTATTGCCTACCGGCCCGGCACCTTCATCAATGCCGAGCTCGACAAGGCCAGCGAAGACAATGAGCGCAACTCGCTGGTGATCTCGACCGCCAGCCATGGCCGCATCGGCGTGGTCCAGATCGCAGGCCTGGTGGCGCGACGTATTGTCTCGTTCGTGCGCGAGGGGCAGACGATCGGCGCCGGCGAGCGGTTCGGCCTGATCCGGTTCGGCTCGCGGCTCGACGTCTATTTGCCCGAAGGCGGCAAATCGCTGGTTTCCGAGGGCCAAACCGCGGTCGCCGGCGAGACCGTGCTGGCCGATCTCGGCGGCGCCAGCGAGCAGGGGCGGACCTTCCGCGCCGATTAACCATCCGAATGGCTGAGGCGCCTGCCGGCCGCCACAATGGCGGTGCAGGCTGGCGCTTGCTATATATTGGCGAGCCATGATGATACCCGATCCCAAATCTCCGGAAATGCGCCGCCGCCGGTTTCGTCCGATTCCGATCCGGATGCTGGTGCCGAACTTCATCACGTTGCTGGCGATCTGCGCCGGGCTGACGGCGATCCGGCTGTCGATCGAAGGCCGCATGGAGCTCGCAGTTGCCGCGATCGTTTTCGCGGCGGTGCTGGACGGGGTCGATGGCCGCGTCGCGCGCATGATCAAGGGCCAGTCGAAATTCGGTGCCGAACTCGACAGCCTCGCGGACTTCGTCAATTTCGGTGTCACGCCCGGCCTGATGCTGTATTTCTGGCAGTTGCATGAACTCGGCAATGGCGGCTGGATCGCGGCCATGGTGTATGCGATCTCAGGCGGCCTGCGGCTGGCGCGGTTCAACGCCAGCATCGACGATCCGAACAAGCCCGCGTTCGCGGCAAATTATTTCACCGGCGTTCCGGCGCCACTCGGTGCGCTGACCGTGATGCTGCCGATCTATCTGGTCTTTTTGGGCGTCCCGCAGCCGCCGGCCATACTGACCGCGTTCTATACGCTGCTGATCGGATTCCTGATGGTGTCGCGGCTGCCGGTGCTTTCCGGCAAGACCGTGCGCATGCGCGTGCCGCCGGAAATGGTGCTGCCGGTTTTCGTTTCGGTGGTGTTCTTCATCGCGCTGCTCGTGAGCTATCCCTGGTACATTCTCTCGGTCGGGACGGTGCTGTATCTGTTGAGCCTGCCGTGGGGCTGGAAAACCTATCGCGATCACGAGCGAAACGCCGCTGCCGCGCTGGCGGCCGCGACCACCGATGCCGCGGCACCCGCCGGTCCGGCAACCGTATTCCCGGCGGCTCCGGCCGACGCCGAGCATGACGACCGGCCGGCGCGGCTGAACTGAGCCGCCTGCAAGACCTCCGGATACGAGCCTTCCGTTATATCTGCCATGAGCGCTGGCCGAGTTGGGTTCGACCCCAATCTCGGCTATAGGGCTTACGATGTCCGGCTGTCCAGAATTCCGGCCCAAAAATCAGGAGAGAAACGCAGTGACCCAGTCCGCTTCCGCCCCGCTACCGGCTTCCGTGCTTGAAGCGTTGGCCCGCTACGACACGCCGACGATCTGCAATGCGATGGAGATCGTGGCGCCTGAGCGCCGGCTGATCGGCTATACCACCAAGCCGCTGGTCTGCCCGTTTCCCAATCTGCCGCCGATGGTCGGCTATGCCCGTACCGTGTCGATCCGCTCGGTGCTCAAGTCCGACCTTCCGGCCGATGAGCAGGCAAGGCGCCGCATCGCCTATTATGAATATGTCGGCACCGGCTTTGGCCCGCGCATCACCGTGATCCAGGATATCGACGGCGCCGACGTCGGCTATGGTGCGTTCTGGGGCGAAGTGCAGAGCAACGTGCACAAGGCGCTCGGCTGCCTCGGCGTCATCACCGATGGTTCTATCAGGGACATCCCGCAATGGGCGCCGGGCTTCCAGGCGCTGGCCGGATCGATTGGTCCGTCGCACGCCTGGGTGCATGCCGAGAGTTTTGGCGGCGAAGTGCGCGTCGCCGGCATGACGGTGCATTCCGATGATCTGATCCATGCCGACCAGCATGGGGCGATCGTGATTCCGATCGATATCGCCGCCAAGATTCCGGACGCCGCCGAACTCTGCGGCCGCCGGGAGACGCCAATCCTCGATATTGCGCGCAGCCCGGACTTCACGCTCGAGAAACTGAAAGAGGCTTTGAAGCGGTCGGCCGAGATTCACTAGAGCCGGTTCGGTTCTGATTGAATCAGAACCGGGCTCTAGCCTTTTGTTTTGACGCGTTTTCTTGATGCGAACCGGTGTCCACTTCGCTTGAAAACGCTCTAGCGACAACAAGCCACCGGCAAAAAGCCGGGGTCATCAACAAGCGAGGGGAAACGTCATGAGAGCCTTTTGGGCGGCGCTGTCATTGCTTGTCATTGCCGGCGTCGCGGAGGTCGAGGCGCAAACCTATCCGTCGCGGCCCATCACGCTCGTCGTTCCCTTTCCGCCGGGCGGATCCACCGACGCCGCCGCCCGGATCATGGCCGAGCGGATGCGCGCAACGCTCGGGCAGTCGATCGTGATCGAAAATGTCGGCGGTGCCGGCGGCAGCATCGGCGTCGGTCGTGTCGCCCGCGCGGCACCGGATGGTTACACCTTCGACATCGGTCAATGGGACACCCATGTCGGCAGCATCATCTACAAGCTCGACTATGATCTGGAAAAGGATTTCGAGCCGATCGCGCTGATCTCCAACAACCCCCAGCTGATGGTCGCCAAGAAAGATCTGCCGGCGAACACGCTTGGCGAACTCGTGACCTGGATGAAGGCCAATCCCGACAAGATCAATTTCGTCAACCAGAACGCGGCCGCCAATGTCACCGGCGTCATGTTTGAGAAGCTGACCCGGCAGAAGGTGCAGTTCATTCCCTATCGCGGCGCAGGACCGGCGATGACCGATCTCGTCGCGGGTACGGTGGATCTTCTGGTTGTGCAGGGTGCGGTGGCGCTGCCGCAAATCCGCGCCGGCGCGATCAAGGCGCTGGCCAATCTGTCGGTGGCGCGCTCCGCCTCGATGCCTGATATCCCGACGGCGGACGAGACCGGCGTGCCCGGACTTTATATGTCGGGCTGGTTCGGCTTCTGGGCGCCGAAGGGAACGCCAAAGGACATCATTGCCAAGCTCAACGCGGCAACCGTCGAGGCGCTTGCCGATCCGGCGATCCAGAAACGCTTTACCGAGCTGGGGCTCGACGTCGCCCCGCGCGCACAGCAGACGCCGGAAGGACTGGCCGCATTCCAGAAGGCCGAGATTGACAAATGGTGGCCGATCATCAAATCCGCCGGCATCGGCGTACAGGCGCAGTGAACTGACCGAGCGAGTTGATCGATTGAATGGACTGCCCCTGCGGTCCGCGGTTGCCGGCGCATTATGGTTAGCGAAAGGTTGCGATCGCGCCAGGGCCCTTGATCCGGCAAATGGCGCCGATATTTTGACGGATTCCTGCGCCCGGGACGTCGGCCCTCGCAATTGTACGGCACAGCCGCGCTTAACCTTTACGCGTCTTTAACAGCGCCGACGTAGGGTTCAATTGGCGCGGCCCCCTATGGGGCGCGCCACCGTCCAGGACGGGCAGGTCGTTCGCGTACGCGTCGGAGTTCAGAATGGATATCACCACGCTAATTGGCCTGGTCGCCGGCGCCATCGTGCTGTGCACGCTGATTTTGATGGGTGGCGATTTCCGGATGTTCTACGACATCCACGCCGTCATCATCATTTTCGGCGGCTCGTTCGCGGCGACGCTGATCCGGTTTCCGCTCAGCGCGATCCTGCATGGCATGCCGCTCGGCGCCAAATTCGCTTTCACGATGAGCCGTCTGTCGGCGCGCGACCTGGTCGATGAACTCGCGCGTATCGCCGAAATCGCCCGCAAGCAGGGTCCGGTCGGGTTAGAAAAGGTCGATACCAACGAGCCGTTCCTCGCCAAGGGAATCCGCTACGTCGCCGACGGTTACGATCTCGAATTCATCCGCGACAACCTCGAGCGCGATCGCGACAATTTTTTGATGCACCTGAACGAAGGTTCGAAGATATATCGCGCCATCGGCGACTGCGCGCCGGCGTTCGGCATGATCGGCACGCTGCTCGGCATGGTGCAGATGTTCTCGAACATGCAGGATCCTTCGAAACTCGGTCCCTTCATGGCGGTCGCCTTGCTGGCAACGCTCTACGGCGCGCTGGTCGCAAACCTGATCTGTCTGCCGATCGCCGACAAGCTGCATGGCAAGCTGCTCGACGAGGAGACCAATCGCACGCTGATCATCGACGGCATCCTGATGATCCGGGATTCCAAGAGCCCGGCGCTGGTGCGCGAGATGCTGCTGGCCTATCTGCCCGAAAAGCATCGCCACGAGGAAGGCGAACTGGCGCCGGCCTGACCCTTCGGCAGCATCCAGGCGCGGATATAGAGCATGGCCAAGAAAAAACGCGAAGAGGCACACGGCGGTCACGGCTGGTTCGTGACGTTTGCCGATCTGATGGCGTTGCTGCTGGCCTTCTTCGTGATGCTGGTCGCGTTCTCCAGCCAGGACAAGGACAAGCTGAAGATCGTTGCCGGCTCGATGCGGGAAGCGTTCGGCGTGCAGACCGAAGTACGCTATTCCGGCATCGTCGAATCCGATGGTCTGCCGACGCGGCCGAAGATGAAGAACACCGCCCACATTTCGCCGGAAGACTCCTCCGCCACGCCGACCCCGGACGACAAGGAGCGTTCCCGCGAAAGCGGCGCCCGTATCACGGTCGATCGTGAGTTCGCGCTGGCTTCGGCGTCGTTGCGGCAGGCGTTGCAGGACCTGCCGGAACTGACCGAGATGTCCAAGCACATCATGTTCGAGGAGACCAGCCAAGGCCTCAATCTCGAGATCGTCGATCAGGAAGGGCGGTCGATGTTTGCCGATGGCTCCAAGGTGCCCCATGACCGCACCCGCCGGCTGATCCAGAAGCTCGCGGTTCCGCTGAAGGCGACGCCACTGCGATTGTCGATCGTCGGCCACACGGCGGCAGGCTTCCTGCCGGCGCGAAGCGATTATGGCGCGTTCGATCTTTCGGCCGACCGCGCCAACACGGTGCGTCAGATTCTGGAGCGCGAAGGCCTGCCGCCATCGCACGTCTTTGCCGTATCCGGCAAGGCCGACAGTCAACCGCTGTTTCCCGATGATCCGACGTTGCCGGCAAACCGTCGCGTGACCATCACATTAATGCGCGAAAATCCACCGCTTCCACCCGGTTTGAAGCCGTAATTCGCCGCAACTACCATCTTACCTCTCCAATAGTGTGATGAAATTTGCTTTGCTTGGGTGCCGCATCCCCAGCGGTGCTATGCTCGGCGATGATTGACAGGCGACGCAGAAGCGTCGATAGCCGCCCGGATCAAATAATTGAGAGCGTGTTTCCCGCGTCATGACTGTCAGCGCCACATCCACCGAGGCCCATGAGGGGCAGGTCACCTCAGGCTTTTGGGCCCTGACACTGGGCAGCATCGGCGTGGTGTTCGGCGACATCGGCACGTCGCCGCTGTATGCATTCCGCGAAGCCGTAACCCATGCGGCAGCGGGCGGGCCGGTGTCGCGCGAGATCGTGCTCGGCGTACTCTCCCTGATCCTGTGGTCGCTGTTCATCGTCGTGACCGCCAAATATGTGCTGCTGCTGCTGCGCGCCGACAATCATGGCGAGGGCGGCACGCTCTCCCTGATGGCGCTCGGTCAACGGGCGCTGGGCCGGCGCAGCTGGGTGTTGATGGCGCTGGGCGTCGTCGGCGCCTCGATGTTCATCGGCGATTCCATGATCACGCCGGCGATTTCGGTTTTGTCGGCTGTCGAAGGTCTCAAGCTCGTCGCGCCGGCGCTCGACCATTATGTGGTGCCGCTGACGATCTTCATTCTGGTGCTGCTGTTCTCGGTGCAGAGCAGCGGCACCGCGCGCGTCGCGTCGGCGTTCGGACCGGTCATGGTGGTCTGGTTCGCCACGCTGACGATTTTGGGCCTCATCCACATCAGCGACGATCCCACCGTTTTGCAGGCGATCAATCCCTATTACGCGATCCAGTTCGTGCTTTCGCACGGCATGATCGGACTGGTGACGCTGGGCCTGGTGTTTCTGGCGGTGACCGGCGGCGAGGCGCTTTATGCGGACCTCGGGCATTTTGGACGCAAGCCGATTCAGGCCGGATGGTTCTATCTGGTGATGCCGGCGCTTCTGATCAATTACTTCGGGCAGGGCGCCTTGGTGCTGTCCAATCCGGCGGCAATCGTAAGCCCGTTCTACCGGCTGGCGCCCGAAATCCTGCTGCTGCCGCTGGTGGTGCTTGCGACGGCGGCCACGGTGATCGCGAGCCAGGCGGTGATCACGGGCGCCTATTCGCTGGTGCGGCAGGCGGTGCAACTCGGCCTGTTGCCGCGGTTCGAGGTTCGTTACACCTCCGAGACCCATGCCGGGCAAATCTACCTGCCGCGGGTCAACCGGATGCTGCTGCTGGGAGTGATCCTGCTGGTGCTGCTGTTCCGCACCTCGAGCGGATTGGCGTCGGCCTACGGCATCGCCGTCTCCACCACCATGGTCGTCGACGGCATCATGGGCTTTGTCGTGATCTGGAAATTGTGGAACTGGCGCGCGGCGACAGCGGCCGCGTTGATCCTGCCGCTCGTAGTTGTTGATATGGCGTTCTTCACCGCCAACCTGTTGAAGCTGCTTGAAGGCGCCTGGGTGCCGCTGCTGTTCGGGGTCGCGATGGCGGTGATGATCTGGACCTGGCGCCGCGGCGCAGCGATCCTGATCGCCAAGACGAGGCGCATCGAGGTGCCGCTGATCGACCTGATCAAGAGTCTCGAAAAGCGTCCACCGCACATCGTCAAGGGCACTGCGGTGTTTTTGACCAGCGATCCGAATTTCGTGCCCACGGCGCTGCTGCATAATCTCAAGCACAACAAGGTGCTTCACGAGCACAATGTGATCGTGACGATCGAGACCGCACAGACGCCGCGCGTCGATCCGGCCGAACGCGTCAAGATGGAGACCATCAGCGAGAAATTCGCCACCGTGCGGCTGCGGTTCGGCTTCATGGAATCGCCGAACGTGCCCAAGGCGCTGGTGATCGCCCGCAAGCTCGGCTGGCAGTTCGACATCATGGCGACCTCATTCTTCGTCTCGCGGCGCTCGCTGAAGCCTTCGGCGCAGTCGGGAATGCCACAATGGCAGGACCACCTGTTCATCGCGATGAGCCGGTCGGCCAACGATGCCACCGACTATTTCCAGATCCCGACCGGACGCGTCGTCGAGGTCGGCACTCAGGTAACTATCTGATTACCTGACGAAATTTCGGTCCGCCAGCCTCCTGGAACCCATGCGCTGAATGCATATCGGAGGCCTGAATTCAGGCTAACCTATGCATTCACGACAGGAGTATAGGCCTGCACTTCCTGATTGTGCAGTGCGGCAAAAACCGAGGCCCGTCTGATGTCATCCCAGATTGCGATTACCGCGGCGGAAACGCCCGCGGCCAACGGGCATGGGGAAGCGCACTGCACCGCCGGCTTCAAGGCGCTGATGCTGGGCTGCATCGGCGTGGTCTATGGCGACATCGGCACCAGCCCGCTCTACGCGCTGCGCGAGGCCATCGTGGCGGCGAGCGGCAGCACAAGCAGCGCCGATCCTCAGGCGGTCCTCGGCGTTCTCTCGCTGATCCTGTGGGCGCTGGTCGTCGTGGTGACGCTGAAATACGTCGTCATCCTGCTGCGTGCGGACAACAACGGCGAAGGCGGAACGCTGGCGCTGATGGCGCTGGCGCAGCGCGGCGTCAGCAACAGCAAGGGCGCCGCCGCGATCGTGCTGCTCGGGATCATCAGCGGCGCGTTGTTTTACGGCGATGCCGTCATCACGCCGGCGCTGTCGGTGCTGTCGGCGATCGAAGGCATCAAGCTCGTCACTTCGACATTCGACCACTATGTCGTGCCGCTCACGGTGATCATTCTGATCGTGCTGTTCGCGGTTCAGTCGCGCGGCACCGCGCGGGTCGCCACGTTCTTCGGGCCGGTGATGTGCGTCTGGTTCGCGGTCATTGCCGTTGCCGCTCTGCCGCAGATCATGCGCCATCCCGAAGTGCTGCTGGCGCTCAACCCGCTCCATGCGGTTTCCTTCATGACCCATCATGGCGTGATCGGCTTCGTGACGCTTGGCGCGGTGTTTCTCGCCGTTACCGGCGCGGAAGCGCTCTACGCCGATCTCGGCCATTTCGGCAAACGGCCGATCCAGACCGCCTGGTTCTCCATCGTGCTGCCGTCGCTGGCGCTGAATTATCTGGGGCAGGGCGCGCTCCTGATCGGCGATCCCAAGACCATCGAAAACCCGTTCTTCCTGATGTTCCCGGATTGGGCGCTGATCCCGATGGTGGCGCTTGCTACGCTCGCGACCGTGATCGCGAGCCAGGCCGTCATCACCGGCGCCTATTCGCTGACGCGCACCGCGATCCAGCTCGGCCTGATGCCGCGGTTTGAAATCCGCCATACCTCGGAGTCGCATTCCGGCCAGATCTACATTCCGCGCATCAATCTGCTGCTGTTCATTTCGGTGATTCTGCTGGTGCTGCTGTTCCGCTCCTCCAGCGCTCTGGCCTCGGCCTACGGGATTTCCGTGACCGGGACCATGGTGGTCACGGCGATGATGGGCTTTGTCGTGGTCTGGCGGGTCTGGAAATGGTCGGCGGTGGCGGCCGCTGCGCTGATCGCGCCGTTCCTGTTCCTCGATCTCACCTTCCTTGCGGCCAATCTGCTGAAGGTGTTCGAGGGCGGTTGGGTGCCGCTGGCGCTGGGCGGCATCGTGATGCTGCTGATGTATACGTGGCGGCGCGGCAGCCGGCTGTTGTTCGAGAAATCGCGCAAGCTGGAATTCCCGCTGGTCGAACTGGCGGCGATGCTGGAAAAACGGCCGCCGCAGCGGGTCCCCGGTACGGCGGTGTTCCTGACCAGCGACCCCGAAAGCGCACCGACGGCGCTGATGCACAGCCTGAAGCATTACAAGGTGCTGCACGAAAAGAACGTCATTCTCACCATCGAAACCGCGCCGACGCCGCGGATCGATGATTCCGAACGGATCCGGATGGAGCAACTGAGCGAGACCTTCTCCAAGATGACGCTGCGGTTCGGCTTCATGGAATCGCCCAATGTGCCGAGAACGCTGGCGCTCGCCCGCAAGCTCGGCTGGCAGTTCGACATCATGGCGACGTCGTTCTTCCTGTCCCGCCGCGCGCTCAAGCCGGCTGCGCATTCGGGCATGCCGCGCTGGCAGGATCATTTGTTCATCGCGCTCAGCCGCAGCTCCAACGACGCCACCGATTATTTCCAGATCCCGACCGGGCGCGTGGTCGAGGTGGGAACGCAGGTGACGATCTAGGACGTGAACTCATATATCGAGATTGGCGGACGTCCGCTTTGTGCGCGATACGGACTTAACTTGGACATCGCACCAGGCCCGAAAAGTGCCAAACTCGGACGTCGCATCGCTATTGCAGAGAGCTTCTATGGGGCATCAACGCAGAAAAGTGTTTGCTCTCGTGTCAAGCGGCTAGAAAGAAATGTTCCACATCGCGACGCCTACTTCGCTCAACCGCCCATCGGCATCGAATTCCAAGTCTACGATCCACTGTTTGTGTCCAAGGACGTTGGGCGTCGTCGTTTGACAATCGACAAAGTCTTTTCTGGTCCGACCGCTGTTCGGCATATTCGTCGATCCACGAGCCTCCGGAAAGCGTTGCCGCAGCCGGGTGTCTGTGATCGGCTCAGCGATAGTCTGGCAGCCGAGTCCCTCCCTGCGGAGCACTGCGATGGCTGCTTCTCTTTCTGTTCTTAATGGCACTACTTCCAATAGCGCCTCACGTGCTGCTGCGGAGTCGTTTGTGCTGCTCTTTTGCCGGGCGCGCATTTCGCCAAGTAGGCGCTTTTCTTGATAAAAGCTCTCAACTTGAGCACTCTTGAACCAAGTCCAGAGCGACAGTGATGCCACCAGTACGGCTATGACAGCCGTTACTACAAGGCAGACCAGCAGCGCGCCTCTAACGACTTTCCGCACAGAGCTACCCATTTTGCGACAGACCGCGAGAAGACTATTTGGCAATTCCTAACAGTTTTTTGCCGATAGTTCCGGCAGGGTAACGTCCGAGTTGGGTCAATCGCGTCGATTTTGGCATTTCCACCGTATGTCTGGGCACGGGTCCAATCCCGGAAATGCCGTCGGTTTCGCCGGCTCGCATTAGGCTGCATTTGGTTGCATGAGTCCGCGCGCTGGAAGAACATAGGTGTATTTCACGTCTCATTGTAGGATCGCTAGTCGACATGGGTGCAGTCGTTCACCGCTTGGCAACCCACGACGACGCGCCCCGTTTGTTCGAGGTACGGCGCCGATCGATCCTTGAACTGGCACCGCGGGGAATGTCGATCGCAAATGCCGAGGCGTGGGCGGCCCAGCTCAACCTCGCCGGCATGGAGCGGAAGCTTCGCGAACAGGAAATATGGATTGCGGAGGCAGAAGGTGTGGTGGCCGGGTGGGGCGGCATCCGCGGCGACACTCTCGAGTCGCTGTACACGGCCCCCGAATATGCCGGGCAGGGCGTCGGTGCCGCGTTACTCGACCGGCTCGAGGGACTGATGCGTGGACGGGGCTTTGAGACAGTTCGTGCGGAAGCCAGCCCAAATGCCATGGGGTTCTATCTGCGGCGGGGTTACAGGGTGACCGGTTCGCTAACCCCGGTCGGTGCCTGGCCCATTGCAAGGCAACTTTCGACCTGAAAAGACCGCCGCGAGAGAATAAATGGCGCCATGCGCGGTGACCGCGTGACCCCGTTTCGGTGGCCTATTAAACCGTTCGCAGCGCTTGATTTTCGCCGCGCCAGAGGCGACTTTGGCGCCCGGCTGGCGGGCGGGACCCCTCAAAGCAGGATGTCGGGAGGATATTACGTGGCGGACCATCAGGTGCACGATTTGACGCCGGAAGAAGTCGCAAAGGGGATGGCGGAGGGACGCTATCTGCTCGTCGACGTGCGCGAGCCGAATGAGGTCGCCGTGGAAGCCTATCCTGGCGGCGTGGTGGTTCCGCTGCAGTCGTTCGATCCGGCGGCCATTCCGGACCCCAAGGGCAAGCAGGTGGTTTTCGCCTGCCGTTCCGGCAAGCGCTCGGTGACGGCGTCGCTGGCGGCGCAGGCCGCGGGGCTTCCCTACGACAAGCATTTGGCGGGCGGCATCATTGGCTGGAAGGCTGCGGGATTGCAGACCAAGGCCGGCGGTTGATTTTTCCAGGGACTGCTTTGAAAAAATGACCTCCATGAACAAGGTCTTCGCCGACCTTCCCGTCACCGTCTTCGAGGCGATGTCGCAAGCCGCGCGCGACAACAACGCCATCAATCTCGGCCAGGGTTTTCCTGATGATCCCGGGCCTGAGGATATCAGGCGCGCCGCCGCCGACGCGTCGATCAACGGCTATAACCAATACCCGTCGATGATGGGCATTCCGGAACTGCGGCAGGCGATCGCGTCTCACTATGGACGCTGGCACGGCCTCTCGCTTGATCCGATGAGCGAAGTGATGGTGACGTCGGGCGGCACCGAGGCGTTGACGTCTTCCATTCTTGCCGTCGTCGAGCCCGGCGATGAGGTCGTCTGCTTCCAGCCGGTCTATGACAGCTACCTGCCCATCATCCGGCAGGCCGGCGGCATCCCGCGGCTGTTGCGCCTCGAGCCGCCGGACTGGCGGCTCAGCGAGGAGATGCTGCGCAGCGTCTTCAATCACAAGACCAAGGCGGTGTTGTTCAACAACCCGCTCAATCCGGCCGCCGTAGTCTATCCGCGCGAGGACCTCGAATTGCTGGCGCGGTTTTGCCAGGAGTTCGACACCATCGCGATCTGCGACGAGGTTTGGGAGCATGTCACCTTCGACGGCCGCGAGCATATCCCGCTGATCACGATCCCGGGCATGCGCGACCGCACCATCAAGGTCGGCAGCGCCGGCAAGATCTTTTCGCTGACGGGGTGGAAGATCGGCTTCGTCTGCGCCGCGCCACCGCTGCTGCGCGTGGCAGCGAAGGTGCACCAGTTTCTCACCTTCACGACCGCGCCCAATTTGCAGGCCGCCGTCGCCTACGGTCTCGACAAGCCGGCCGAGTATTTTTACGACATGCGCAAGGAGCTGGCGCGGAGCAGGGATCGCCTGACGAAGGGGCTCGAGAGCATCGGCTTTCCCGTCCTCAAATCACAAGGCACTTATTTCCTGACCGTCGACCTGTCGCCGCTCGGACTCAACGAGACCGACGTGCAGTTTTGCCATCGCATCGTGAACGACTACAAGGTCGCCGCGATCCCGGTGTCGGCCTTCTACGAACAGGATGCCGTGACGTCGGTTGTGCGTTTCTGTTTCTCCAAGAAGGACGCCACCCTGGACACGGCGCTGGAGCGTTTGTCGGACGCGGTGCATCGCCGGAAGAGGTAGACGAGATGCACGACCGGACCCGCAATGTTGTTGGTTTCATTGGCGCGGTTGCCGCGATCCTGTTGTTGTCGCCGGCGCGAGCCGAAGAGCGCACGGTCAATTTCTACAATTGGTCGAACTACATGGCGCCTGGCGTGCTGGAGGATTTCACCAAGGAAACCGGCATCAAGGTAACTTACGACACCTTCGACGCCAACGAGACGCTGGAGACACGGCTGCTCGCTGGAAAATCCGGTTACGACGTCGTCGTTCCCACCGGCTATTTCCTGCAGCGCCAGATCACGGCAAAGGTTTTCCTCAAGCTCGACAAGTCGAAACTGCCCAACCTCGCCAACGCCTGGCCGGTGGTGACGAAGCAACTCGCGACCTACGATCCCGGCAATAATTACGGCGCCAATTTCATGTGGGGCACCACCGGGATCGGCTACAACGTCAAAACGGCGCAGAAGATTTTGGGCGCTGACGCCAAAATCGACAGCTGGGATATCGTCTTCAAGCCGGAGAACCTCGCAAAATTCAAGGATTGCGGCATCCACATGCTGGATTCCGCCGACGACATTCTGCCCGCGGCGCTGAGCTATCTCGGCATCGATCCGAACTCGACCAAGCAAGCCGATCTGGAAAAGGCCGCCGATCTCGTTACCAGGATCAGGCCCTATGTCCGCAAGTTTCACTCGTCGGAATATCTGGGCGCGCTGGCGTCAGGTGAAATCTGCTTCGTGGTCGGATGGTCGGGCGACATCATGCAGGCGCGCAGCCGGGCGGCGGAGGCCAGGAACGATGTCGAGATCGGCTACACCATCCCGAAGGAAGGCGCGCAGATGTTCTTCGACAATCTCGCGATCCCGGCCGACGCCAGGAACGTGACGGAAGCCTATCAGCTGATCGACTATCTCTACCGGCCGGAGGTCGCCGCCAAGAATTCGAATTTCCTGTCCTACGCCAACGGCAATCTGGCGAGCCAGAAGCTGGTCGATCCCAAAATCCTGGGCGACAAGAACATCTATCCGGATGAGGCGATCCAGAAAAAGCTGTTCGTGATCAACGCCCGCGATCCCGCGACCCAGCGCATCATCAACCGGCTTTGGACTCGGGTGAAGACCGGGAAGTAGGATCTATCGGCACGATCGCGCGGCGAAATATTCCAGGTCAGCAGTCACGAGAAAAGTCGGACCGTCACAACAGCTGATTAGACAGATATGTGAATCTGCCTGATAAGCGGCGATGTTCATTCGCATTTGCCGCTAAGTCGAAAATGCCTGGTCCGTTGGTCGTTCCTTCCCCCGGCGATCTCCAATTCATTGCTCGCCAAGTCTTAGAGACTCCTGTGCGATCCTCGCCCGTGCTGGACGCGCGGGTTGGGCGGATGATCCACGTCAAGGACGAGACCGTTCAACGTAGCGGATCGTTCAAGTTTCGTGGTGCCGTACTTGGGTTAAGAAACGCCGAGCGAGGTGTTGTTGCTGCCGGAGCAGGAAACTTTCCAATCGCGGTTGGTTTGGCGGCTCAGGTGCTCGACAAACCAGCCTGTCTGATGATGCCCAGCGACGCACCGGATTTCAAACGAGAACAGGCGCGGAAAACCGGAGCTGAGATAAAGATCGCCGAGCGGTCCGAGTTGACTGCACGTGCGCAGGCGGAAGCGCGAGGACGCGGTTGGCGTAACCTGCATGCCTTCGACGACATCGAGATGATTGCGGGAAGCTATACGCTTGGTTCTGAGGTGGCAGCTGCCATTGAGGCGAGGAGTACTGCTTCCGATGCGGTGGTCGTGGCCTGCGGCGGTGGCGGACTGGCTGCGGGTGTGGCGCTTGCCCTGCGGTCGCGATCTATTTCCGCTGCGATCTATGTTGTCGAGCCGGCCACCCACCGGCGATATGCCCGGGCACGCGAAGCGGGGATGCCGGTCCGGATCGAACCTTCAGGGGATACGATATGCGATGCGCTGCGCTCGCGTCAGATCGGGACGCGCGCATTCGAAATCCTGGAACGGTCGAACGTCCGGGTGTGCGCGGTCGACGACGAGCTTGTGCAGGGTGCAATGACGCTGCTCCACGAGACATGCGGCATTCGGGCGGAGCCGAGCGGAGCGTTGGCGATGGGAGCGGTCCTCGCAGGCGCCGTCGACAGCGAGCATTCGCGCGTGTGGGTCATTGCTTGCGGAGGAAACGTGTAGGTGCCGTCGGTAATGGACGGGATACACGCGCGTGGAAATACATGCCGTTGTCGGCAAGATTTTCCGGTGTGAAACTCCTTTCGCGGACAGGACACCAGCCGTTTCAGGCATTTCAGCTTGGCACAATGATTGCTGCCACCCTTGTCGCTGCGGAAGGGTGTATCGATGATTACGAGTATGGCTGGTGCCGGGAGTTATTTGCGTCCCGCGCAAACCTCATCGACGACGGTGTTGACGCGGGCCGACGCGTTACCCGTTCCCCAGCAGATGCAAGCACCACCGTAAGATCCCGGATGTTCGTGCGCTACTGTTGCCGGAACCCGAGGCAGATTCTATAGCTGCCGCCGGGAGCATCACATGACCAACATCCTCACGTTCTTTTCAACGCGCACGCTGCTGCAGATCATCCTTGTCCTGGGGGCGACCGTCGCGATGAAGGCGTGGAACCTCGGCTTGGTGTTCGGCGGCTAAGCCGGCCTGCAGCCCGGATGAGTGAAGAGATATCCGGGGACACCGCTGAGACCGGTCCTGGATATCGCGGAGCCTGTCATCGGGCGCGCATTCGCGCGACCCGTTGGCTCATATCCGGGCTACCAGAGAGGCGCTACCGCCACCTTCGGTGCAGCCACAGCCACTGGTCCGGATACTCGCGCACCCAGCCCTCGATGACAGAGGTCACGGCCTGCATCGTGCCGGCGATGTCGATCTGCCCCGATGCATCGCGCACTGGCTTGACCTCTTCGGAGAGTTCGGCGCGGAAGCGATGGTTGGGCAGGCGGATGATGCGCACGCCATGGATCGGGCATTCGACCTGGCGCACCAGGCGGGCCAGCGTCGGATTGGCCTTGGTCTTGCGGCCGAAGAAGGTGACGTCGACGCCGTTGGTCAAATACTGATCGACCAGCATCGCGACGTGCTGGTTGTTCTGCAGCGCTTCGGCGAGCTTGAGCGGCGCCTCACGGCCGGCCGGGATCAACGTGCCCATTTTGACGGCGCGGATCCGCTCGATCGCGCGATCGGCCGATTCGCTGTTGGGCCGCCGGAACAGGATCGCGCAATCGAGCCCGTGCGCGACGGCGCCGAGCGCCGGTATCTCCCAATTGCCGAGATGGCTCGCGAAGATGATGGCGGGCTTGCCGTCGTCCCTGAGCTGATCGAAGATCTGCTTGGTCCGCGCGCCGAACTCGACCCGGCTCGGCTTGTCCGGACGATCGACGTCGTAATCCCAGATGTGATCGAGATGGGCAAATTCGGCGCCGATGCGGCCGAGATTGTCCCAGACGCCGGCCAGGATCTTCTCGATCTCTTCCGGTGATTTTTCCGGGAAGGCAGCCGTGAGGTTCTCGCGGCCGATCCGGTCCTCACGCAGCCTGCGGCCGATGAAGCGCGTGACGCGGCCGAAGAAATTGGCAGTCTTGTCCGGATCGAAATAGCGCGTGGTGCGCAGCAGGGCGATCGTCAGCGCGCCCACGGCGGCTTCCGTGGCCGGCTTGGCGGCGTCGCGCAGGCGCGCCTTGGTGCGTAGGAGCAGGCGGTTCATGGGGACTACGATAGCGTTTTCAAGCGAAGTGGATCCCGGTTCGCGTCAAGAAAACGCGTCAAAACAAGAGGCCACGCGGCTGCTAGGCCGGTTCACGCGTCAGGATCAGCGAGGCATTCTGCCCGCCGAATCCGAAAGAGTTGGACATCACGGCGGTGACGCGGGCGTCGCGCGCTTGGTTGGCGACCACGTCGAACAAAATGGCCGGATCCGGAACCTCGTAGTTGATGGTCGGCGGAATCCGCTGATGCTCGAGCGTCAGCAGCGAGAACACGGCCTCGACCGCGCCGGCGGCTGAAATCGTGTGCCCGACCATCGACTTGTTCGACGACACCGGGATCTTCGGCAGATGATCGCCGAACACGACGGCGGTGGTGTTGTACTCCATCTTGTCGTTTTCCGGCGTCGCGGTGCCATGCGCGTTGATATGGTCGATCTGCTCCGGCTCGAGGCCGGCATCCGCCAGCGTCTTGCGCATGCAGCCGATGATCGGCTTGCCATCCGGGCTGGAGCGGGTGCGGTGGAAGGAGTCGGTCAGTTCGCCGCAGCCGGCGACGACGCCCAATATCCTTGCGCCCCGCGCCATTGCGGACTCATAGCTTTCCAGCACCATCGCGCCGGCGCCTTCCGCCATGACGAAACCGTCGCGGTTCTTCGAGAATGGTTTTGAAGCTGCTTGCGGCGGATCGTTCTGCGTCGAGAGCGCCGACAGCAGCGAGAACCGTACCAGGGCTTCCGGATTGACCGAGCCGTCGGTCGCCACGCACAGGGCGGCATCGGCGTCGCCGCGGCGGATCGCTTCAACGCCGAGCTGGATCGCGGTCGCGCCGGATGCGCATGCGGTGGAGAGCGAGATCGGCGAGCCCTTGGTGCCGTACGTCTCGGCCAGATGGCTTGCCACCGAGCCGAACATGAAACGGTGATGGAACGCCGAGAACCGGCCGCCGCCGCTGACGCGCAGCATGTCCTCATAACCGAAATCGGTCTTTCCGATCGCGCGTCCGAGTTCCAGCCGCTGCGGCCACTCGACCTCGACGGGCGCCACCGCCAGGAACAGCGGCCCGGGGAAGTCGGCCTTGCCGCCGATGGCGGCTTGTTCGAGCGCTTCCTCGGTCGCCAGTTTAGCCAGCTGCTCGGTCAGTCCCGTCGAGGAGACGGGATCGACACTGACGAAGTCGACGGTGCCCGCCATCGTCGACTTCAGGCCGTCGATCGGAAAGCGCGTCACGGTGCGAATGCCGGATTCGCCCGCGGTCAGCCTGGTCCAGTTGTCCTTCTTGCCGGCGCCAAGCGACGTCACGACGCCCATGCCGGTGACGACGACGATCGGCCTGCCGAATTTATCGCGTGGTGCTGACATGTTTCCCCCGTCGATGCTGCGCCGCAACTGAAAGCGCTCGCGCGCTCATTTCATGGTCTCGGCGTGATCCCGCCTGAACAGCTGTCTTGTTCCGGATCACGCGCTACTTGATGGCCTCGACCAGCGCCATGCCTTCGCCCTGCCAGTGACCGGCCCCGAGCACCACAATCTGGTCCGGCACACCAGGCTTTTCAACCTCGAGCCCGGTCGGATCGTTGGGCGGAAACAGCGCGCCGCGCGACAGCGACAGTGCCGCCAGCGCCAGTCCCAGCGGAAACTGGGTTTCCAGCGTGTGGCCGAACATCGTCCCGGTCGCGCGCACGGCAAAGCCGGGATGCTGGCGCAGGAATTCCTTTTCTTCCGACGTCACCGGTCCGACGCCGGTCGCGCCGGTAATCAGGTTGCCGGTATCGCCGGTGATGCCGAGCTTCGGCCACAACGCTTCCAGCGATTTCGTCACCGCGCCGGGTTGCTTGCGCTGGGCGAGGTCGGCGACCACCTTGGTTAGCCGGGCGTAGGGCTTGGCGCCGCGGGCTTCGGCGTGCTCGCGGGATTCCATCACCAGGAAGCAGCCGGCGGAACCAAGCGCGAAACCGCCTTTATCGTCGCGCTGCCACACCGGGGCGTATTTCTCGGTCAGATTGAAATCGCCGAATTCATAGAGGATGAGCAGATCGGGGCGCTCGCCATTATGCGCGGCGCCGACCAGTGCGATCTCGCTCTGCCCGGATTCGATCCGCGCCAGCGCGATCCGCGCCGCATCGATGGAGGCTGCTTCCTCGCCCATGAAGGTGCGCGAGGTTCCGGACACGCCATGGACGATGGCGATGTTGCCGGCGAGCAGGTTGGAGAGCTGGGCCAGAAACAGCGTCGGCCGCAAATCATTCATCAGCCGTTCGTTGAGGAAGGCCGGACTCGAATTACCCTTGGCGTCGGCGTTCATGATCGCGAGGTCGACGGCAATGTCGCGCTCGCCGCCGCCGGCGGCCACGATCATGTCCATCCGTCCCAGGATTTCCTGGTTGCCTTTGACGCCGGCGGAATCCAGCGCCAGCCCGGCGGCATAGGTGCCGATGCGCTGCCAGGCTTCCATCTGGCGCTGGTCGCCCTTTTTCGGGATCTGGGCGTCGAAGCTGACCGGGGCGAGGGGATGGACGATGTAAGGCGCGAAGCGCTTGTCGTCGACATTGATGCGCTTCTGGTTGAGCGCATCCCAATGCGCGTCCAGTCCCTCACCGAGCGAGGACACGATGCCGATGCCGGTGATCCAGACTTCCTTGGCACCCGGTGCCGTGGGTTCAGTCATGCTTCAGCACCTGCATGGGGAACCCGATCTCCTTAGCCTTCGCGTCCATGAACACGCGAAAAGTCGGGTCGGGGAATGGGGCAAGGCCGAAGGTTATTTCAGCGCTGCACTTCAGTTCCTTGCCGATGCGGCCCTTCGCCTTGGTGACCGCAAAGCCGGAACCTTCGTGCTCGACCTTGGCTTCGATCGTCAGTAACTGACCGGGACTGACGAACCCCCGCATCTTGGCTTCCTTGACGATGGCCAGGAACGGCATGCGCTCGAACTTCAACACGCCGAGCAAAAGCCAGCCCGAACTCTGCGCCATCGCTTCGGTCAGCAGGACACCGGGCATGATTGGGAAGCCGGGGAAATGGCCCTCGAAAATGGTGTGCTTTTCCGGAACCTGGGCTTCGACCACAATCGTCCGTTCGCCGAGATTGAGGTCGACGATCCGATCGATCAGCTGGAAATAATCAAGATCCATGGTGGGCGATTACGCGCCCGTGCCCGCGTTCTTGGCTGCGACCAGTTCGTCGATACGATCGGCGAGGTTCTTCAGCACGAAGTACTGTTCGGTCGTGGCCTTGCCGTCGTTGACCTCCTGGGTCCATTTTTCGAGCGGCATCTTGATCCCGAACGCCTTGTCGATGGCAAAGGCGATGTCGAGAAAGTCCAGGCTGTCGATGCCCAGATCGTCGATGGCGTGACTCTCCGGCTTGATCGTGTCGCGCGGAATGTCGCAAGTCTCGGCGATAATGTTGGCGATCTGATCGAATGTAGAGGACATCATTAAGCCTTTGATATATTGGAGATAAATCCGGGACGGCTTGGAGGAGGCGGGCGCGGCGTTTTTCCCCCGGCCGGAGTCGAGAGCCCGTATATCGGAGCGCAGCCCTGAGTTCAATGGAGGTTGGCAACCCCTGTGGGGACCGATTTATCGGCGAAAATGGCCGTTTAGGCCAGCATTCTAGGTGTGCGGCATCGCGGAAATCCGGGCGCAGTCCCGGCGTCCCATCAGCACGCAATCCTGGGTCTTGCGCAGATCGGCAATGCTGATCGCAAGCCATATCCCGATTACCGTCAGCGCCATCGTGAAGGCCAGGGCCGCAATGTTGGCCAGCATGCGATGACGGAAGTCGTCCGGCTCGTCACGGGACCGTTCGTAGCGGGACAGATCGTTTGCCGCCGGTTGGCCATTGGTCGGGGCGGGCGGCTGGGCATTGGCCGCGGCAGGCTCTTCCCGCCGGCTGGGGGGATGGGCCGAGGTGCGCGGCCGGAATTTGACCACGACGTGCTCGTCATCCCTTTGTATGGGCAGCTGGGGCTTCACTGCAGTCGGTCCGCAAAGGTTGTGGTGCTGTTTAGCATGCCGGCCGTGCTTCCAACATAAAATGTTGGTGCGCATCCACGCAGGCCGATCCCCGCAGAGTCTCATGGAACCTGCGTTTCACGACAGGGGCCTATTTCGGCAGCCGCCCCATCATGTAGAACTCGTCGTTCGGCCGCATCGCGGTGACGTTGGCCAGCCGGTTCGACAGCGCAAAGAACGCGGAAATCGCCGTCATGTCCCAGATGTCGTCGTCGGAGAATCCGTGGCCGGCGACTTCGGCAAAATCCTGTTCGGAAACCGTGTTCGCCTCCTGGCTCACCTTCATGGCGAAGTCGAGCATGGCGTGCTGGCGCGGCGTGATGTCGGCCTTGCGGTAGTTGACGGCGATCTGGTCGGCGATCTGCGGGTTCTTTGCCCGGATGCGCAGGATCGCGCCGTGAGCGATCACGCAGTAATGGCACTGGTTGGCGCTGGACGTCGCCACCACGATCATTTCGCGCTCGGCCTTGGTCAGGCCGCTGTCCTTTTCCATCAGCGCATCGTGATAGGCAAAGAACGCGCGGAATTCGTCGGGACGGTAGGCCAACGTCAGAAAGACGTTGGGAACGAAGCCCGATTTCTCCTGCACCGCCAGGATACGGGTGCGGATATCCTCCGGCAGCTTGTCGAGGGAGGGCGTCGGAAATCGCTTTGCAACAGGCTGCGTCATGGAATGGTTCCGGCTTTGGCCGCGCGATGCGGCGCTCGTGCCGGAACCATATCGCGTTTTTGAATGATGTGGATACCGGTTCGCGCCGGGAAAATGGGCGGGAACGCGAGACCCGCCGAAGCTGTCAGCGCAGCGGCTTCTTCAACAGCGAGAAGCGGTCGGGATCCAGGCCCAGCGACGGCTGCAGCATCGGCGCTTCGACAGAACGCGGTTCCAGCGTTCGTGCGGCGGGCCGTTCGTTGATCATGGGATCGTTGGGAACGTCGCGATGCGAGGTGGCGCCGCGCCAGCGGTCCAGCACGGCGCTGACGAAATGCATGTCGTGACCGGCGGCGACCGACGGCGCGGTCGCGATGGTGGCCTCGCTGCGCGGCAATTGATGGATAGGCACTTCCTTGAAGCGCAGCCGCGTCGGCAGTGCCACGCCTTCGCCGAACGCCAGCACTTCGCGGGTGCCGAGCGAGGGCACGAACGACAACAAATTGGCGGCGGCGTCCGAGACGGCCGAGCGCAGCAAGGCCTGATCGCGGTCGTTGGCAAGGCGCATCGCAAACAGTGTGTTGCACTGGGAGATGATGGTGGCGTCGAGTTCGGCCGGACGCTGCGTGACCAGGCCGAGATAGACGCCGTATTTGCGGCCCTCCTTGGCGATACGCGAGACCGCCTTGCGGGTCGGGCCGAAGCCGATATTGCGGTCGGCGGCGGCGTAACGATGCGCCTCTTCGCAGACGAACAGCAGCGGCGAGACGCCGTCGCTCCAGAGGCCGAAATCGAACGCCATGCGGCACAGCACCGACACCACGGAATCGACGACTTCGGCGGGGAAGCCGGCGAGCTGCATGATGGTCATCGGCCGGCCATTGGCGGGCAGGCGGAACAGATGGCTGATGACTTCCGCCATGGTGTCGCCGCCGACATTGGCGTTGTCGAACATGAACGCGTAGCGCGGGTCGTTGCGCACGGTTTCGACGCGCGAAATCAGCTTGTGATAGATGATGCGCGACGAGCGATTTTCCAGCTTGCCCATCCGCTCGTCGATCAGCGAAATCAGGTCGACCAGGCGATAGGGCACCGGCGTATCGACGGTGTAGCCGATCGCCTTGGGATCGATCCGTTTCAAGCCGACGCGGTCGGCGTTCTGGTATTGGGTGTAGATGCCCTTCGCCATCGGAATGACTTCGGCAAGAATATCGAGCTCTTCGGGCACGCCGGGGCGGCCGGCGAACAGGACGTCGACGATCTCTTCGAAATTGAACAGCCAGAACGGCAGTTTCAGGTTCCGCGGGTTGAGCACCAGCGCCCGGTCACCGAAGCAGCGGCCGTATTCGTTGTGGACGTCGAGCAGGAATATCCGCAGGTTCGGCCGCGATTTGAGGATTTCGTTGAGCAGCAGCGAGACGCCGGTCGACTTACCGACGCCGGTGGAGCCGAGCACCGCGAAATGCTTGGAGAGCATTTCCTCGACGTCGACATAGGCGATGACCGAACGGTCCTGTTGCAGCGTGCCGACATTGATCTGGTCCGAACCGGTCGGCGCATAGACCGTGCGCAATTCCTGATTGGTGATCAGCTCGACGGCATCGCCGATGGTCGGATAGTTGGTGACGCCGCGCTGGAATTTCGGGCGATCGCCGCCGAGGATTTCGCCGAGCAGGTCGACGCCCGCGCTGGCAATGTAATTATCGGAGCTCGGCAGGTCCTCGCAGGTTACGTCGGTGATCATGGCGACGATGGTGGAGGTTGCGCAGCGGATGCTGATGAAGCGGCCGACAGTGGCGCGTACTTCCGAGGTAGCCATCTGGCTTACCGCGAGAAGTCCGACCCGGGCGAGGGAGCCGCGCACCGAAATCACACGTCCGAAGGATGTCACGATGTTGAACCTGGCATGTCATGAGATTGGTCTGGCCGCATTATGGGCGGCCGGGACTAGCAAAACGGTTAAACCGCCGCCGTTCCAGATTGGCTAAATCTGTTGCATCCCGCTCAGGCTTCGTTTTGCAGCAGGCGCCTGCCACGGCCACGACACGCCAGTTGTGCAGGAAAATCAGCGCTTTTCTGCATTTGCGCGCGCGCGTGCGATCGGCTCTGGATTAATCATTCATTTACCACATCGGGGGAGAGGCCGGATTTGATCGGGGGCTGGCAACGTCCGGTACCGGACTCGAGATCAAGTGTCAGTCCGTGTATCGCGGTAACCGATTGCTAACCGCAAGTTGTAACCCGCCTTCCATTTGTCGTGCGTAACGATGTCACGCTGGGACGGACCAGGTGACTTTCGATAGCGGCCATTACATGCCGGGCGATTCTGCGAATCCTGTAGAGAAGACCGGGACGGTGAGGCGCCTGGCGCTTTGTGCTGTCCTGATCGCGGTGGCGATTTCGGCCGGCGTGGCGACATCGGCGTGGGAGCTTCGCGAACGCGTACTGCTTGCCCTCGTCGTGATCCTCGCACTCGTCGTCGCTCTGCTGCTGAGGCGTCATCGATTGTCCGACCAGCGGCTCGCGGCCGAACGGCGCCAGCTCACAATTGCCGTAAACAATATCCCGCAAGGTCTTGTTCTCTATGATGCATCGGCGCGCATCGTCATTTGTAATCAGCCCTATATCGATATGTTTGGCCTGTCGCCGGATGTAGCGAAGCCCGGCTGCACGATGCATCGCTTGATCGAACACCGCAAAGAAACCGGCTCCTTTGACGGCGATGTCGACGCGTTCTGCAATGCCATCATCCGCACCGTGTCGCTCGGCAAAGCCACGAGGCAACTCACGGAAGCGCCCGGCGGCAGGGCGATCGAGATCGTCAACCGGCCGCTGAATGCGGGTGGCTGGGTGGCCACGATCGAGGACATCACCGAGCGCACCCGCGCTGACGAGAAAATCGCCCACCTGGCGCATTATGACGGGCTGACCGACCTGCCCAACCGGCTCCTGTTTCGCGAGCGACTGGAACAGGCGCTGAAGACGGTCCGACCGGGCGAACAGCTGGCGGTATTCTATATCGACATCGACGAATTCAAGAGCGTCAACGATGCCCTTGGCCATGCGATCGGCGATGAGTTGCTCAAAGGCGTAGGCGAAAGGCTGCGCTTGTGTCTGAAGGATACAGATGTGGCGGCGCGGCTGGGCGGTGACGAGTTTGCCGTGATTCAAACCGGTATCAAGAAACAGACGGAAACCACTCAACTTGTTGAAGGAATTTACGCGGCGATCAGGGCGCCGTTCGAGTGCGCGGGCCACCTGATCACAACAGATGCCAGCATCGGCATCGCGCTCGCCTCCGGCGATGGGCTCGATCTCGACCAGTTGCTCCGGAACGCGGACCTCGCGCTGTACGGCGCCAAAGGCGAAGGACGGCGGACCTACCGCTTCTTCGAGGCCGGCATGGACGCCCGCGCCAAGGCGCGACGAGTCCTGGAACTCGAATTGCGTCAGGCGATATCAGATGGCGGCCTCGAGGCCTATTATCAGCCTGTGCTCAATCTCGAGGACGGCAAGGTTTCCTCCTGCGAGGCGCTGCTGCGATGGCGCCACCCCGAACGCGGCATGATTTCGCCCGCGGAGTTCATTCCGGTCGCGGAAGAGACCGGCCTGATCAACGAACTCGGGCACTGGGTGCTCAATACGGCGTGCGCCGAGGCTGCCAGCTGGCCGGCGGAGGTCCGCGTCGCGGTCAACGTTTCACCGGTTCAGTTCCGGAGCCAGACGCTGGCGCTCAACGTGGCGGCGGCCCTTGCTGCCTCGGGCCTCGCCGCATCCAGGCTCGAGCTCGAGATCACCGAGGCGGTGCTGATCCGCGACGACGACGGCGCGCTTCAGATGCTGCATCAGTTGCGCAAGCTCGGGGTACGCATCGCGCTGGACGATTTCGGCACCGGGTATTCCTCGCTGAGCTATCTGCAGCGGTTTCCATTCGACAAGATCAAGATCGACCGCTCTTTCATCAGGGATCTGGCCGGCGCAGGCGCGTCGTCGTCGATCGTCCAGGCGGTAGTGAACATTGCGGCCGCGAGCGACATGACGACGACAGCGGAAGGCGTCGAGACCGAGCAGCAGCGAAACCTGCTGTACATTCTCGGCTGCACCGAGATACAGGGATTTCTGTTCAGCCCCGCGATACCAGCCGCGGACATTCGGCGGCTGTTGCTCTCGCACCGCGGCAAGCTGGTATCCGGGAATTTGACGCCGGCGGGTTTCGCGGAAGCGGCCGGTTAATTGGTGTTAGTCCTCATCGGAACCGCTTCGAAAAAATCTTGATCGATCTCCTTGCGCGCGCGGAACCCGCGGCCGCCAAGCGTTTCCGAAGGATACTCCCCGAACAGCGAGTGATAGTAGTGAGAGAAGCGTCCAAGCTCGATGAAGCCGTGCCGGATCGCCACCTGCGCGACGGTGACCGTCGCAGGATTGCTTTCCCTCAGAACGGAATGAATGGCGCAAAGCCGCTTGTGACGCAGGAACGATATCGGTCCCAAACCGAAAACGTCGTAGAATGCGCGATGCAGAGTCCGTCGTGACACGTTGAGGTGGGCGCAGATTTCGGAAACGTGCACGGGGCGAAGGCCGGCGGCTTCGAGATAGTCGTCGACTTTCCCGACCAGCTGCATCGCCGAGGGCAGAAGCCCTCTGGTGTCAGGCGGTAATGATTGCGCGATGGTTCCGGTGACGGCATCGATGATCGAGCGCTTCCAGAAATCGGCGACGGCATCGGACAAGGCGCTCTGTTGCCGTGCCAACCGGGAAATGATCAGTGGCAATCGGTGCGTCGCCGCAATCCCGATCGAAGGGTCCGCCTGATAGACGTTTTTGTTGAGCCATGCGGCGGGGTCGCTCAATCTTGGTTCACCCTTGAACAGCGACATGACCTCGGCAAGATCGAGACGGATCGCGGCATAGGATGAGGCGCCATGAAAAATTCCGTCATGCTCGGTGCTGGGCGGCATGATCAGGACATCCGCCGGACGCATATCGAAGGACCAGTGGGTGACCCGGTCTTCCGAATTCAGCAGCATCCCGACAACGAGCTTGTCATCGGTCGAGACGCGCTGGGTGCGAACGCCGACGGAAAACGAGCCGATGCTGAGCGAAAAATCTCCGATCCCGACATGGCTCAATGAGCCTCGAAACTTTCCGCGGCCGAGTTGCGTCACCTCGACATGCGATCCTCTGATCGCGTTGTGAAGGCCTTCGAAGCTGTCCAGACTGGAGGTGTTGACCGCAAGCTGCCCGCTCATGGTTCGGCATCCCGCTGCTAAAACTTTGCCTTGATTGGCTTCAGGGGCGCAGCTTGGCTGCTGCTGTCGATCGCGAGCGGGACGGCCACGGTGAAGAAACCCGCGGTGCCTTCCATGCGGTTCCGCACGTCAAACTCGCGATAGACCTTGATGCGTGTCGATACCGGCAGCTTTCCTATCTCGAACATATAGCCGATCGATCCGCCGAGCGCGACCACGCGCCCTTCGAACGCACCGAGGAGCGCGCCGGTGCCGCTGTCCGGCGTCAGTTGCTGATAGAAGTAGCCGACCAAGCCGATCGTGAATTCCTTGGTCAGATATTTGGTCGCGGCCCATTCGAGGTGGAATTCGTCGCCGGTCTTGTAGTCGGTGGCGGTGTTCGTCTTGTTGAACGTGAACCCTGCGGCTGCGGAGAGATCCCAGCCGATCGCGGGATCAAGCCACGTGATCGCACCGAACACGTCGATGGCAGGCCGGTTCAGGGATACGTTGGACAACTGGCCAGGCACATAGGTGCCGGATGGAATGACGCCTCCGACACCGAGCTGCCAGTGGAAATTGCCGGCGTGCCATCCGATGAACGAGTTCACGAAGAAATCGCTCACGTTGAGCTGTGCATCAGTGGCGTTGACGCCGATCGGCCCGAACCGCGGCGAGTTCACCAGGAGATTGGCGTTGACGCGCGGTTCGCCGAACGGCGTGGTGAGGGAGACGGCGAGGTCACCGCCGAGAATCTTCGCCGGCGTGACCCACATCGTGGTCGGCAGATTGATCCAGCTCTGTGCGGAGACATTTGCGACCAGCAGGCCGCCCAGCGGCAGCGTACGCCCGCCGCCGATCTTGCCGCTGTAGAAGTAAGTATCGTCGTTGAAGTAGAGGCCCGGCGGCGGCGTGATGCCGGCTCCAACGGAGCGCGAACCAAGAAGGTAGATGCCGGTCGCGGCCTCGGCGGCTTCCGCGCGCTTCTCGAACGCGTGGAGCGTTGCCGCAGCGAGAAGTAACGAACACAAACCATAGCGCATCGACAACTCCCAAGGAAGCGATGCCCCATCCCCGACTCGATCTAGCCACAACTCCCGCGCGATCACAATGAATTTCAGTGATCCGCTGTGATCAGGTTTGCTCTGATGCACAGACGCTCAGCGCAGACTCGAGAGCCGGCGAGAATATTTGTCTAAAGTTTTGGACAGTACGAGATGCAGTTCGGTCAATGCGTTGATCGATTTGCGAAGTTGTCCATTAAGGCTGAAATCGAGCCGATGCAGATTGGCACAAACTGCACATCACAGAGCTTCGAGATTCGTTTAGCCTGCAAGTGCGCCAATGCTTCGTGTCTCGTAAGCCTTTGAAGAGGCTGAGGCTGTGCGCCAATGAGCCGCGCCAAAAATTGGGCGGAAAAAGGGAAGAGGGGCTGACTGATCTACGTCTGCCGCGCGCAACCCAAACGCGAGCGGCCGCAATAAGAAAAGGGTCCGCCTATGCGTTCAACGAGAACCCGCTTTGTCGATCTGGCCAACGCTCGCAACGAAATGCTCTACGCGCTGGCCTTCTCCGCCTTCGTTGTTCTGACGCCTTCGCCGGTAACGGCGACGGTCATCGTGCCCTCCGGTTCGCTGCAGCAGCAACTCAAGCAAGAACGCACGCAAGACAGTCTGGTGACTGAAGTCCACGCGCGAGCCGGAGGCTCTGTACGCCGGACCACCGTCGTCGGTCCGCGAGGCAACGCTGCCAGTCGGACCGTGGTGCGTGGGGGTGCGGTGGTGGGGCCGGGTGTCGCGCGCACCGGCCGCTGGGTCCGTCCGGCCAATTACTATTGGCGTCCGGGCGGCGCGATCGCGGCCGGTGCGGCGATCGGATTCGTCGCCGCTGCCTCCGCAGCAGCCTATGCCGGCTCACCGCCGGCGCCGGGTTACTGCTGGTACTACTCCGATCCGAGCAAGACGCAGGGCTTCTGGGACGTTTGCCCGTAACCGCGCACGTCAGGAGTCAGTGCCATGACGCTGCTGCAAACCGACGTCCGGCAGGGCGACAAGCCGTCGGAAGATGGCCGGACCGCCGACATGATCCGCATTCCCGGCGGCACATTCCGAATGGGCTCCGACAATCATTATCCCGAGGAAGCGCCGGTACATCGCGTGACGCTGGAGGGCTTCTGGATCGACCGCACGCCGGTGACCAACCGTCAGTTCAAGCGGTTTGTGATCGCAACCGGTCACAAGACCTTTGCCGAAATCCCGCCTGACCCAAAGCATTATCCCGGTGCTTTGCCGCACATGCTCTACGCGGGCTCGCTGGTGTTCGAGCGGCCGCACTCGACCTACGATCTGCGCGACTGGAGCCAGTGGTGGTCGTTTATGAAGGAGGCTGACTGGCGGCATCCCTACGGGCCCAAGAGCAACATCAATGTCCTGAACGATCATCCCGTCGTACATGTCGCCTATTCGGACGCGCTGCTCTATGCGCGATGGGTGGGCAAGGACCTGCCGACTGAAGCCGAGTGGGAATTCGCCGCACGTGGTGGTCTCGACGGCGTTGAGTTCGCATGGGGTAACGAATTTGTGCCCGATGGCGTGCATATGGCCAATACCTGGCAGGGTGAATTCCCGCTGCACAATCGCCATGAGGATGGCTACGACCGCACTTCGCCGGTGACGGCGTTTCCGCCGAACGGTTATGGCCTGCACGACATGATCGGCAATGTCTGGGAATGGACCTCGGACTGGTATTCGCCGAAACATGAGGCCGACGCGCCAAAGGCGTGCTGCATTCCCGAAAATCCGCGCGGCGGGCGCGAGGAGGGCAGCTACGACCCGCGTCAGCCGAACGTCAGAATGCCACGCAAGGTCATCAAGGGTGGTTCGCATCTGTGCGCACCGAATTATTGCCGCCGCTATCGCCCGGCGGCGCGGCATGCCGAGGCGATCGACACCTCGACCAGCCATCTTGGGTTCCGGTGTGTGGTGAGGGACGTCAAATGACATCAGCTCCGACATCGGCGTTTGCGCGTGCCCTGACCTGGCTCGCGGTCGCCGTGTCGGTCGTGCTGCTTGGCCTCGGGATCGCCTGGTACGGATGGTCGATCGAAATCCATCGCCGGTTCTGGGCGGACATCTTCGAACGCATCCACGGACCGATGACGTTCCGCTTCTATCTGCAGCCGGTGATGGCCGCGCTGGCGGCGTTGCCGGACGGCATCAGGGATGCGCGGCTCGGCCACAAATCATTCTTCTGGTCGGCGTGGTGGGACAACAACGCGTCAGCCGGGCGGCTGCGCGAGGGTGCCATTTCCACAGCGCGGGTCGTGCTGCTCGGGCTCAGCATGGACGTGATCTATCAATTCAAGGTGCTCGACCGCTTCTATCCCGCGGAAGCGTTGATGATGGCGATCCTGCTCGCCGTCATTCCCTACTTTATCTTTCGATGGATCGTCGAGCGCGCCGCCATCTGGTGGTTCGCGCGAAAGGGTACCGGCGCGTTGATGTAGTTAAGAGGCGTTCAATGGCTGAAGGCGTAACCTCAAAATCTGCTGCCGACCAGATCTCGGTCGAGTTGTCGTCGCGCCGCACCGGCATGTCCTTCCAGCGCACCCGCATGAGCGCCGACCGTACCCTGATGTCGGTGATCCGGACCTCGCTTTCGCTGATCTCGTTCGGCTTTACGATCTATCAAGTGTTCGAGAAGCTGCGCGACCAGAACATAGTCACGCATGGCGCGCCCGCGCGCAATTTCGGCTTGACGCTGGTGGCACTGGGAGTCCTGATGCTGCTTGGCGGCATCGGCTATCACCTTCAGTTCATGGCTCACCTGCGCGAAGAGCGCAAATCCATGGCGGAATCCGAACTGATTCACGCCCAGAGCGGCTTTCCGGTTTCGCTGACGCTGATCACCGCAGCGATTCTGCTGTTCATCGGCATCGCCGCCATCGTCAGCATGCTGTTTCAGGTCGGTCCGTTCGGGTGAGGAGATCAAATGGCAAAGAAGTCGGCAAAGAAAGGTCCAACGAAGAAGGCTGGCGGAAACACGGCTTCGGAGAAGGTCGCGTCAGTGAAGCAAAGAACAACCCAGAAAACTGCAGAACCAAAAGCATCAAAAAATGGGAGCGCGAAAATGGCCAAAGTAAAGAAGCCCAATATCCTCGTGATATGGGGCGACGATATCGGCATCTCCAATCTGAGTTGTTACTCAATGGGTCTGATGGGATACAAAACGCCCAACATCGATAGACTGGCGAAGGAAGGAATGATTTTTACGGATTCCTACGGCGAGCAGTCCTGCACCGCGGGCCGATCGTCATTCATTACGGGCCAGAGCGTAATGCGCACCGGTCTGTCCAAGGTGGGCATTCCGGGCGCGCCGGTCGGCATGAACGAAAAGATCGTGACGATTCCGGCGCTCTTGAAAAACGAGGGCTACACGACCGGCCAGTTCGGCAAGAATCACCTCGGCGATCTCAATCACATGCTGCCCACCAACCACGGTTTCGACGAGTTCTACGGCAACCTCTACCATCTCAACGCCGAGGAAGAGCCGGAGATGTATGACTACTTCCCCAAGGAAGAATTCGGCGACTTTATCGAAACCGTCAGGCCGCGCGGCGTCATCCACAGCTTCGCGACCGATAAAGACGATCCGACGGTCCAGCCGCGCTGGGGCAAGGTCGGCAAACAGAAGATAGAAGATACCGGACCGCTCAGCACCGAGCGCATGTTGACGTGCGATGACGACTTTGCCGAAAGGGCAAAGGGTTTCATCAAGAAGGCCGTGGACGGCGACAAGCCATTCTTCGTCTGGGTCAACTTCACCCACATGCATATGTTCACGCACACCAAGAAGGAAAGCCTCGGACAGGCAGGGCGCTGGCAGTCGCCGTATCATGACACCATGATCGATCACGACAAGAACGTCGGCTCGCTGTTGGACTACCTCGACGAATTGGGCATCGCCGAGGACACGTTGGTGATCTATTCGACCGACAACGGCCCCCACCGCAATTCATGGCCTGACGGCGGGATGACGCCGTTCCGCAGCGAAAAGAACACCAACTGGGAAGGCGCGTTTCGCATTCCGCTGGTCGTGCGTTACCCGGGCAAGATCAAGCCAGGCTCCGTCTCGAACGAGATTGTCCAGCATCACGACTGGTTGCCGACCTTCCTTGAACTGGCCGGCAACAAGACCGTGGTCGAAGACCTGAAGAAGGGCGTGAAGGCGCTCGGCCGTACCTACAAGAATCACATCGACGGCTTCAGCCTCCTAAGCTACCTGACCGGCAAGACGGAAAAGTCGCCACGCCAGATGTTCATGTACATCTCCGACGACGGCGACACGTTGGGGATTCGCTACGACAACTGGAAGATCGTCTTCATGGAGCAGCGCCTCAAGGGCACCATGGGAGTGTGGGCGGAACCGTTCACGCCGTTACGCGTGGCCAAGCTGTTCAATCTCCGGACCGATCCTTTCGAGTTCGCGGATGTCACGTCCAACTCATACTACGACTGGTTCCTACGTCACGCTTTCATCATCTATGGTGCGATCGCAGTGATGATGAAGTTCAACGAGACGTTCGTCGACTTTCCGAAGATTCAGAAGCCGAACACCTTCACCGCCGATCAGGCGATCGACAAGCTGCATGCGACGGCCGCAGGAAGCTGATGGGTTTCTGGAACACCGGGAGCGGGTGGCGTTGACGACCGAGCGAATACGGAAGGGCGGCACTCGCGCGGCCCTTCGCTACTGAGGATCTGAACCGGGGTCGCCCGTGAAGCAATGGCTGGTCTTCGCCACCGAGAACGCCGTCGTCTTCATCGATGCGTTGGCGCTCGTCATCATCGTGGTCGGTACGGTCGAGGCATTCTTCGGCGGCCTGCGGGCGATGCTGGGTTCGCCGTCCGGGCACGAACGTCGGGACATCTGGCTGCGCTATGCGCGATGGCTGGTTGCCGGGCTTACGTTCCAGCTTGCCGCCGACATCATCGAGACATCGATCACGACGAGCTGGGAAGCGGTGGGGCGCATTGCTGCGATCGCACTAATCCGCACCTTCCTCAATTACTTCCTTGATCGCGACTTGGAAGAAGTGCGCCAGCGGCAGCGCGAAGTCGCGGAAACGCCACCGAGGCCGGTATGAGGGGTCAGCAATGTTGAACCGACGCAGCCTGTTGGCGCTGCTTTTCGTCCTTTCCGCCATTGGCGCGGCCGCGGCGCAGCCATCGCAGGACCCATTGCCGTCCTGGAACGACGGTGCCGTCAAGAAATCCATCGCCGACTTCGTCGCCCGCGTAACGACACAAGGCGGTGCCGACTTCGTCCCCGTCGAGCAGCGCATCGCCACCTTCGACAATGACGGCACGCTGTGGTGCGAACAGCCGGTCGATTTCCAGCTCGCGTTCGCCTTCGACCGCATCAAGGCGATGGCGTCGCAGCATCCGGAATGGAAGACGACGCAGCCGTTCAAGGCGCTACTCGACAACGACATGAAGGCGTTCGCGGCGACCGGCGAGAAGGGGCTGCTGCAGATTATGACGGCAACCCATAGCGGCATGACCATAGATGAATTCAGGAAGGTCGTGCTCGACTGGACCGCGACCGCGCGCCACCCGGGCTTCAACCGGCCCTATACCGACCTTGTCTACCAGCCCGTGCTGGAGCTGCTGGCTTACCTGCGCGCCAACGGTTTCAAGACCTTCATTGTATCCGGCGGCGGCATCGAATTCATGCGGCCGTGGACGGATAAGGTCCACGGCATTCCGCCGGAGCAGGTGGTCGGCTCGTCGGGCGTGGCGAAACTCCAGACGGGCGCCAATGGCAAGCCGGAGCTGACGAAGCTCCCCAAGGTCGAATTCATCGATGACGGTCCCGGCGGGAACCGCTCCATCGGGCGGCGATCGATCTTCGCATTCGGAAATTCCGACGGTGACCTGCAAATGCTGCAATGGACCACCGCAGGCGAGGGCGCGCGCTTCGCCGGCATCGTCCATCACACCGATGCGGAGCGCGAATACGCCTACGACCGGCAGTCGAAAATCGGAAAACTCGACAAGGCGCTGGACGAGGCGAAGGCAAAAGGCTGGACCGTCGTCGACATGAAGCAGGACTAGAAGAAGGTTTTCGCGTTCGAACCGTAAGGGAGATGGCGCATTGATTATCGGTGCACGATTCGCAAGATGGGGTCTCGGCCTCTTCATCTTCGGTGTGTTCCTTACCTTCGGGATCATCGCGCACTACTGCGCGGGCTCTCGCTGGCCGAACGGTGCGCTGTTCATGCAGAATATCACGCTGTGGTAGGCCTGCCCGTGGACGCTGTCGGTCGCGGCCGTGCAAGCTGGCGGGCTCGGCATGGTGGCAATTGGTCTCACGCTGATGCTGGCCGCACGAGTATCGCCAACACGACCAGCGGCCGAAGGCTCGGCGGCGCTGTGGCTTTGCATCGTCGGGCTGTTGGGTGTCTTCGCCGTCGGTTATCCCGGTTACTTCGTCTTCGATGCGATATGGCCGAGCTACTACTACTCGCCAATAGCAACCGGAAAGAATGCGTGGCTGCTCGGTCAGGCGCTTTTCATCGCGATCTATTTGCAGGCCTCATGATCGCGTTCGGAGACGTTCGTCAGGCACTTTCGCTTGCGACACAAACCGCGACCAGAGCTTGAGGAGAACAACGATGAGCAAGAAACTGTTTGTCGCACTTGCGCTTTCCTGCCTTGCGGGAAATGCGGCCGCGCAATCGACACCGCAGGAACGGTTGGTCCGCAGCCGCGCCGTCGAAGCGGCGATCTGGGGCATGCCCGTCGTCAATTACGACCTGATGCTGCAGGAAATGCTGACCAAGACTCCGGGCAAGGTGAACCAGGTGATCTATTGGGGCAAGCCGCTCGACTGGAAGAACCAGACGCTGACGCCCAATCCCGACACGCTCTATTTCATGACGTTCCTCAACACCAAAGATGTCGGGCCGATCGTGATCGAGATCCCGCCTGCGGACGCGACCGGATCGCTCAACGCCAACATTGTCAATGTCTGGCAGATGCCGCTGGAGGATGCTGGCCTGCTTGGCGTGGACAAGGGGGCTGGCGTCAAGCTGCTGATCCTGCCGCCCGGTTACAACGGGCAGGTGCCGGCGGGCTATGAAGCGCTGCAGCCGAATACCTGGGGCAGTTACGCCCTGATCCGCTCCAACCTGAAGAGCCACAGCGAGACGGACGTCGCGAACTCCGTGGCCTATGCCAAGCGGCTCAAGGTTTATCCATTGTCGCAGGCATCCAACGCGCCTCCGACCGTCTTTACCGACGTCAAAGACGTCCTGTTCGACACAACCATTCGCTACGACGAGAGCTTTTTCGTAAACCTCGACCGCATGGTGCAGAGCGAGCCATGGCTGGGTCGTGACCGCGCGATGATCGACCAATTGCGTACGATCGGCATCGAGAAGGGCAAGCCGTTTGCTCCGGACGCCACGACGAAGCAGGCCATGAAGGAGGGTATCGCCGACGCCCATGCGTGGATGGCCGCCAAATACGACGCCGCCCCGCCTCAGTTCTTCGAAGGCACGCATTGGACGTTTCCCACGCATCCTGAATTGCTCAAGGGAGCAAGCGAGGAGTTTGAGGGAGCGAACGACTATCCCGTGGATTGGCGCGGGATCACCTATCACTATGCCTATATCGGCATCAAGCGGCTGGGTGCCGGCCAATTCTACCTCATCAACATCAAGGACAAGGACGGCGCCGATTACGACGGCTCAAAGACGTATCGTCTCCGTGTTCCCGCGGGCGTGCCGATCGAGCAATATTGGTCGTTGACCGCCTATGACCGGGACACGCATGCGCTGATCAAGAACGTCGACCGCGCCAGCCGCGCGTCGAACGCGACCGACATAAAGAAGAATTCCGACGGCTCCGTCGACATCTTCCTTGGCGCCAAGGCACCCGCCGGACAGGAGACGAACTGGATACCGACCGATCCCGCCCGCAAGTTCGAGCTGATGTTCCGCCTCTACGGTCCGAAGAAGGAGTTCTTCGACAAGGTGTGGAAGCTACCGGACGTGGAAGCGATCACTGCATCGACGATAGGGGGCAGCAAATGAGGGCAGAAGCTATTGCAGCATTTGCATTCGGTGAGCTGAAGGCTGCGTCACAAGGACAACGCTTATGGGAATTGAAGCAATGATCACCAACGCAGATCCCGATCGCAGAAATATCCTGCGCACCGGGACGACGCTCGCAATCGCGTCAGTACTGGCGGGGAGTACTTCGTCCGTCGCCAACGCTGAGTCCTCGTCGCTCAATCCACAGCCTCTGCCACCGTCGCCGGGATGGGTTCGCGCGCTGCCACCGGGGCCGGACGCACGCGTGAAGATCACCGAGGCCTATGCCGCCCACGTCGCGCGCGACGCCTTCTTCTGGGCCTGGCCGCTGGTCAATATCTATAACCGCCGGCTTGCGTTCTCGAAGATGACGGAACAGAGGTATGTCGGCCCGTTGCTCCAGGCGCCGCTCAACCGCCTCACGATGCTGACGGACTATGTCGATCCGGAAGAGCGCAATGTCGCGTGCCCGAACCAGGACGTCGTCTACGGCCTCGGCATGATCGCACTGGATGTTTCTCCGGTGGTGGTCCAGGTGCCGGATTTCGGCGATCGCTTTTGGGTGTATCAGATTGTCGATCTACGCACTGACAGCTTCGTTCAGCTCGGCAAGATGTACGGCACCGTGCCCGGCTTTTACCTCCTTGTCGGACCCAACTGGAGCGGTGAGGTACCAAAGGGAATCACCCGCGTATTCCGCGCGTCGAGCAATACCGGCCTTGTTGCGCCGCGTGTTTTTCAGGACGACACGCCGCAAGACAAGCGTACGATTCAGGGCGTGCTGACCGGTATCGCGATGTATCCGCTCGCTGACTACGACGGGCGGATGAAGAGCACGGAGTGGAGCAAGCTGCCCAAGGTAGCCGGCGCGCCTCCCGGCGAAGAGGAAACGCGATGGGTGCTCCCTGAGAAGTTTTTCGACGAGCTTCCGACCGTACTCGCCGACGCGCCGCCGCTGCCGGGCGAGGAAGCACGCTATGCACAGCTGCTCGCGGTACTGGCTGCCGCCAAGGATAATCCAAAAATAAAGCAGGGGATGATCGAGGCCGCCAAGGATGCGGAAGAGAAGCTGGTGAATCCGTTGTTCCAGTTCCGTAACTACGGTCAGCAATTGCTGCATAACTGGAGCACCATCTCCAACGAGTCGGCGTTTGGGACGGACTATTTCACCCGGACGGCGGTGGCCAAATCGAACATCCTGGTGAATTCGCCAAACGAAACCAAATATTTCTATCAGGACCTCGACGCCTCGGGGGCTCGGCTTAACAATTCCAACCGCTACGCCGTGACGTTCGCGAAGGACGGCACGCCTCCCGTGAATGGCTTCTGGTCGCTCTCGATCTACAACCAGCACCATTTCTTTGTCGCAAACCCGATCAACCGCTTCTCGGTCGGCACCAAGAACAAGGATCTCAAACCTGCCGCAGACGGTTCGCTCACCGTCTACGTGCAGGCCGAGGCGCCGGCCGATCCCACACAGCGCGCCAACTGGCTGCCGGCTCCGAAGGGCGATTTCTCACTCTACGTGCGCGCGTACTGGCCGAAAGCGCCCGTTCTGGATGGCTCCTGGACGCCGCCGCCGGTGCAGCGCGTCAGTTAGCGAGGCATCATGAGCGGCCTCGATATCTTCGCCTGGATTGTCCTGATCATTCTCGCCGCCTGTGTGGTCGGCGTGTTCTGCATCGCCGGCTGGCTGCCCGGGCATATCGCCAAGAGCCGCGGGCATCCCTGGGCCGAGGCGGTGACGGTGGCAGGTTGGGTAACGCTGATCTGCGGCTTTGCGCTGTGGCCGCTGGCGCTGATCTGGGCTTACGTTGACGTACCGGCGCGGCATTCGCAGGAGCGTGCCCCATGATCGTGGCGATGCTCTGCGTCTACCTCGTCCTGATGTTTGCGCTGGTGAAGTTTGGCATCATCAGCTTCAATCTGTTCTGGAAGGTGTCGCCGTTCATCGTCCTGCTGCTGCTCAATCTCGGTCTGTTCATTCCGATGGGGTGGGGCGCACCGCAGGGACCCGTGCTGGTGGTGCGCAATTCGGTCGCGGTTGTGCCAAGCGTGGCCGGCGAAGTGATCGACGTTCCCGTCGAGGCGAACAAGCCGCTGAGGGCGGGCGATGTGTTGTTCCGCATCGATCCCGTACCTTTCGAGGCGCAGGTCAAAGCAATCGAAGCACAGCTGAAGCTGTCGGCGACGCGTCTCGCTCAGATGACGCAATTGTTCGAGCGAGATTCCGGCCGCGGTTTCGACGTCGAGCAACGCCAGTCCGAAGTTGACCAGCTCAAGGCGCAACTCGAAGGCGCGAAATGGAATCTGGACAAGACGGTTGTGCGCGCGCCCGGCGATGGCTACGTCACCAACGTCGCGCTGCGCAAGGGCGCCCGCGTCGCCAACCTGCCCCTGGCTCCGGTGATGGCCTTCATCGATACGTCCGACAGTATCGTTGGTGTCGAAATCGCGCAGATCGATGCCCGCTATATTGAACCAGGCCAAGCCGTCGAGGCGACGTTCAAGTTCAAGCCGGGGCAGATCTACAGCGGCAAGGTCGAGAGCGTCCTTCAGGCGGTCGCGACCGGTCAGGTGCAGACCTCGGGACTGGCCGTGACGCCCAAGAATATTGCCTCCGTGCCGTTTGTTGTTCGTATCCGGCTCGACGACGCGCATCTGGTCCGGAGTTTGCCCGCCGGCAGCGCCGGCGATGCCGCCATCTTCACCGAACACGTCAAGCTGGCGCACGTCATCCGCAAGGTGCTGCTGCGCCAGATTGCGATCACGAATTACGTCAATCCGTTCTGAGTGGAGTGATTGATGGTGCTTCGATGACGAACAACAGAAGCCTACGGCTCGGGTTCAAGACCTCCGTCATCACGCTGTTCGTCGCGATCGTTCTCGTCATCGGTCTGGCGCTGGTCTATCTCAGCTTTGAGCGGATCACCGCGGTCACTAATGCGGCCGCCAGCCAGTTCATCGGCAAGGTGGCCGAATCGTCGGCGGACCGGATCGGCTCGCAACTGAAACTGGTGAGGGACAATCTCGAAATTCTCAACGCGCTGCCGCCGATCCAGTCCGCGGAAATCGAGGATAATCCGCGCCTGTATGCTCTGCTCGCGGCCATGGTGAGGAACAACACACAGCTCTTCAGCCTGTATGTCGGTTACGACGATGGCTCGTTCATCGAGATGGACGATATCGGCGGTACCGGTCGGGACTCGCGCGCGCGGCTGGAGGCACCCGAACAGGCCGCATTCCGGCTGGTCGTGATCTCGCGGTCCGATCCTGCTCGCGTCAAGTCAAGAAGGCTGTTTCTGTCAGAGACGCTCGAAATAATCAGGGAGTTGCCGGGGCCGCTCGATTACGATCCGCGCCAGCGCCCTTGGTACAAAGACGCTGAGCGCCGCGATGGCAGCTGGCTGACCGGACCGTACATTTTCTTCGCGACCGGAAAGCAGGGCTATACCGTGCAGTCCGCGCTGAAAGCGGGCAGGGGCGGCGTGATCGCGGGCGACCTGCTGATGGATGCGACGCAGGAGGTGTTGAAAAGGGAGAAGCTGACGGACTCCGGCGTCGCCTTCCTGTTTGACGATGACGATCGCATTCTGGCCCATCCCCGGATGTCGGAAATGCTGGGAAGAGAGGTGTCGGGTACTGTTCCGAGCCTGCGTGAGACCGATATGGCGGGAGTTCTCAAGGCGATCCGTGCCTGGCGCGCGAACGGGATTTCCGAACAGTTCTTTAACGACCCGGCGGGCCGGCTGTATGCCGCCGCATTCCAGACCATCCCCCGTTCGGGTCCGGCCAACCTCCGCGTCGCGGTGGTGGCGCCGGTCGATGAGTTCTTCGCCAGTATCCTCTCCGAGCGCCGACGGCTGTTTGTCGCCACGCTTGGATTCGTCGCAGCCATGGTGCCGATTGTCTTCGTTATCGGTTCGATTCTGTCCAAATCGCTGCGGGCGCTGGCGGACGAGACCGACCGAATCCAGCGGTTCCAGCCGGCGGTCGGGTCATCCCTGCATTCCACGATCCGCGAGATCGACGATCTCGGCCGGTCGGTCTCCACCATGCGCACGCTGGTGCAGACCTTCTCGAACTTCGTCCCTAAGCGCCTGGTGCAGCAACTCGTGGAAACCGGCGACGCGATGACGCTGGGCGGCGCGCGTCGGGAGGTAACGGTCCTGTTCACCGACGTCGTCAACTTCACCGGGCTGACCGAAAACAGGGACCCCACTCAGGTGATGCAGTACACCTCGCGCTACTTCGGGGCCATGTCCGAGGCGATCATGGCGAACGAGGGCACGGTCGACAAATTCATCGGCGATGCCGTGATGGGGATATGGAACGCTCCGATCGAGGATGATGATCATGTTGCCAATGCCTGCGCGGCGGTGCTCGCCTGTATCGAGGCCAACGGTGAGCTCAATGCCGCGTTCCAGCGCGAAGGATGGCCGCTCTACAACACGCGCTTCGGCCTGCATGTCGGCGATGCCGTGGTCGGAAATATCGGATCGTTGGACCGGATGAACTACACCGTTCTGGGGGCAACGGTGAATCTCGCCGCGCGCCTCGAAGGGTTGAACAAGAATTACGGGACATCGATACTGGTAAGCTCGGCTATTAAGCAGCGTGTCGACGGCCGGTTTCATTTCCGCAGCGTTGACCGTATCAACCCGAAGGGATTCGCGGAGACATTCGAAATCTACGAACTGAGATCGGAGCGGGCGGACGTGCCGAGCGCGGATGCGGAATTCTGCCTGGAATGGGAGATGGTCTACGTTGCGCTTCGCAACGGCCCGCTGGTTACGGCGGAAGAGCTGCTCGGGGCTTTCCTTGCGAAGTATCCGTGGGACGGCATTGCCGGCTATCACCGGCGACTGTCGGCAAGAGCAGGGTAGCCATGCGCTGGGGCTATCATAATTGACACAAGCGATCCCTGCACGCTATCCAAGCTCTAGCAAAGAACAAGAAACAGGGCAGGGTGGAACGCGATGAATCGCGACGGCGAGTCTTGAGCGATTTCGCGCGGCCTTCCGCGCTCGCTCCATTCCGGATCCGGAATTATCGTTTCCAGTGGCCCGCCGATCTGCTCACCTCATGGGCGTTCGAGATGGAGATGATCATCCTCGGCTGGTACGTGCTGGTCGAGACCGGGTCGGTGCTGCTGCTCACCGTGTTCGCCTCCCTTGGTTATATCGGTACATTGGTCGCCCCGATGTTCGGCGTCGTCGGCGACCGCATCGGCCACCGCGATCTCCTGGCCATGATGCGCGCGTGCTACGCGGTGCTGGCGAGCGTGCTGATGACGCTGGCGCTGTCAGGCCATCTCAGTCCACTCTTTGTTTTTATCGTCGCGGCGCTGATGGGGGTCGTCCGTCCGTCGGACCTCGGCGTGCGCGGCGCGCTGGTTGCGACCATCATGCCGCGCGATCAATTGATCGGCGCGATCAGTATCTCCCGAACCACGATGGATACCGCGCGCATCGCCGGCGCGCTGAGCGGCGCCGGATTGTTCGCCGCGCTCGGGATGGGGTCGGCCTATGTGGCGATCGTCTGCCTCTATCTCGTCGCGACCGTGCTGACGCTGTGCGTGGTGGCACCGGCCAAGCCGCATCCGACCGGGGATACCGAAGGCGAGGCGCTGCGGCCCTCGCCATTGCGCGACCTGATGGAGGGCGTGGCCTATTGCTGGACCACACCGCGCATGCGCGCCGCGCTGTGGGTCGCGTTCCTCGCCAACCTCACGGCCTATCCGCTGACCAACGGATTGCTGCCCTATGTGGCCAAGACGATCTACGGCACCAACCAGACCGGGCTCGGCTATCTCTCGGCAAGTTTCGCCTTCGGCTCGCTTGCGGGCTCGATCGTGCTGAGCCTGATCCACGGCATAAGGGTGGCGCGGCTCATGATCGCCTCGACCGTATTGTGGTACGCGACGCTGCTGCTGTTCGTGCAGATGCAGACGGTGCCGACCGCGATCGTCTGCCTGGTCATCGCCGGTTTCTCGCAGAGCCTCGCGATGATCTCGATCGCCGTCATCCTGATGCGCACGGCAGCCGAGAATTTCCGCGGCCGGGTGATGGGCGTCCGCATGATGGTGATCTATGGCCTGCCGTTCGGCCTTCTGGCCGCAGGCAGCTTGATCGACGAGATCGGCTTCGCCGCGACGGGAACACTGTACGCGGCGGTCGGTCTCGCCTTGATGCTGGCGATCATGCTGCACTGGCGCGCCGATTTGTGGCCGGTGCATGCCCCGGCCAATGCGCGATAGGCGTCGCGTTGGCGCGCCTCACTGCATCTTGATGTTGGCTTCCTTGAGCACCGGCTCCCATTTGGCGGCCTCCGCGCGCATGAATGCGTCGAATTCCTGCGGTGAGTTTCCGACCGGCGTCGCGCCCATCTTTTCCAGCGCGGTCAGAACCGCCGGGTCCTTGAGGGCGGCCTTGAGATCGGCGTTGATCCTGGTCACCAGTTCCGGCGCCATGCCCGCGGGTCCGAGAAAGCCCCACCATACCGACGCGTCGTAGCCGGGCAAGGTGGACTCCGCGACCGTCGGGACATCCGGCAGCGCCTTGGCACGCTGCGCCGTCGTCACCGCAAGCGCGCGCACCGTACTGCCCTCTAGCTGGCCGACGACCTCCGGCAAGGGATTGACGCTGATCGGAATCTCGCCCGCGATTACGGCGGTGAGGGCGGGCGCACCGCCCTTGTAGGGAATCGCAAGGATCTTCACCTTGGCCATGTAGTTGAGCAGTTCGCCGGCAAGGTGCGCCGACGTGCCGTTGCCGGACATGCCATAGGACAAGGCGTCGGGCTTCTCGCGGGCGATCGTCAGCAACTCCCCGAGATTCTTCACGGGGCTGTTCCTGGAGACGACGATGGCGAGCGGCGACGCGGCGATCTCGCTGATCGCGGTAAAATCCTTGAAGGTGTCGTAGGGCAGCTTTGGATAGAAGAATTGATTGAGCGGATGGCCGCTGGCAACCAGGATCAGGGTGTAGCCGTCGGGGGCGGATTGGGTCAGCGCCTGCGAAGCGATGGTGCCGCCGGCGCCGGGCCGGTTTTCGATCACGGGCTGCTGGCCCCAGATCTTCGACAGCGACTGGCCGACCGTGCGCGCGAGGACATCGACCGCGCCGCCGGCCGCATAGGGCACCAGGATGCGCACCGGCTTGCTTGGGAAACCCTCGGCGTTTGCCAGCGTACCGGCCAGCGAGAATAGTGCCGCGGCCAGAACGGAACGGATGAGTTTGCGCGACGTCAGCATGATAGGAAATCCTTCTTGTCCGGATCGATGGTTGGAAGTGGCCGGCGTGCGCCGCTAATTCTGTGTTTCTGGCGTAACCGCGCCGCGCAGCCCCGCGCGCGCAATCGCGGCCTTGACCAGGCCTTCCGATTTCGCGGCTTCGGTGAACTGCCGGATGAACGCCATCCCGCCGTCGCGTCCTTTGGGGACGCCGATTGCGAAACGCTCGACGCCCCAGCGGCCGTCGAGCACTTTTGACCCCGGCAGCTTCTCCGACATCTCGTACAGGGAGGCCTTGTTGGTGGCATAGGCGTGGAGGGTGCCGGCCGTCAGCATCTCGATGGCGGCATCGAAATTTGCCGCGCGCACGATCTCGGCCTTCTTCAGGTCGCGCGTAAGGGTGCCGTCCGAGGAGCTTCCTGCCGTGACGCCGACGCGCATGCCTGCTGCATCCACCTCGATCAGCGCTGTGAGCGCCGAGCCCTTCGGCACGAGATAGCCGAGCTCGACTTCAAAAACGGGCGGGCCGAAATCCAACTCCCGTGCCCGCGCGGCCGTGGCGTTGGTGAGGGCGATGTCGGCCTTGCCCGTCTTGACCGCTTCGAGGACCTCGGCGTTCACGGAGAAAATCACCGGCTCAAAGGGTACGCCGAGCCGGCTCGCGAGTTCCTTGCCGAGATCGTGGCCGACGCCCTTTGGTCCGCCCGACTTCGGATCCGGCAGGATCGAGGTCGGTGTTCCCGGATACAGCGCCACCCGCAGCGCACCGCTCGGCGCGAGGATCTGCCGAATCTCGGTGTCGGCCGCAATGGCGCCACCGGCAAAGAGCGCGGCAACCGCCAGCACCGCAACAATGATCTGGCGCCTTCCAGCCATATCGCTCTCCCGTGCCTTCCGCTCCAGTCGCGTCGGCGCCGGGTTTTTCCGGCGCCACCGATATATTTGTTGACTGGACCTGATAATTTGTACATCTGTACAAAAGAAAAAGCGGAAAGCAAACCCCAAAGAAAAGCCCAAAGAAAACTCATGACGCGCAATCCCAATATGCGGGAAGCAATCCTCAGCGCGGCCGAGAGCCTGTTCTCGACCCGGGGCTTCAACGCGGTCTCGATCCGCGACATCGCGCTGGAGGCGGGCGCCAATCCCGGCAGCGTCACCTATCATTTCAAGAGCAAGGACGGCCTGCTGCTCGAAATCTACAAGCGGCATTGCGGTCCCATGAACAAGCGCCGTATCGAGTTATTGGTGGCGGCGCGGCGCGTGCGCGACGTGCAGGACCGGCTCGAGGCCGTGGTGCGCGCCTATGTGCAGCCGGCGTTTTCGTCGAGCAGCGATCTGGCGGGCGGCGGCGCGCGGTTCACGCGGCTGCGCGCTGTCATGTCGGCGGAAGGCAACGCCGTGGTCGGCCGCATCATTGCGGAGATCTTCGACGACACTACCAACGCCTTCATTGAAGCGATCGAGCAGAGCCTGCCGCATCTGCCGCGCAGGACGCTGGTCTGGCGCTCCCAGTTCCTGCTCGGCGCGCTCTATTACACCCTGGTCAACCCGGAACGGGTGACGCGGTTGTCGCGTGGCGAGGCCGATGGCGCCGACATGGCCGAGGCGATCGAGCAACTGGTTTCTGCCACCGTCGCCGCACTGCAGGCGCCTGACATTAACGGCCAGGCGGCCGCCGAGCCCGCTGCGAAAGCCGGAGCCAGGAAAGCCCCGGCCGGTTCCCGCTCACGCACCGCATGAGAGCATGATGTCGAAGCCAACGATTCCCGGCCCGGATCGCAATACGCGGACGCCGAAATTCCGCCTGCCGCCGCTGGCGTGCGACGCGCACACCCATATTTTCGGGCCGGGCGACAAATATCCGTATGCGCCGGGGCGACCGTACACGCCGCCGGACGCACCGCTGGAGGATTTCAGGGCGCTGCATCAGAAGCTCGGCATTGGCCGGGCCGTCATCGTCAATGCCAGCGTGCACGGCACCGACAATCGCGTTGCGCTCGACGCCATCGCCGTCAGCAACGGGACCTTTCGCGCCGTCGCCAATATCGACGATACCATCACTGAGCGCGGCCTTCAGGAGCTTCACGACGGCGGTTTCCGCGGCTGCCGCTTCAATTTCGTGCGCCATCTCGGAGGTGTGCCCGACATGGCGGTGTTCCACAAGATCGTCGCGATGGTGGCGCCGCTCGGCTGGCACATCGACCTGCATTTCGATGCGATCGACTTGCCTGAATATGCCGACCTGCTGGCAAAACTGCCGGTGCGCTACACCATCGATCACATGGGACGGGTCAAGGCTGCTGACGGACTCAACCAGTTGCCGTTCCGGACCCTGATCGACCTGATGCAGCGCGACGAGAAATGCTGGGTCAAGGTCTGCGGCTGCGAGCGGGGGTCCTCCAGCGGACCGCCGTTCCACGACGCGGTGCCGTTTGCGCGCCGCATCATCGAGACGGCGCCGGATCGCGTGATCTGGGGAACCGACTGGCCGCATCCCAACGTCAAGGCGATGCCGAACGACGGCGATCTGGTCGACCTCATTCCACTATTCGCGCCGGAGCCCGAGTTGCAGCAAAAGATACTGGTCGATAATCCCGCGCGGCTGTTTGAGTTCTGATGGATCAACCATGACGGTCAGGCCCGAGGGTTTTGGTTTGAGCGGCCGCTGCGCATCGATCGCAGGCGCATTTGTGTTGGCAGTGTTGCTGCTGACGCCGCAGATCGCCTGCGCCCAGAATTATCCAAACCGGCCGGTGCGGCTGATCCTCCCCTTCGGTCCGGGCGGGGTTGCCGACGTCACCGCGCGGATCGTCACCGAGAAGCTCGGCGAAAAGCTCGGGCAGCGCTTCATCATCGAGAACATGCCGGGCGCCGGCGGCATCACCGCCGCTCGCGCGGTGCTGTCGTCGGCCGCCGACGGCTATACGCTGGCGCTGCTGAGCAATGGCACCGCGATTTCGGTGTCGCTGTTCAAGAACCTGAGATTCGATCCGGTCAGGGATTTCGTTCCGGTCTCGAGCATGGGTTATTTCGACTTCATCCTCGTCACTCAGGCCGGCTCGCCGTACCAGACATTGGCGGACCTGATCAAAGCGGCCAAGGCAAGGCCCGGTGCGCTCAATGTCGGCACCATCAATGTCGGCTCGACGCAAAACCTCTCGGCGCAATTGTTCAAATCCACTGCCGGCGTCGAAATCACCATCGTGCCGTTCCGCAGTTCGCCCGATGTCCTGATCGCGCTGCTGCGCGGCGATATCCAGATGGCGATCGAGAATTACACCGCGGTGCAGTCGCACATATCAGATAAGGCGGTGACTGCGGTCTCGACTTCAGGTTCGGTCCGCACGCCGTTCCTGCCTGACGTTCCGACGGTAAAGGAAGCCGGCGGCGGCGATTTCGAGGCGCAGTCCTGGAACGCGATTTTTGCGCCCAAGGGCACGCCGCCGGAGGTGATCAAGACGCTCAATGCGGCGCTCCGCGAGGTGCTCGACACGCCCGACTTGAAGAAGCGCGCGCTCGAGCTGGGCATCGAGGCCAAGGCCTCCACGCCGGAGGAAATCGCGCAGCGGCTGAAGGACGATATCGAGAAATGGGCTAAAGTGATCGAGCGGGCGGGCATCGAGAAGCAATAGCCGGAAAACCGAAAGAGGAAACAGCAATGACCAATGCAAACAAGACCGGCCTCGTGGTCACGGCGCATCCCGGCGATTTCGTCTGGCGCGCGGGCGGGGCGATCGCGCTTCACGCCAAGAAGGGGTACCGCATCAAGATCGCCTGCCTGTCGTTCGGTGAGCGCGGCGAGAGCCAGTTCGCCTGGAAGGAAACCGGTGCCACGCTTGAAAAGGTCAAGGCGGGACGGCGCGACGAGGCGCAGCGCGCAGCCGAGATGCTGGGAGCGAAAATCGAATTCTTCGATGCCGGCGATTATCCGCTGCGCACCACCGAAGTGCATTTCGATCGCATGGTCGATATCTACCGCGAACTCAATCCGTCCTTCGTGCTCACCCACGCGCTGGAAGACCCCTACAATTTCGATCATCCCAACGCCGCGCATTTCGCGCAGGAGACCCGCGTGGTGGCGCAGGCGATGGGCCACAAGCCCGGCGCTAAGTACACCTACGCCGCGCCGCCGGTGTTCCTGTTCGAGCCGCACCAGCCCGAGATGTGCAATTTCAAGCCGCAGGTGATCCTCAACATCGACGAGGTTTGGGAGCAGAAGCGCAAGACCTTTGAAATTCTCGCCGCGCAAAAACACCTGTGGGCGTACTATGAGCGCGTCGCATTGCAGCGGGGCATGCAGGGCGGCCGCAATTCCGGCAAGGCCATGACCTATGGCGAGGCCTATCAGCGGCTGTTCCCGATGGCGATGGAGGAACTGGCATGAAAACCGTTGTTGTCCGCAACATCAAGCGTACCGATGCCGACCTCGTGAACCGCCTTGGCACGCTCGGCGTCGCCACCGCGCACGAGGCCTATGGCCGCTTCGGCCTGATGAAACCATATTTGCGTCCGGTATGGGCCGGCGGCGAGGCGGCAGGCACGGCGGTGACCGTGCTGGCGCAGCCCGGCGACAACTGGATGATCCATGTCGCGGTGGAGCAGTGCAAGCCCGGCGACATTCTGGTGGTCGGCTGCACCACCGACAATACCGACGGCATGTTCGGCGATCTGCTCGCGACCTCGCTGATGGCGCGCGGCGTCAGGGGCCTGGTGATCGATGCCGGCGTCCGCGATGCCAAGGCGCTGCGCGAGATGGGGTTTCCGGTGTGGTCGAGGGCGATTTCCGCCAAGGGCACGGTCAAGGCGACCTTGGGCGCCGTCAATGTGCCCGTGGTCTGCGCCGGGATCAACGTGGTGCCGGGCGACGCTGTCGTCGCCGATGACGACGGTGTTGTGGTCGTCAGGCGGAAAGATGCCGCCGACGTCGTTGCCAAGGGAGAAAAACGCCACGTCGACGAGGACGGCAAGCGCAAGCAACTCGCCGCCGGTGTGCTCGGCCTCGACATGTACAACATGCGCGAGCCCTTGGCGAAAGCAGGCCTTGTCTATATCGATGAGCCGGAGAGCGACTGAGATGGCAATACGCCTGCGCACCTTGCTCGGCGACCATCCCGGCACCGCGGCGCTGAAGAGCGGCGCGATTAAATCCGATCTGGTCGAGTTCGACTTTGTCGACTATTCGCCGACCAACAAGGGCTTCAAGCCGATGGTCCGCGAGGCCGCGTTCGACGTCTCCGAGATGGCCATCGTCACCTATCTGATGGCCAGGAGCTTTGACAAGCCGATGGTGCTGCTGCCTGATGTGGTGATGGCGCGCTTTCAGCATGGACATGCGCTGTACAACGCAAAGCGGGGCGCGCTGACCCCTACCGATCTGAACGGCAAGCGCGTCGGTATCCGCTCCTTTACCACCACGACCGGCGCGTGGCTGCGCGGCATCCTCGCCAATGATTACGGCGTCGATCTCAATTCGATCGACTGGGTGACCTTCGAGGACGCCCATGTCGCCGAATTCAAGGACACGACCAAACGGGCACCGGCCGGCAAGCCAATCATCCAGATGCTTGTGGATGGTGAACTCGACGCGGTGCTCGGCGAGAAGTCAGACGATGCGGATTTGAAACCGCTGTTCGCCGACGTCGGCGCGGAGGAGAAGGCCTGGGCTGCGAAGCATGAGGTCGTGCCGATCAACCACATGGTGGTGGTGAGCCGGGCCCTATGCGAGAAAAATCCGGACGCGGTGCGGGAAGTGCATCGGTTGCTGGCGGAGTCGGCCAACGCATCACCCACCGCGCCACGTTTCACGGCAGATGAGATGCGACGTTCGCTTGAACTGATTATCGGCTACACGGCCCAGCAAGGCCTCATTCCGCGTGCTTTCAGCGTCGATGAGCTGTTCGACGACATAACGCGTGCGCTGCAATTGTAGGGAGGGCAAAGGCGCGTAGCGCCGTGCCCACCATCCGAACTTGAACTGGTGGGCACGCTACGCTTTGCCCACCCTACGAGAGAGACCACCTATGACCCTAGAGCCGATCTTCGATCTCGCCCATCTCGGCCACATGGAAATGCTGACGCCGAAGCCGGAGGAAAGCGAAAAATTCTTTGTGGACGTCATGGGCATGACCGTCAGCGGCCGCAAGGGAGGGTCGGTCTACTTGCGCGGCTGGGACGATTACGAGCGCTATTCGCTCAAGCTCACGGCTTCCAAAACCTCAGGGATGGAGCATATGGCACTGCGCGCGCGCAGCCCGCAGGCGCTGGAGCGACGTGTCGCCGCGCTGAAGGGATCCGGTTTCGATATCGGCTGGGTCGATGGCGACATGGGGCAGGGGCCGGCGTTCCGTTGCCGCGACCCGGACGGCCATATCGTCGAACTCTATTACGAGACCGAGTGGTATCAGGCGCCGCCCGAACTGAAGCCCGCACTGAAGAACCAGGCGCAGCGGTTTCCGGCGCGCGGCGTCAATGTCCGCCGGCTCGACCATCTCAATTGCCTCGCGGTCGACATCAAGGCCAACCGCCTGTTCTTCGAAAACTATCTCGGGTTGCGCACCACCGAGCAGATCGTGCTCAACGACGGCACGGAAGCCGCGATGTGGATGACGATGTGCAACAAGAGCTACGACTTTGCCTACACCCGCGATCACTACGGCAAGATGGGCCGCTTCCATCACGTCACCTACGCGCTCGACAGCCGCGAGGAGATATTGCGCGCCGCCGACATCTTCCTGGAGAACGGCATCCACATCGAGACCGGCCCGCACAAGCACGCGATCCAGCAAACCTTCTTCCTCTATGTCTACGAACCCGGCGGCAACCGCGTCGAGGTCGCCAACGCCGGCGCCCGCCTCATCCTCGCGCCCGACTGGAAACCGATCGTCTGGACCGAGGAAGAGCGCAAGAAAGGCCAGGCCTGGGGGCTGAAGACGATCGAGTCGTTTCACACCCACGGCACGCCGCCGGTGTGACGGGGGAAAGCCTGTCAGCACGCTTCTACCGAAGCAGCTCCCGGGCGATCACCACGCGCTGGATCTGGTTGGTGCCTTCGAAGATCTGGGTCAGCTTGGCGTCGCGCATCATGCGCTCGACCGGATAGTCCATGGTGTAGCCGTAGCCGCCGAAGATCTGGACGGCGTCCGTTGTCACCTTCATGGCCATATCGCTGCCGACGCATTTGGCCATGCTGGCGAGCAAATTGAGGCGCTTCCAGTCGCCGGCATCGCCGGCCCGGGCGCATTCGTAGACGAGGGCACGTGCGGCCTCGATCTGCATGGCCATGTCGGCCAGCATGAATTGCACGCCCTGAAACTCCGCGATCGCCTTCTTGAACTGTTTGCGCTCCTTGGCGTAGGCAACGCACGCGTCGAGCGCGCCCTGGGCCAGGCCGACGGACTGGGCGCCGATGGTCGGCCGGTTGAGGTCGAGCGCGCGCATCGACGCCCGGAAGCCCTTGCCTTCTTCTCCGACGAGGTTCTCCGCAGGGACGTGGACATTGTCGAAGAAGATCGGTGTATTCGGCGCGCCGCGGAAGCCCATCTTGCGCTCGTGGCGTCCAAACGAGATGCCCGACATCGTCTTCGGTTCGACGATGAAGGCACTGATCCCGTCGGCGCCCGGGGCGTCGCTGGTCCGGGCCATCACCACGATGTAGTCGGCGACGACGCCATAGCTGCACCATTGCTTGCGGCCGTTGAGGACGTAGCTGTCGCCGTTCTTCCGGGCACGGGTATTGATCGCGGTGACGTCGGAGCCGGCTTGTGGCTCGGATATCGCGATCGCCGTGACGACGCCGCCCTTGGCGATAATGGGTAGGTATTTGGCACGCTGCTCCTCGGAACCGAAGTGAAGCAGCGGCATGATGAACATGGTGTTGAGGGCTGCGATCGAGGCGCAAGCCGGCGAGACCCTGGATATCTCCTCCCGGGCGAGGCAGGCCAAGGTCAGGTTGCCGTTCGGACCGCCGTAGCGTTCCGGCACCCAGAGCTGCATCAGCCCCATCTCGCCGAACAGCTTCACCAGTTCGAGCGGGAAGCGGTCGGTCTCGTCGATTTCGGCCGCGACAGGCGCGACGTGCTTTGCGACCATCTTCCGCACGGTGTCGCGGAACGCGATCTGCTCCTCGGTGAAGCTCATGTTGATCCCCGGGTCATCTTTTCTTGCCGGAAGTTTAAAAAAGGGACTTCCATTGAATGGGTGATCCATTTAATAATTCACCGCATGAGCACCAAGTCAAGCCCTCGCACGCCCGCCCGCCCCAGGTCTTCGACGCCCAACCGGCGCGAAAGGGTCCCCGATCACCGCGCGGCTGGCGCGCCGGCCGCGCCGGCATTCCGCCCGATCCACACACGGCGTGCGTTCGAGGAAATCTGCGAGCGCATCCGCGAGCAGCTCGCGCTCGGCGTCCTCAAGCCGGGCGACAAGCTGCCGCCCGAACGAGACCTGGCCCAGCAGCTCGGCGTCAGCCGCAACGTGCTGCGCGAGGCCTTGCGCAGCCTCGAAATGGCCGGCGTGCTTCGGCTGCAGAAGGGCGTCAAGGGCGGCGCCTTCATTCAGGAGGGCGACACCAGCCGCATGAACGGCGTGATGCGCGATATGCTGTCGCTCGGCACGATTTCCGTCCGGGAATTGTCGGAAGCGCGCGTTCACGTTCTCGATCTCGTGGTGCGGCTGGCGTGTGCCAATGCACGAAAAGCCGATCTCGACGCGCTCGAGGCCAATATTCGGCGCACCGAGGATGCGACGCGGGAAGGGCGGCTGCTGGACCGCGTCGAATGCTCGCGCGAATTCTACAAACTGCTCGCGGCGTCGACCGGTAACAAAGTGATCGCCATGATCATGGATTCGGTCACCGAGATTCACATGCGCTTCGTCTACGCCAAGGTCTCGTCGAGCGGCGTCGCGATGGCGCGGCTGGCGGAAAAGCGACGGCAATTCCTGGCGGCGCTGGGTGAACGAAATGTTGCGTCGGCGACGCGCCTGATGCGTACCCATCTGGAATCCGTGCAGCGGATGCTGGAGCAGGACCCCGGCGCGATGTCGCTTCACGTCGCGTTGGCGGAGGTGCAGCCCGGAATGCGCAGATAACAGAGAGTGGCTCGATCCACGCTCGAACAATTATAACAACGGAGGAAAATGTGTCCCAATATGCCAGATACGAATGCCTGACGGTCGAGGTCGCGGACAAGGTCGCGACCGTGACTTTGAACCGGCCGCAAGCACGCAACGCCATCAATCAGAAGCTGATCCGCGAACTGCGGACCATCTGGGACGACCTGGCCGACGATCACGCCGTCCACGTCGTGGTGCTGACGGGCGCGGGTGATTTCTTCAGCGTGGGTGGCGACGTGAAGGCGATGTCGGAGCGACCGGGCGGCGACGTTCTCGAGGAGGGGGAAGTCCACGACCCCATGATCAGCCGCCGTGGCGTGACGCGCCAGCTCGAACTCGACAAGCCGATCATTGCGGCGATCAACGGCGACGCCATCGGCCTCGCCGCAACTCACGCGCTGCTTTGCGACATCACGGTGATGGCGGAGGACGCGCGCATCGGCGACACCCACGTCTCGCGGGTCGGCCTGGTCGCCGGCGACGGCGGCACCGTGATCTGGCCGCTGCTGATCGGCATCAACAAGGCCAAGGAGTGCCTGATCCGCGGCACCCTTCTGAAAGGTGCGGAGGCTGAGCGGATCGGGCTGGTCAATCATGTCGTGCCGCGCGCGGAGGTGCTCGCCAAGGCCCGCGAGATCGCGATCGAGCTCGCCAACGGCCCGACCTGGGCCATTCGCTGGACCAAGCTGTCGATCAACCAGATCGTCAAGGATCGCGTGAATATGATGCTGGAGGCCTCGATGGCGCTCGAGCAGGTGACATTCGAGACCGCCGACCACAAAGAGGCGACGATGTCGTTCAAGGAGAAGCGCAAGCCGAAATACGGCAAGGCCTAGTCTCCCATGGATGCGGCCGCGCCTCCGAGCGACGACACCGCCAAAATGCTTCGGGATTCCCTGCGCGGGTTTCTCGAAGCGCATTGGGTCGCGGGCGGCGGCAAGGAGCGGCCGTTCCCGGACGATACCTCGGCGGTCTGGCGCAAGCTCATCGGGCAGGGGGTGGCTGCGCTCGGCTCCGGCCGCGATGAAGGCGGCCTTCGCGAGATCCTGGTGGTGATGGCGGAACTTGGCCGCGCCGCATGTCCGGCGCCGATGTGGTCCGTCGCGCTGGCCAACTTTTCCCTCTCGGGCTCGCGGACCGACGCCGCCGTGGAGCTGCTGGAAAAGCTGCATGCCGGCACAGCGGTGGCTGCTTTCTCCTTCGGCGCCCGCGACCCTGATGTGGGTGCAGGATCGATCCGGATTGACGGCTCGCGCGCAACAGGCGTGCTTCGTTTCGTCGAGGCCGCTGGTGCCACACATCTTCTCGTGGCCGTTGACGCGTCCCATCTTGCCCTCGTCCAACTGGATGCTCCCGGCATTGTCCTCGCGCCGACGCGCGCCATGGGCGCATGGGGGCTCTGCGAGGTGCGGCTGAATTCGGCGCCGCTGACGCTGCTTCCGCTGGAGGCGGTCGACCTCGATGATATCAGCCTCAAGGCCCAGGTCGCATTGCTGGCGAGGGCACATGGCGCCGCCCGGCGCGCGTTCGAGCTGGCCACGGACTACGCCAGGGAGCGTCACCAGTTTGGGCAACCGATCGCAAAGTTTCAGGCGATCCAGCACAAGCTCGCCAATGGCTTGATCGCGCTCGAAGGCGTCCGCCTGATCCTGGATCATGCGGCCAGGCTGCACGACATTGGTGATTGCAACTGGCGCTATTTTGTCGATTGCGCGGTTGCCTTTGGCGGGCATGCGCTGCGGCGCGTGTCGCTCGAGACCCAGCATATTTTCGGCGCCATCGGCTATGCCGAAGAGCACGAGGCCACGCGACATTTCAAGCGCGTGCACCTGGACACGGTCGCGCTCGGCGGGGCGCCTGATGCACGGCGGCGGCTGGCTTCGTATTTGCTGGATCGCGGCGGCGCGCCGTTGCCGCAATACGATCTCGGTCCGGCCGGCAACGAGCTGCGCGAACAGGTGCGGCGGTGGCTCGATCAAAACTGGTCGGGAGACCGGAAGGCGAGGTTCGACCAACAGCCATTTGAAAAGCGTGAGTTCGACGCCGAGTTCGCGCGCGATATCGGCAAGACCGGATGGATCGGCCTCGGATGGCCAAAGCAATTCGGCGGGCAGGGCCGTTCCCCGTTGGAGCAGATCGCATTCATGGAGACGATGGAGCAGGGCGAAGCACCGCGGATCGGCGCGTCGATCCAGGCCAACGCCCTGATGATGTTCGGCACGCCGGAGCAGCAGCAGAACTACTTGCCGGAAATTCTCCGGGGCGAGGCCATGCACGGCATGGGCTACAGCGAACCGCAAGCCGGCTCCGATCTCGCCGCGCTGCGCACCAGCGCGGTGCGAGACGGCGAGCACTGGGTCATCAACGGCCAGAAGATCTGGACCACGACCTGGTGGGGAAAATACATGTTTCTCGCAGCCCGGACCGACAGGAATGCCAAGCCGCCGCACGCCGGCATCAGCATGTTTATCGTCCCGATGAATGCGCGGGGCATTACGATCCAGCCGGCGAGCACGATGTATGACGGCACGTTTGCCAACATCTTCTACGACGACGTTCGCATTCCCCTGGAAAACATTGTCGGCGAGGTCAATGGCGGCTGGAAAGTCCTGACGGGCGCACTCGCCTTTGAGCGCGGTCTGGTCGGCGGCGGCATCGTGTTGAAGGTGGCCCACGCCTTCGAGCAACTGCGCCGGCATGTGATGGCGGCCGAGGGCGATCGGCCGCCGCCCGCTCAGGATGCGATCGTGCGCGACAAGATGGCGACGCTTGCCTGCGAAATCGAGGTTGGCCGGCAACTGATGATGCATTGCGCCGAACTCGCGGCCGATGGCGTGACGCCGCCGGAATATGGCGCGATCAGCAAGGTCTATTCCGGCGAACTGATGGAAGGGTTCGGCGAGGCGGCGCTCGACATTCTCGGGATGCGCGCCGCGATTTCCGAGCAGATGCCGGGCGCGATCGACAATGGCCGGTTCGAACAGAACCTGCGGCATTCGCTGATGTGGGTGATCAGCATCGGGACCAACGAGATACAGCGCAGCCTGATCGCCCAGCGCGGGCTCGGGCTGCCGAGATAGGAGGCAGGCAGTATGCAGAACCAAACATCGACATCGGCCCTCGAGGGCGTGCGGGTGCTGGATTTCTCCATCATGCTGGCCGGGCCCTATTGCGCGCGGCTGCTGGCCGATGTCGGCGCGGAAGTGATCAAGATCGAGCCGCCGGAAGGCGACGAAATGCGACTGCGCGCGCCGGTGCGTGACGGCCACAGCGCCTATTTCGGCCAGCTCAATGCCGGCAAGCGGAGCATCGCGCTCGACCTGAAATCTTCAGATGCGATCAAGCTCGTCCATCGCATGGTCGAAGACACCGACATCCTGGTCGAGAATTTCCGACCCGGTGTGATGGAGCGCCTGGGTCTCGGATATGAGACGCTGCGACAGATCAATCCGGGACTGATTTACTGCTCGATCTCCGGCTACGGCCAGACCGGTCCGCAGGCCGAGCGCGCCGCGTATGCGATGATCGTTCATGCCGAGAGCGGCTTCGATCGCACGCTGATGCGGTATGCCGACGACCGCGACCGGCCGGCGGCAGGTGCGGTGTTCGTCGCCGATGTTCTCGGCGGCATTTTCGGCTTCTCGGCAATTCAGACTGCAATGGTGCAGCGCTCGCGCACCGGCGAAGGACAGCGCATCGATGTCGCCCTGATGGATTGCATGCTGAATCTCTTGGTGTATGAGCTGCAGGAAGCGCAATTCTCCAAGCCGATGCCGCGGCCGACTTACGGGCCCGTGCGCACCATGGACGGCGACATCCTGATCGCGCCGGTGTCGGCGCGCAACTTCGCGGCGCTTCGCGACCTGACCGGCCTGGCGGAGCTTTCGTCCGACCCGCGCTTCACATCGGTGCCGAAGCGCGGCGCGAACTGGACCGCGATGATGCAGGTCATCGAAAAATGGACCATGCAATACACGATGGACGAATGCTTAGCCTTGCTCGATCAGGCCGGCATTCCCTGCGCGCGCTTTCGTGACCCGGCCGAGGCCTTGGACGATTCCGATCTTGCTGATCGCGGCACATTCGCGCCGATCGCGGACGCCGCCGGTGAATTCAAGGGCGTCAACGCCCCGTGGCGAATGTCGGGTGCGCGTAGTGCGATCGGGCGGGAAATTCCGTCCGTAGGGGCGCACCGCGACGACGTGCTCGAACGCGTGCTCGGACTGTCCGCGGATGAAATCGCAAAACTGGCCGCCTCCGGCGCGTTCGGAAAGGTCGCCAGAACGGCAGCGGAATAAAGCCGACCGGAGAGAAAGACTGCATCAAAAAACAAAAGAGACGACCTGATGGGAGGATCGACGTGAAACGACTTCATTTCTTCGCTCTTGCACTCGGCCTTGTGGTTCTTGCCGGAACTGCCGCCGCAGATAATTACCCGTCGCGGCCGATCCGGCTCATCGTTCCATATCCCGCCGGCGGTTCGACCGACATCATGGCGCGCGCGCTGCAGGAGCCGATGGCAAAGATCCTCGGCCAGCCGCTCGTCATCGACAATCGCGGGGGCGCGGCGGGCACGACCGGCGCCAACGAAGCCGCCCGGGCGGATCCGGATGGCTACACCCTTTTGTTTGCAAACAACGGCCCGATCTCGATCGCCCCACTGCTTCAGAAGGGCGTCGATTTCGATCCGTTGAAGAGCTTTGCACCGGTCTCGCTGGTCTCCAAGGCGCCGCTGGTTCTGGTTGCGAGTGAAAAGGTGCCGGTGAACGATGCCGCCGGGCTGATCGCCTACGCCAAGGCGCAGGGCAAGCCGATGCTGTATGCGACCGCCGGACCTGGCTCGCTCGGACATCTCAGCACAGAGCGCTTTCTCAACCAGGCCGGGCTGCAGATGGTCCACGTCCCGTACCGCGGCCAGGCACCGACAACGCTCGCGATCTTTGCCGGCGAGGTCGACATCCTGCTCACGACAACATCCGACACGCTGAACGAACATATCCGCTCCGGCAAGGTGAAGCTGCTCGGCGTTTCGTCGCCTGAGCGCTCCGCCGTTGCTCCCGGGGCCACGCCCATCGGGAACGTCTTGAAGGGGTATTCAGTCGAAACCTGGTTCGGGCTGTTGGCTCCCGCGGGTACGCCGCCTGAGATCGTCAGCAAACTCAACGCCGCTATCAAGACGACGCTGGCGATGCCGCAATTGCGCGACCGCTTTCTGGCCTACGGCGTGGAGGCCACGACCAGTACTCCCGCCGAACTGTCCGCCATCATCGCGGCCGAAATTCCCGTGTGGCGCAAGGTGATCGAGGAGCGCCATGTCAAGACCGAGTAATGGCCGGCAGATGATCGAGCTTTGTTCGAATCAGAACGTGCCGGGATAGGCGCCGCCGTCGATCAGAATGTTTTGCCCGGTGATGTAACCGGCTTGCGACGAGCACAGGAACGCGCAGGCAGCGCCGAATTCATCGGGCTGGCCGAACCGCTTGGTCGGGTTGGCCGTTCTGATCTCCTCGGTCACGGCGCCGACCTCGCGCGACGAATGCCGGGCCAGCGCCGTCAGATTGGACTTGAGGCGGTCGGTATCGAACGTGCCGGGCAGCAGGTTGTTGACCGTCACGTTGTGTTCGGCGACCGACCGGGCCAGTCCCGCGACAAAACCCGTCAAGCCGGTGCGCGCGCCGTTGGAAAGCGCAAGCATCGCTACCGGCGCTTTCACGGCATGCGAGGTGACATTGACGATGCGACCGAACTTGCGCGCGATCATGCCGTCCAGCGTCGCCTTGATCAGGGCGATCGGTGCCAGCATGTTGCCATCGAGGGCCTTGATCCAGTCCTCACGCTCGAATTTGCGAAAATCCCCGGGTGGCGGCCCGCCGGCATTGTTGATGAGAATGTCGGGAGCCGGGCAGGCGGCGAGAATGGCGTCACGGCCCTCTTTGGTGGTGACGTCGGCAATGACGGTTTTGGGCCGGTTGCCGGTCGCAGACGCGATCTCCTCCGCGGCACTCTCCAGCACATCCCCGCGGCGGGCCGCGATGATGAGGTTGACTCCTTCGCGGGCGAGCGCCATCGCGCTCGCCTTGCCAAGGCCCTGGCTTGCCGCGCACACGATCGCGGTACGTCCCCTCAATCCCAGATCCATTTGTACTGTTCCAATCAGGAGTTCGGCAAAGCCATGCCCGCGGGTTTCGAACCCCACATGCAGAAACTGGTCGGCTCAAAGCCGAATTGCCGCGGCCGGTGCGTCGCCTCGTCCTCGATCTCGTCGACGCCGACCGAGTATTCGAAGATCATGCCGTCCGGGCCTTTGAAGTAGAGGAAGCGCGCGCCCGAGGTCGGATGGCGGCCGGGGCCGAACACGATCGGCACGCGCCGCTCATTGAGGAAGTAGTAGGAGCGCAGCACGTCGTCGCTGGTCTCGACCTGGTGGTTGATGTGCTGGATGCCGGCCTTCGGCGCCCGCACCAACGCAATGGTGTGATGGATCGCGTTGACGCGCATCAGCGGAATATCGCCGATCCGGTCGCTGACACGGGCGTTGCACACTTGCGTCCAGAACCGCTCATCGCGCGCCGGATCGGTGGAGTTGAGGCCGATATGGCTGAAGCCGGTGATCCCGGCATCGCGGCTGGCGAAATAGCGCCGGCCGCTGCGCTCCGGCCGCACCACCAGCTCAATATGATTGCCGGTCGGATCGCGAAAACCGATGAAGGCTCTTACCTTGCGCCGCTCGGCTTCCTGCGCAGTCCCTGCGTGGACGGCATGCCCGAGCTGTTCCAGCGTTGAGGCCGCTTCCTGCAGGCTTGCCTCGTCCTCGACCTCGAAGCCGACGGTCTGGTCGTCAGGGTCGCCTTCCATGTAGCACAGCGTGTGCGCACGCTCGTCGGAGCGAAGGTACAGATCCTTCTTGCCGCGCTCGGCAATCTGCAGGCCGAGACAGGCGGTCGCGAAATTCTCGGCCGCTTCGAGATCGGGCGAACCGAGGCGGACGTAGCTCACATCCTTCAGCTGGATCATGTTGTTCTCCTGTTCATCGGCCCGGCGCTCAGTTCCGGTACGTCCTTGCTTTCGCTGCCCCAGTCGCAGAGCGAGGAGGCAGCAAGCGGGAATTGCCGCGCCAGCCGCGGCTTGCCGTCGATTTCAGTCATGCCGTTCACGTAAGAGAAGATCAGGCCGTCCGGGCCTTCGACGTGCAGGAACATCTGGCGTGAGGCGGCCTCGCGGCCCGGGCCCTGCACGATCCTGATCTGGCTTTCCTGCATGAAGTAGCTGTTCTGCATGATCTGATCGAGCGCCTCGACTTCGAACGCCGCATAGAGCAGCCCATTGCGGTTCGAGGGATACAGCGCGATGCGGTGGTGCAATCCGTCGATCCGCAAATAGGCGATGTCGCCGACCCAGTCGCTGACCTCGGCGCCGAGCGCGCGCCAGAATGCGAGGTCGCGTGCGTGATCGGTGCTACGAAGGCCGACGCCATGAAACGCGACGATGCCGGCATCGCGCGGTGGAAAATACCGCCGTCCGCTTCGTGTCGGCCGCACTGCCAGATCGATCCGGTTGCCGGATGCGTCTTCCGTCAACAGCGCCGACCGGACATAGCGGCGCCGACACTCGCTGGCTGACGCCTCTTGCACCGTGAAGCCGAGTGCGCGCAATCGCCCGCCGATTTCTGCCAGCGCCGTATCATCCCAGACCTCGATCCCGACGCTGGGGCCATCAGAAAAATTCTGTCCAAGGCTCACCGTGCGAAACCGGTCGTCGGAACGAAAGGCGATCTCGCCATCCTGATCGGCGACGCGCTGCAGCCCAAAAATATCGGACACAAAGCGTGCGCTCGCGCTCGGCTCGCTAACGGCGAGGCGAACGTAGCAGACCGATGTGATCAGAGGGGTGGCGCGGCCATTGTTCATCGCGCCCGCGCCTTCGGATGCTGGGATTCCAGGAAAATCTTGATCATCCGCCGCCACACCGCGAACAGCTCGTCGAACCATTTGGGATCGTTGTCCCACAGCGTGCGCAGCGCCATGCCGCGGACGAGGCTTAATGTTAGGGCCACGATATCGGCCGACAGCGAAGGCGGCACGCCGCTCGCAGCCAGCGCTTCGGTCCAGGCCGTCTCGACCGGCCGGCGCGCCTTGCGGGAGATGTCCAGGATCTGCTTGCGGACGGCCTGATCGGTCGACGTCGACAGCACGATGTCGATCGCTACCATGAAATGTTCGCTGAAGAAGAACTCGCGTGCGTCCTCGATCACGGCCTCGATCAGATCACGCGGCCGGTTCACCGCCGCGGCGCGGCGCCGGCTTTGGATCTGCGCCTGCTCGAAGACGTATTCCAGGGTGGCGACAACAAGCGAATCCTTGGTCGGAAAATGATGAAGCTGCGCGCCACGGGACAGGCCCGCTTCGGCGGCGACGTCGGCGGTTCGAAAGCGGGCGTAGCCGCGCCGGCGAATGAGTTCCGATGCGGCCTTGAGGATGCGCGTGCGCGTTTCCTCGGTTCGTTCGGCCTGGGTGCGCCGCCGGGCTGTGCCAAGCGGTCGGCGCGCGGATTTCAGCGGGGCGGGGACACGGTCAGGACGGCTCGCCATTTCTAGACCTCGATCTGAACGTTGCCGTCAACGATGGTGACGGGGTAGGTTTTCAATGCAATTTCGCAGGGCATGCCGGTCGGCTCGCCGGTGGTCACGTCGAACGTGCCGAAGTGGAACGTGCACTCCACGGTTTTGCCGGTAATGATGCCTTCTTCCGCTAGCGATGCCTCTCCGTGAGTACACATGTCGGCGGTGGCGTAGATCGCGCCGTCGACCCGGTAGAGCGCCACGTTGGAGCCATCGGGCAGCGGCGCCTGCTTGATTTCGCCTTCGACCACTTCATTAGCCGCGCAGAGGACGAGTGTTTCACCCATATCAAGACCTAGAGCATGGTGCTGCCGCCGTTGACGCTGATGACCTGTCCGGTCACGAACGATGCTTCGGCGGAAGCGAGATAGGAAACCATCGAGGCGACTTCCTCCATTTCGGCCGGACGGCCCATGGGAATGACGCTGACGAATTTGGCGGCGAGCGCGGGGTTGCTCTTGGTGATCGCCACCATCTGCGGCGTGTTCACCGCGCAGGGGGCGACCGTATTGACCGTGATGCCGTCCTTGGCGAATTCCCGTGCCATGCCTGTCGTGAGGCCGTGAACGCCGCCCTTGGCGGCGTTATAGGCAGCATGATCCCACAGGCCGTTGCGGACTGAATCGGCGCCAAGGTTGATAATGCGGCCATAAGCCTGCGCGCGCATCCTGGGGACCGCGTACCAGGAGCACCACAGCACGGTCCAGAGATTGCGATCGATGGTGGTCTTCAGGGTTTCCGGCGTTTGCTCGGCGAACGCCTTGATGATGCCGCCGCCGGCATTGTTGATGAGGATGTCGAGCCGGCCGAAGCGCTCACTCGCGAGATTGATGGTCTTCTCCGCCGTGCCCTGATCGGAGAGATCGCCGGCTTGGCTGGTGACCTCGGCGCCGAACTCCTTGCTGAGATGAGTGGCAGCCTGCTTCAGCCCGGCCTCGTCGAGGTCGGCAAGCACGAGCTTGGCGCCGTCCCGCGCCAACCGCTCGGCGATCGCAAGGCCGATGCCCTTGGCCGCGCCCGTGACGATGGCCACATTATCCCTGAGCTTTTGATCCATTTCTTGCTTTGCTTTCACAGAATGATGCTGACGCGGCCCTGGGCGCGAAGACCTTCGCTGTCCAGCAGGCAGCGCTTCTCCTTGATCCGGAACGTGCCGTTGCCGGGCACCAGACGATACCGGTTGCTGCCGAAATAGGTGTCCGTCACGCCGTCCTTGGTGCGATAGGTGATAAAGGCCGAACTCACCTCGATATCGTCGCCGATATGCTTTCTGATGCGGACGTTGCTGACGAGGTGTCGCGTCCTCGAATGCGGGAACTCGGCATGCGCGGTTCGTTTCATCAAGCGCTTGACCCGCTCGCTGAGCCGGAAGCGGTCGTCGGCGACATAGAACAGGTTGTTGTCGGGCGAAGCGTCGACGGCCAGGTCCGTCGCCGGGACGTAATAAATCGCGTCGTCAGTGAACAGCTCCAGCCATTCCGGCAGCCGCCATTCATCCAGCAGTTCGGCTTCGGCAAACAGGAAATCCTCGACGTCGGTACGGGCTATGGCGTGCATCGCGGTTACTCCGTCGCTCATGCCGGCACCCTGAAAATATGCTCGTTCCAGTTCGACCAGAACGCGCGCATCTGCAATTCGTCGTCGTAGGACGGGTTTTCCTTGCCCATGCCTTTCGAAATGTCGTTCCACTGCGCCTCGGCGGAGTTGCGAAAACCGCGCTGGCACTGCTCGAGCGCCTCGACGTCGTCAGGCGTTGCAAAGCCGCCGGGCCCGAGAAATTCGAGGAAGTTGAACAGCCGGTATTTCCGTGCCCATTCGGTCTCTTCCTTGGGGGCCAGGGCCCAGGCGCTGATGTTCATGAAGTCGGGCGCGGCGGGATAATAGGTTCGTACCGTCACGGCCATGATGTCGTTGATCACCAGGTTCGGAAAGATAAACAGATTGCGGTTGAAGGTGGCGATGCGATCGGCGCGCTCCTTGCCGAACCGCTTCACCAGGCCATCATAAAGACGGGTAAGCTCGTGTTTTCCTTCCTCGCCCCATGAGGGAATCCATTGCGCGACGGGGCGGCCCCAGGGCGCCTTGTATTCGAGCACGGCATGGCCTTTGCCGAGATCGCGCGCAGAGCCCTCAAAGGCGACCTGAGCCAGCGCGCCGCTCGCCGACTTCAGGTAGTCCAGATAGGTCGCATGCGTCGTCAGCGCGTGGTAGCCGTCGATGCTGTTCTCGGTCAGCAGCTTCCAGTTCGCCCGCATCGAGTATTCCTGCGTGCCGCCGACGATGGTCATTCCCATCTCGGCCTGATCGCAGATCACATCGAGATACTCCTTCACCGGACCGAGATAGTCCGAAAGGCTCTCGACGCCCTTGTCGAAGCAAATGAAATTGAGATCGCGGTAGCTCTCGAACCGCGCCACCTGTTGCATGTTGGAGGTCGAGCGCTCCTTGAAATCCGCGGCGTAGGAGGACTCGCCAGGCTGGCTGCGCAGCGTTCCATCGAGCCCAAATACCCAGCCGTGATAGAAGCATTGGAAGGATTTGGCGCTGCCGTGCTTTTCGCGGCAGACCTGCGCGCCGCGATGCGGGCAGGTGTTGAGCATCGCCTTGAGATTGCCCTTGCCATCGCGCGCGAACAGAATGTTCCGCCCCCCGACCGAACGCGTGACAAAGTCCCCCGGCTTGGCGAGTTCGGAACTATGGCCGAGGTAGAGCCAGCATTTGTCGAAGATCTGCGCCCGCTCGGCCTCCAGAATATCAGGATCGACAAAGGCCCGGCGCGAAACCTTGAATATCTTCTTGCCTTCATCGATCATGAGCGCGGTATTCATCCGTTGGAACGCGTTCATTGCTGTTTCTCCCTGGAAAGTTCTTTGCTTTTCATTTCAAGGCGGCCCGCAAATCGTAGGCGGGCGATTCAAGATCGGCACGTGACGGCTTGGTGTTCGCCGCGATCACGCGCTTGAGTATCGCCATCTCCTTGGCGGCATTAACCGACAACGCGCCGACCACTTCCGAGCCGCGCATCGCTACAACCGAGAATTTCCCAGAACGTTCATCGCCGCGGACGATGTGGTCGCTGTCGAGCATGTCGCCGGCGACCTGGATGTTCAGGTCATATTGGTCGGTCCAGAACCAGGGCGGGTCGCTGTACTCTCTGGCCTCGCCGATCATGTTCGCCGCGACCGAAATCGCCTGGTTCTGCGCGTTGGCCCAGGTCTCGACCCGGATCGCGCGGCCGTGACAGCGGCTCCATTGCAGAGCGGCATCGCCGGCGCAGAACACGCCTGACGCCGCGGTGCGGCCGCAGGCATCGACGGCGATCCCATCCGCCGTTGGCAGGCCAAGCCGTTCGGCGACCGTCGGCACCGGTTCAACGCCAATGCCGATCAGCACCAGATCCGCCTCGACCCCTTCGCCATTGCTGAGCTGAATGCCTTCAGGCGTACTTCCGGTGACGGTCGCGCCAAAGATGAAGTTGACTCCATGGCTGCGATGCTTGGCGGCGACGATGTCGCTGACGAGCGACGGGAATGCCCGGGCCAGCAAGCGCGACTCGCTCTCGATCACCGTAACGCGACATCCGTTCTTTGCGGCTGCGCAGGCCGCCTCGAGCCCGATCACGCCGCCGCCGACGATCGCGATCCGGGATTGATGCTGAACGGATTTGCGAAAGCGCAGCGCATCCTCGACGTTGCGCAGGTACTGAATTTCAAGGCCCGGCTGTTCCAGCGCAGCAAGCCGGCGAGGCCGCGTTCCGGTCGCGATCAGCAGGCGATCGTAGGCGAACGAACGGCCATCGGCTGTGGTAACCGTGCGGCGGTCGGCGTCGCAATCAGTCACTGCCGCGCCGGTTTCGAGCCGAACGTTCAGGACGTCGCTCCAATCCCGGGCCTGCTTGATGTAGGCTACCGGCGCGTCCGGGCTGCAGAGCATCGCCTTGGACAATTGCGGCCGCTCGTACGGCGGATGGGGCTCTTCGCCGAGGATGGTGATGGCGCCCTGAAAGCCGCGGGCGCGCAACGCTTCCGCCGCACGGCCGCCGGCCTGGCCTGCTCCTGCAATCACGATGTTTTCGACTGGCGCCGTCAATTTTCCGCTTTCACTCCCTGACGCGATCTTGATCGTCGCGTCCTTTCCGCAAGTCGGTTGAGCGGAGGTCCGCAAAACCCTGCAATTCGTTTCTTTGATTGCATCCATATTAAAAACAGTCCAACCTGCTTGTAAAGTAGCATCGCAGGTTCCGCCCGGAGAATGTGGGCGGGGAACACTGGTGCGGTGCATAACAATATCGAGGAAGCGCGTTGTGGCCGAGGCCATCGATACCCATACCCATTTCGTTCCCGGCAGCATTCCGCAGCAAGCCGGGCGCAATCCGCTTTGGCCGTCGATCGAACGCAAGGGGGCAGATAGCGGCGCGGTGATTGTCGGCGGCAAGGTGTTCCGCGTCATCGATTCCCGAAGCTGGGACGCCAGGCGCCGCATCGACGACATGGCAGCCGACGATGTCGACGTGCAGGTCGTCTCGCCGATGCCGGAACTGCTGTCGCACTGGTTTCCGGCCGCGGATGCCGACGCGCTGTGCCGGCATATCAATGAGGGTATCGCCGAACTCTGCAATGCGAACCCCGGGCAATTCATCGGCATCGGCATGGCGCCGATGCAGGATGCGTCTCTCGCCGTCAAGCGGTTGGACGAGATCAAATCGCTTGGCCTGCGCGGCATCGAGATTGGCAGCCACATCAACGGTATTCCGCTCGGCGATATCAGGCTGCACGATATCTATGCCGCGGCCGAACAGGCGGGCTTGATGGTGATGGTCCATCCGCTGCATCCGCTCGGTCTCGACCGCATGGGCGGTCGGCCCGAGCTGGCGGCGGTTGCGGCATTTCCGCTCGAAACCGCGTTTGCCGCGGTGTCGCTGATGACCAACGGTGTGACTGAGCGTTTCCCAAATCTGCGGATCCTGCTCAGTCATGGCGGCGGCGCGCTGCCCTGGATCCTGCCGCGGCTGCGGCACGCCCGGAGCATTGGACCGCCCTTGGATAGCCTGTTTCCGCGCGATCCCGGCGAGATGGTAAAGTCGTTCTTTTACGACACCATCCTCTATGACGATGTCGCGCTGGACTATCTGGTGACCAAGGTCGGGAAGGACCGCATTGTGGCTGGGTCGGACTATCCGTTCACGATCAAGCAGGATCGGCCGGCGGAGTTTGCCGAGCGGGCGCTGGGCCTCGCGCGTGAAACGTTTATGAGCAATGCGAAGGGCTTGTTGGGTCTCGACATCAGGGCCCCAGCTTGAAGCAAACCTGAAGGGAGGCTGTTCTGGCTACCTGCTATTCCTATCGTCAATTCTGTTCGCTTGGGCTTCTCCCACCGCGTACGCCGGCAAGGCCGGACCCGCAGGTGCCGCGCGACCGCGCATTGGGACCGTGCGCGCATGGCAAAATCGGTGCATTTTATTTCTATGCGGAGGGCTCGCGCGACGATCCCGCGTTCGGCTTTTGCGACATCGAGGTTTCGATCCAGGTGGTAGCGACCGGGAAGGTGCGGCTCGAACTCTATTGCATCGCCGATGGCTACCAGACCGCACGCGGTGTCGGCGCCAGGCATCCGCTCAAGATCGCGGTGATGGCAAAGGACCGGGTACTGGCTGTGGCGGCCTGGCACTTTGCCGACGTGATATGCGGCCATGCCGATCCCATGAACTTCGCAACCGATCTTGATATCGCGGATGAATTGTTCGCGCAGATCGACCGGATTGAACTGCAGGAAACCAAAGGCGAATCCAGGGCGTGCGAGTAGAAGGGTAGGCCGTGCTGATGCGTGCCGACGACGCTACCTGCGGGCCCACGACAAAAGAAACCGGCCAACTTGCTTGTAAGCCAAAAATTAGTATGCTAGTGTACCGTTAAATCGAGATCCGTTCAAGCGGGCTTAACGGGGAGGGAAGCATGATCCGGAAATTTGGATGGACGGCCGCGGTTGCCATGATGGCCGTTGCAACGATCGGTGACCTGTCGGCCGCCGAGAAGAAATACGGGCCCGGCGTCACCGACACCGAGATCAAGCTCGGTCAGACGGTTCCCTATAGCGGGCCGGCGTCGGCGTTCTCCAGCTACGGCCGGGTGATGACCGGCTATTTCAAGATGGTCAACGAGGCCGGCGGCATCAACGGCCGCAAGATCAACATGATCTCGCTCGATAACGCCTTCAGTCCGCCGAAGGCAATCGAACAGACCCGAAAGCTGGTCGAGAATGACGAGGTGCTGGCCGATGTCGGTACCGTCGGCACGACGCCGAATGTCGCGATCCAGAAATATCTGAACGGCGCCAAGGTGCCGCACATCTTCGTGTCTGCCGGTGGCCGGCGTTTCGCCGACCCGCAGAACTTCCCCTGGACCGTGCCGATGTATCCGGGCTTCGAGATGGAGGGAAAAACGTTCGGGCAGTACATCCTGAAGCACAAGCCGACCGCCAAAATCGGCGTGCTCTATCAGAACGATGATTACGGCAAGGACTTTCTGGTCGGCCTGAAGGCTGCGCTCGGCGACAAGATCAAGATCGTTGCCGAAGTGACCTATGAAATAACCGAGCCGACCATCGACTCCCAGATCGTTCGTCTGAAGGATTCCGGATCCGACACGTTGCTGTACTTCTCGACGCCAAAATTCACCGCGCAAGGACTGCGCAAGGTGAAGGAGACGGGCTGGACGCCGCTGCAGTTCCTTGCCAGCCCGACCAATTCGGTCAAGACGGTGCTGGAGCCGGCCGGATTCGACAACGCGCAAGGCATCATCACGACGCAATTCACCAAGCAGGCTGGTGATCCGGCCTGGGCCGATGACCCCGAGGTGAAGGAGTATGTGGACTTCATGAAGAAGTGGGCGCCGAACGACAATCCCGGCGATTTCGTCGCCCTGTCGGGCTATGTCAACGTGCAGGGCATCGTCCAGGCGATTACGAAGTGCGGGGACGACCTGACGCGGGAGAATCTCCTGAAGCAGGCGACCAACATGAAGGGCACGCGCCTCAAGATGATGCTGCCCGGAATCCAGCTCAACACCACGCCGCAGGACTATGCTCCCTATGAATCGCTGCGCATGGCAAAGTTCGAAGGCTCTTCGTGGAAGCTGATCGACGAGGCTGCAACGTCGGCCTCGGCCAAATAGCGGCATTGGTCCGGAGTACCGGCCGTCACCTGATCCTGATCAGCCGCTTGCCGGTGTTCTCACCGCGATAGAGTCCGGCGATCGCTCCCGGCGCGTGTTCGATGCCTTCGAGCACGTCTTCGGAATAGCGCAGTCGTCCATCGCGGATCCACTGGGCCAGACGGGTGACGGCCTCTTCGAACCGGGGCGCGTAGTCGAAGATGACGAAACCCTGCATGCGTGCGCGTTTGACCAGCAAATGGCGCTCGGTGCGCGGACCGTTGGGCCACGGATTCCAGCTCGACACCGACGCGGTACCGCAAATCACCACGCGGGCACCGACGGCGAGATGGCGAAGCACAATGTCGCTGATAGCGCCACCGGTGTTGTCGAAATAGAGGTCGACACCCCTTGGGCAGGCCGTGGCAAGCGCGGTCTCCAGACTGTCGCTCTTGTAATCGATCGCCACGTCGTAGCAGAACAGTTCACGACACTGGGCGACCTTGGCCGGCCCGCCGGCAATCCCGACCGTCCGGCAACCCGACAGTTTTGCGATCTGGCCGACCGCTGACCCCACCGCGCCGGCCGCGGTCGACACCACAACGGTGTCGCCGGGGCGCGGCTGGCCAACGTCCAGCAGCCCGAAATAAGCAGTGATCCCGTTGAGACCGGTGACGCCGAGCGAGAGCGAAAGCGGCAGTCCGTCTTCCCCGATCTTTCGCGTGACGGCGGCAGGTCCGACGACGGCGAACTCCTGCCATCCGAACATGCCCATCACCTTGTTGCCCGGCTTGAAGTCGGGATGTGCCGATTGCAGCACCTCGCCGGCGGCGAATGAGCGCATCACTTCGCCGATGCGCACCGGCTCCGAATAATTGGCGACATTGCTGACCCAGCCGCGCATGGCAGGTTCGACCGAAAGATAAAGGTTCTGCACCAGGATTTGGCCCTCCCGCAGATCGGGAACGTCGGACTCGATGATTTCGAAATTGTCGGCCTGAGGAATATCGGCCGGCCGGGATTTCAGGATGACCTGACGATTGCGATTGTTGTTCATGGCCAACGGTTCCTGTTGGGAGGGTATGCGGTGCGCGCACGCGACGAGCTGATGGGCTCACCGATCCGCTTGCATTAGTCCGCAAAGATAGTACGTATGTGTACTATATCGGACAAGGCCCATATGTCGAGGTCGATCCGGAAGGCGATGCCGCCCAAACGCCAACAGGGGAGAGATGAGCTTGAGGGCCAATTTAGTGCGGGCTATCGCTGTCGTCGTACTTCTCTTGGCCGCTTGCTTCCCGGCGGCTGCTGCGGAACCCTATCCCTCGCAGCGTCTCACCCTGATCGTTCCATTCCCGCCCGGCAGCGCGACCGACAGCGTGACGCGGCATCTGGCCGAAAGCATTCGTGCAACGACCAACGCCACCGTTGTGGTCGAGAACAAGCCCGGCGCCGACGGCAATCTTGCGGCGCTCGCGGTCCTGAAGGCGGAGCCCGACGGTTATACGGCATTTGTGACGACGAATTCGACGCAGGCGGCGAACATCAGCCTGTTCAATTCGCTGCCCTACGATCCCAAAGCGGACTTCGCACCGGTCGCCGGCATCATGACAATACCGATGATGCTGACGGTAAGGGCTGATTTTCCGGCCAGGACCGTTACCGAATTCGTCGCGCTGGCGAAGCAGCGCGAAAAACCCTTGTCCTTTGGCAGCGGCAATACATCGAGCAGGGGCGCGGCCGAGCTATTCAGGTTTCGCCAGGCCATCGAAATGCAGCACGTGCCGTATCGCGGCATGCCGCAGGCCTTGACGGACGTGATGGGCGGGCAGATCGATTGTGTCTTCGCCGATCCCGCGAGCGCGCAGGGACTGGTTCAGGACGGCAAGCTGCGGGCTTTGGCCGTGACCAGTGCAAAGCGGCTGGAGACGATGCCGGAGCTACCGACCATCGCGGAAAGCGGATTGCCGGGTTACGAATTGACGGCCTGGGTTGGCGTCTTCGTCCGGGCAAAGACGCCAATCGACATCATCGCAAGGCTCAACACGCTGGTCACCGGCTTCGTCAACAGCGCTGAGGCGAAAAAGTACCTGACCACGATTGGTGCTGCGCCATTTCCCTCGACGCCGCAAGAGCTCGGGGCCTTTCAGGAAGCGGATACCAGGCGCTGGGCCGAGATCGTCGCGACCGCGAAGATCGAAAAGAAGTGAACGGCACTCTGCTGTTCGTCGACGTGCGCAAATGGCGCTGCGGCGATGGCGAGTTCCCCTGAGTGTACGTGTCAGTGAAACGAAACGATCCAGGAACAATGAAAATGGGAAATCTGTGTGCGGGACGTGTTGCGATCGTGACGGGTGCGGGCCGCGGCCTCGGGCGCGAATACGCGCTGATGCTGGCCGAGCAGGGGGCGAAGGTCGTCGTCAACGATCTCGGCGCCACCGCGGCCGGTGAGGGCGCCGATCTGACGCCGGCGCAGTCGGTGGTCGAAGCGATCAGAGATGCCGGCGGCGAGGCGATCGTGAACGGCAACGACGTCAGCGACTGGGGCGGCGCGAAGGCGCTGATCGACGAAGCGGTTGGGACATTCGGGCGCCTCGACGTCCTGATCAACAATGCCGGTATCCTGCGGGACCGCATGATGGTCAACATGACGGAGCAGGAATGGGACAGCGTCATCAACGTGCATTTGAAGGGGACGTTCGCGCCTTCGCACCATGCGGCACAATATTGGCGGCAGGAAGCCAAGCGGCGCGGTTCCCCGGTGGGCGCGCGGTTGATCAATACATCTTCCGCCTCAGGCCTGTTCGGCAATGTCGGCCAGACCAATTACGGGGCGGCGAAGGCGGGCATCGCCGCCTTCACCATCATCAGCGCGACCGAACTCCGGCAGTATGGAATAACCGTCAACGCCATCGCGCCGCGCGCGCAGACCCGGATGACGGAAGGATTGAGGGAGCGCACCGAGGAAGACATCAAGCGGCGCAATCCGCGCTGGGTCGCGCCGATCGTCGTCTGGCTGGCCAGCGAGGAATCCCGCGACGTCACGGGCCGCGTGTTCGAAGCGGGCGATGGCATTCTCAAAATTGCCGAGGGCTGGCACGCGGGGCCGGGGATAGAGCCGGTCGAGGATCCCAATGAGTTGGGTCCAAAGGTTGCGGAGTTGCTGAAGCAGGCACGCCCCAATGCCGATATTTGGGGGCGAGACATCGTGTCATAGAGCGCCACCGCATCGCTAACGATCGATGCGGTCTGCTCAGCACGTAAAGGGATGAGCGGCTACGCCGCTTTCCTGCTCTTCCGTGGTTTGCCCTTCTTGCCGACGTCTGCTTCGCTCTCATCCGGCAGGGCGCTTCCGTCGGACATCGCCAGCAGATTGTGCTTCATCGCCAGCAATGCGTCCGAAGCCGCCTCCAATGCCTGCCGGTCAATCCCGTTGGTCAGTTGGGCATTGAATTTGTCGGTCTCCTTGCGAAGTTTTTCCAGGAAGCCGCGCGCCTGCTTGGTGACGAAGACGCGCTTGACGCGGCGATCGACCGGGTCCGCCTGCCGAAGCACGAAGCCGGAAGACTCCAGACGATCGATCAGCGCTCCCACGCCGACCTTGCCGACGTCGAGCTCATTGGCGAGCTGAGTCTGCGGCAGTCCGTCTTTCCGCGAGATGAAGGCAAGCACCCACCATTGCGACCGCGTGATGCCGAGCGGCGCCAGGGCGCGGTCGAACATCATCCGGCGCAGCCGGGAAACGTCGTGGATGAGGTAGCCTAGTCGGAGATCCCAGTCGGGCCGGTCGACCATTCGATTTTTTCCTCGTCAGAAGCTGATACCGATTGCGTGTCCATCACCGGCGATTCAACTGATATCATACACAAGCGTATTTTAAAAGGAACGCGCCGCGGCGATCCCGTCCGCGGCGATTCATGGCCGTACGTATCCCCAGGAATCGGCTCTATTTGCTGGGGATTAAGCCGGATCTAGCTCCCGGGGACATCCTTGAGTCGGGACGATCGCGATTTACAGATGAAGTACATTAGTGTATTAATTTGGCTTGGCGGCCTGGCTTGGCTGTAATGTAAGCTTCGAATAGCGGGATTTGCCGTTCATGTTCAGCCGTGACGTCCTCAAGGGAAAGCGCGTCCTCGTGACCGGCGGCGGCACGGGGCTCGGCAAGGAGATTTCCTTGGGCTTTGCCGCGCATGGCGCGCATGTCTTCATCTGCGGCCGCCGGCCGGAAATTCTCGAGCAGGCGGCGGGCGAAATTCGTGCGCGATCGGGCGGGCAGGCCGAGGCGCTGGTCGCCAACGTTCGCGATCCCGACAGCATTGAAAAGATGATGGCGGAAATCTGGGCTACCGGACCTCTCACGGGCCTCGTGAACAACGCCGGCGCCAATTTCCTGGCGCCGACCGAGACGTTGTCGCCTCGCGGTTACGAGGCGATCAGGTCGACCATCATGGACGGCTCGTTTTACGCGGCGCAGGGCTGCGGAAGACGCTGGATTGCGGCGGGGCTCCCCGGCGTGATCATCAGCAATCTCGTCACCTGGGTCTGGACAGGATCGGCCTATGTGGTGCCGGCCGCGATGGCCAAGGCCGCCGTCCATGCGATGACGATGTCGCTCGCAGTCGAATGGGGACCGAAGGGCATCCGCGTCAACGCGGTCGCGCCCGGTCCGTTTCCGACCGAGAATGCCTGGGACAAGCTCAATCCGCTGGCGGAGACCGGCGTGGGGGCGACCCAGGCGGACGAGGTTCCGCTGCGCCGGTTCGGCAAGATGGATGAGCTGCGCAACCTCATGATCTTCCTGATGTCGGATGGCTGCAGCTACATCACCGGCGACACCATCAGCATCGACGGCGGGCATCATCTGGCGGCGCCAAGCACGTTTGCCGGGCTCTCAAAACTTTCGCCTGACGATTGGCAGCGGGCGCGCGAGGCCATTCAAGCCTCCACGCGCAAGGAAAAGGAAGGCCGGTCAGCCTGACGCCAGGCCGGCGACGAAAAGCCGTTCCATGCTGGCCGCCTCGAACGCATTTTCAAGAAGGTCCGAACGCCCTGGGAGAGACGCAATGGGTCTGGCAATCGCTACCACCAGCTTCGAATGCACGATCGACGGTGGCCTCGCGCATATCGTTCTCAATCAGCCCGAGCGGGGCAACCCGATCGACGGCGACTTCTGCCGCGAGTTCGGCCTTTGCATGGCAGAATTAAGCGAGCGCGACGATGTGCGGTCCGTGCTGATCTCCGCACGCGGAAGGCTGTTCAGTGTCGGCGGCGATCTCGCAGCGCTCGCCTCCCGTGGCGCCGCGTTGCCCGTGACTATCAAGTCTTGGACAGCCGATTTGCATGCCGCCATCGTGCGGATGGTCCGCATGCGTGCGCCGGTCGTCGTGGCCGTGCAAGGCAACGTCGCGGGCGGCAGCGTCTCGCTGATGGCAGCGGGCGATCTGGTGGTGATCGGCAAATCGGCGCGCATTTCATCCGCATTCGCCAGGATCGGCTTCACGCCGGACAGCGGCTCGACGACAACCGTGACGCGGCGCATCGGGGTCGCCCGTGCCCGGCGGTTTTTCCTGCTGGCGGAGACGATGGACGCCGACGCCGCGCTGGCGACGGGGCTGGTCGACTATGTCGTGAACGACGACGCGGTTGTCGCCGAGGCCGAGAAGATCGCGCGCGAGCTGGCTTCGGGTCCCACCGAAGCCTATGGCGGGATCAAGCGCCTGTTCCTGCAGACGCTCAACCGTCCCATCGAGAGCCAGTTGGAGGATGAGGCACAAACGCTCGCAGCGATCTCGCGAACGGCGGATGCCCAGGAGGGCATAAAAGCCTTCAGGGAGAAGCGCAAACCGACATTTGCGGGAAGATAGGTTCTATTGATCCCTGTAGGTCGGGTCGCGCTTCTCTCGAAATGCCGCGACAGCCTCCTGGTGGTCGCTGGTTTCAAGCAGCATCACCTGCTGGCGGTCCTCGATCATCAGCGCGGCATCGATGCCGGGAGCGTCGATCAGCGCGTTCAGCGTTTGCTTGGTCATGCGCAAGCCCATTGGCGAGGCGCGGGCCATTTCAGCGGCGAAAGCAAGGCCGGTCTCGAGCAATTTGTCGTCGTCAACGACGTCGCTGACGAGTCCTACCGCCTTGGCCCGGTCCGCACCCAGAAACCGCCCGGTCAGCAACAATTCCGACGCCACCGAAAGACCGATCAGCCGCGGCAGCAGATAGCCGGACCCCATGTCGCAGCCGCCGACGCCGACGCGTATGTAGGCGGCGTTCATCCGCGCCGCCGGCGTGGCGAAGCGAACATCGGAGGCCAGCAGCAAGGAAAACCCGGCGCCGCATGCCGCTCCCTGAACAAGTGCGACGATCGGCTGCGGGCAACTTCGCATCAGGCGGATGATCCGCGAATAGCGCTGCTGCATGTCCAGCTGCCGCTGCGGACGCCCCGCGCCGGGCGCTGCGAACGCATCGGATCCGAGTTCGGCCCCGGCGCAAAACGCCCGCCCATTGCCGCGGAAGATGACGATGCGCGTGGTCAGGCGTTCGTGCAGACCCGAAAAGTAGGCGATCAGCTCGTCGGCCATCGCTGGTGTCACCGCATTGAGCGCATCCGGCCGATTGAGGGAGAGGATTTCAATGGTGTCGCGCGCTTCGACGGTGATGGTCGTGAATTTGTCCATGTCGTGCGTTTCCAAGGGCATCATTCGGCGCCGGGACAACACAATGTCACGGGGCGATGTGGATGGCCATAAGCGGCCGGTTGTTCCAATCGTTCGGCCTCCGGCCTTGTGGCGAGGCCCGCCGCAAAGCGCTTGCGAAACAGAGTACACCATATCATAATATAGTGTACTAATTCTGGCAATGCGGCGTGACCCGCCAGTCCGTCACTCTCGGAGAGCACGATGCCGTATCAATCGGTTTTCAGGTCCGATCTGTTCAAGGGCAAGACGATTATCGTCACCGGTGGCGGCAGCGGTATCGGCCGTTGCACCGCACACGAACTGGTTGCTCTCGGTGCCAATGTCGCGATCCTCGGCCGCACTGCCGAAAAGCTGGCGGAGGTGAGGGCGGAGATTGAAGAGGATGGCGGACGGGTCCTCACCCATGTTTGCGATATCCGCGACGAAACGATGGTAATCGCTGCGATCGACGCGGTGCTCGGCACTTATGGCCGCATCGACGGGCTGGTGAACAATGCCGGGGGTCAATATCGCGCGCCGATGAAAACCATCTCGACCAAGGGCTTTGAGGCCGTGGTCCGCAGCAATTTGACCGGTGGCTTCATTTTCATGCGCGAGGTCTACAACCGCTGGATGGAGGCCAATGGCGGGGCCATCGTCAACATCATTGCCGACATCTGGCATGGCTGGCCCGAGTTCGCCCACTCCGGTGCGGCGCGCGGCGGAATGCTGACGCTCACCGAAACCGCGGCGTGCGAATGGTCCGCTTCGGGAGTCCGTGTCAATGCGGTCGCGCCGGGCGGCATCGTGTCCAGCGGGTTCGATACCTACACGCCGGAAATGCAAAAGAAGCTGCATGATTTCACGGCCGGTGTGCCGCTGCAGCGGTTCGGCACCGAGGCCGAAATTTCGGCCGCGATCGTGTATCTGTTGTCGCCGGCTGCCGCCTACGTCACCGGTTCCTGCATTCGGGTCGATGGCGGCACACCGAATGCGCGGACGACGTGGAAGCTCGAACCGCACAATCGTAGCGCGCCCTTTGAAGGCTTTCATCGCTCCAGGCTTCCGGAGGCGTTGAAGAAAGCGCCCTGACTCCTGTCGGGCAGCGTCAATAAGAAATAGTACGTGTGTGTACGAATACAGAAAGGCGAGGAAACGGGATGGCGGGACTCTATTTCGAGCAGTTTTCGGTCGGGCAAACTTTCGTTCATGAAATCCGGCGGACGGTCACCGACATGGACAACATCCTGTTCTCGTCGCTGACCTATAATCCGGCGGCCGTGCACATCGATCACGAATACGCCAAATCGACCGAATTCGGCAAACCGCTGATGAACTCGATCTTCACCCTCGGCCTTGTCATCGGCCTGTCGGTGCAGGACACCACCCTGGGAACGACGGTCGGAAACCTCGGGATGGAAGACACCAAATTTCCACGCCCGGTCTTTGCCGGTGATACGATCAGGGCGGAAACGAAGATCCTGGCGGTGCGCGAGAGCAAGTCCCGCCCGACCCAGGGCATCGTCACGTTCGAGCATCGCGGCTTCAACCAGCACAACGAGGAAATCGCTTATTGCCGCCGCACAGGCCTGATGATGAGGCGTCCCGCATGAGATTGCGCTCCCTTCTGTTTGTGCCTGGCGACAGCGAGCGCAAATTCGCAAAGGCATCCGGTATCGGCGCCGACGCGCTGATCCTCGATCTTGAGGATGCCGTAGCGCCGCCGCGCAAGGCGCTGGCGCGCGAGATGGTGAAAAACCTGCTGGGTGGTCCGGCGCGCGACTGGGCGTTTCTGGTGCGCATCAATCCGCTCGGCAGCGAGCTGACGCTCGAAGACCTCGCGGCGGTTGTTCGTCCGGGCCTCGACGGCATCCTGATCCCGAAGGTCAACGGCACGCAGGATATCGAACTGATTTCGAACTACGTCGACGTGCTCGAGGTGGCAACCGGGGTCACGCCGGGGCATGTGAAGTTACTCGTGGTGGCGACCGAGACACCGGCTGCGATGATCGGCTTTGCGAGTTATGCAACGCCGAGCAGGCGCCTGGTTGCGATGACGTGGGGCGCCGAGGATTTGGGTGCGGCGCTCGGCGCACTGTCCAACAAGGAAGCCGACGGAAGCTGGACGTTCCCGTATCAGGTAGCGCGGGCGCAATGCCTGTTCGCCGCGGGTGCTGCGGGTGCCATGGCGCTGGACACGCTGTATGGGGATTTCAAGGACGAGAAAGGGCTGGCGGAAAGCTGCCGGATCGCACGCCGCGACGGCTTTGTTGGAAAGATCGCCATTCACCCCGCTCAGGTCGCGACGATCAATCAATGCTTCACGCCGTCGGAGGCCGATCTGGCGCATGCGCGCCGCGTGGTGGCGGCGTTCGCGGCGCAGCCCGATGCGGGGACGCTCGGTATCGACGGCAAGATGTATGACATGCCGCATCTGATCGCGGCCAAGCGCGCGCTCGCGTCGGCCGGGGAGGACGTCACATGAGTGCATTGGCCAACGAGTTCGAGCCGGGAGACGATCAGGCGGCTATTCGCGAGGGCGTACGCTCAGTCGTCACGCGCTTTGGCGACGATTACTGGCTGGCGCGCGATGACGACGGCAAGTTTCCGTTCGAGTTTCATCGCGCGATGGCCGACGCCGGCTGGCTCGGCATCACCATGCCGGAAGAGTATGGCGGTTCCGGCCTCGGGGTGACCGAGGCTGCGATCATGATGCATGAAGTCGCCAGCCATGGCGGCGGTATGTCCGCGACATCGGCGGTGCATATCAACCTGTTCGGACCGCATCCGATCGTCGTGAAGGGCACGCCGGAACAGAAGGCGCGCTGGGTGCCGCGACTGGTCGCCGGCGAAGATCAATGCTGCTTCGGTTTTACCGAGCCGGATGCCGGGCTGAACACGACCAGGATCAAGACTTTCGCGCAAAAGGTCCCCGGTGGCTATCTCGTGCACGGCCAGAAGGTCTGGACCTCGACCGCACAGGTCGCCAACAAGATCATGCTGCTGACCCGGACCACCAAGTATGAAGATTGCGCGCGGCCGACCGATGGCATCACGATCTTCTACACCGACCTCGACCGGTCGAAGATCGATGTTCATCGCATTCCGAAAATGGGCCGCAAGTCGGTTGATTCCAATGCCATCTTCATCGACGGCCTGTTCATTCCGGAAGCCGACCGGATCGGCGAGGAGGGCAAGGGCTTTTCCTACATCCTGCACAGCCTCAATCCCGAGCGCATCCTGATTGCGGTCGAAGCGATCGGGATCGGCCAGGACGCGCTGCGCCGGGCGGCGAAATATGCAAGGGAGCGCGTGGTGTTCGACCGGCCGATCGGCCAGAATCAGGGCATCCAGCATCCGCTCGCGGAAAACTGGATGTATCTGGAGTCAGCCTGGCAAATGGCGATGCGTGCTGCCTGGCTCTACGATCACGACAGACCCTGTGGCGCCGAAGCCAACGCCGCCAAATTCCTCGGCGCCCGCGCCGGCCACGACGCGGCGTGGCAGGCGATCATGACCCATGGCGGCTTTGGATACGCCAAAGAGTATCACGTCGAGCGCCTGTTCCGCGAAGTCTCGATCACGCGGCTGGCCCCGATCACCGAACAGTTGATCCTCAGTTTTATTGCCGAGAAGGTGCTGGAATTGCCGAAGAGCTATTGAGGGATTCTGAAAATGATTCGCTTTTTCGTCATGGCCGGGCTTGTCCCGGCCATCCACGTCTTTCTTGCCTAAGGAAGCCAGGATGTGGATGCCCGGCACAAGGCCGGCATGACGACGTGAGAGCCGCGAAGCGGCTTCTCGAACGATGCAGCCCCGATCTGCCCTACAGATTGCGCGAAATCAGCTCACGCATGATTTCCGAGGTGCCGCCGTAGATCCGCAGCACCCGCGCATCCGCGTAGAGGCGGCAGATCTCATACTCGCGCATAAAGCCGTAGCCGCCGAAGAATTGCAGGCATTGGTCGACAAGCCGGCCATGCATTTCGGTGATCCAGAGTTTTGCCGTCGACGCCGCGTAGGTGGTTAGTTCGTGGTTGATATGGTCGTGCAGACACTGGTCGGCATAGGCCCATCCCACCGCAAGATCGGATTTCAGGTCGGCCAACTTGAACCTTGTGTTCTGGAAGCTGCCGATCGGCGATCCGAAAGCGTTGCGCTGCTGCACGTAGTCCTTGGCAAGATCGAAGGCCTTCTGCGCCGCGGCGATCGAATGCAGCGCGATGGTCAAACGCTCCTGCGGCAGCTCGCTCATCAGCGCGCCCATCGCGCCACCTTCCGCTCCCAGCAGATTGCTGACGGGGACGCGCACGCCGTCGAAGAACAGTTCTGATGTATCGGAGGAGAGGTGTCCGAGCTTTTCGAGGTTGCGGCCGTGGCGAAAGCCGGGACGGTCGGTCTCGACAAGAACCAGACTCATTCCTCGTGAACCACCTTCCGGGTTGGTCCTGACAACGAGGATGACGAGGTCGCACATCTGCCCGTTGGAGATGAAGGTCTTCTGGCCCGAGATCACGAACTCGTCGCCTTCGCGTAACGCGCGGGTGCGGATGCCCTGCAGGTCGCTGCCGGTGCCGGGTTCGGTCATCGCGATCGCGCAGACGGTTTCACCCGTCACCATGCGCGGTAGCCATTTCTTCTTTTGTTCGGGTGTGCCGTAGCTGAGCAGGTACCCGCAGCAGACATCGTTGTGCACGGAGAAGTCAGTGGCCGGGCCTGCGAAGCCGGAATAGCTGAGTTCCTCGATCACGACGGCATTGTGCCGGAAGTCGCCGCCGGCGCCGCCGAACTCTTCGGGGACCTGCGGGCAGAGCAGGCCGGCCGCGCCGCCGGCGCCCCAGAGCGACCTGTCGATGATCCCGGCTTCTTCCCATCGTGCGAAATCGGGCGCGATCTTCGATGCCGCGAAGCGCCGCACGGTTTCCCTGAACTGTTGATGTTCTTCGTCGTAAACCCTGCGATGGGGCAGCATTGAGGCCTCCCGTTGATTGCTTTTGGCGATCCGGCCGCTACATCATTCCGATCGATCAGCGGTCAGAACGCGACCTTGTCGCCGCCCTTGAGCTCAAGGATCTCGCGCGCCTCGTCGGCCGTCGCGACGTCCAGTCCCAGCCCTTCGATGATCTTTCGAACCTGCGTCACCTGATCGGCGTTCGACGCCGCAAGTTGGCCGGCGCCGATCCACAGGCTGTCTTCGAGGCCGACGCGCACATTTCCGCCGATGGCCGCCGCAATCGCCGCGACCGGCATTTGTGCGCGCCCGGCGCCCAGCACCGACCAGCGATAATTGTCGCCGAACAGGCGATCGGCGGTGCGCTTCATGTGCATGACGTCTTCCTGATGCGCGCCGATGCCGCCCAGGAGGCCGAACACGGTCTGGATGAACAGCGGCGCTTTCACCAGACCCTCGGTCCAGAAGTAATGCAGATTGTAGAGATGACTGGTGTCGTAGCACTCGAACTCATAGCGCGCGCCGGTCGAGTTAAGCGTTTCCAGCGCGTAACGGATATCCTTGAAGGAATTGCGGAACACGAGGTCGTGGGAGCCCTCCAGCATCGCGGGCTCCCAGTCATGCTTGAACTGCTTGTATCGCTTGAGCATCGGGAACAGGCCGAAATTCATCGATCCCATGTTCAGGCTGGCGACCTCCGGCTTCCAGACTGCCGCGGGCTTGATCCGCTCTTCGACGGTCATATAGGGCGAGCCGCCGGTCGTCAGATTCACGACCACGTCGGATCGCTGCTTGATGACACGAAGAAAGGGCTCGAAGGCTTCCGGCGACTGGTCCGGCCGGCCGTCTATCGGATTGCGGGCGTGAAGGTGCACGATCGCGGCGCCTGCCTCGGCCGCCCCCAGAGCGGATTCCGCGATCTCCGCCGCGGTCACCGGGAGGTGAGGCGACATCGAGGGCGTATGGATCGAGCCCGTGATCGCGCAGGAAATGATGACCTTACGTGCCGGCACGGTGTTTTCCTCTTGCGATGCGCGTTCAGCGATGCGAGGTGAGGGCATCGGCGAGCGCGAGGGAGGCGACGCGTTCATTGCCAAAAGGGCTAAGTGAACTTGTGGAAGTCCGGCGTCCGCTTCTCGTTGAAGGCGGCGACGCCTTCCTTCGATTCCGCGGTATCGTAGAACAGCTTCACCGCGTGAAGGGCCAGGTTGCTGATACCGCGAATGTTGTCGCTGTCGGCGTTGAAGGAGCGCTTTGCCAGCGCGATCGCGGTCGGTGACCGCTGCGCAAGCTTGTCGGTCCAGTCCTTGACCGCGGCATCGAGTTCGGCGGCCGGAACCACCTTGTTGACCAGCCCCATTTCACGCGCCTGTTCGGCGGTGTAACGGTCGTTGATGAACCAGATCTCGCGCGCCTTCTTGTCGCCGACGTGGCGGGCCAGCAAGGCGGTACCCCAGCCGGCGTCGACGGAGCCAACCTTCGGTCCGACCTGCCCGAATTGCGCGGTGTCGGCGGCAATCGTCAGGTCGCACAGCGTCGCCAGCACGTTGCCTCCGCCGATCGCAAAGCCATTGACGCGTGCAATGACAGGTTTGGGAACATCCCGGATCAGTCCCTGCAGCTCGTCGATCGGCAGCCCGACGACGCCGCGGCCGTCATATTGCCCTTCATGCGCGGACTGATCGCCGCCGGTGCAGAAGGCCTTGTCGCCGGCGCCGGTCAGCACGATGCTCGAAACGTTGCGGTCGTTGGCGGCAATCTGGAACGCCTGAATCAGTTCTTCGAGGGTCTGGCCGCGAAAGGCATTATAGACCTTGGGCCGGTTGATGATGATCCATGCGGCACGATCGCGGACTTCGTAGATTACGTCGGTGAATTTGGTCGGATCTGCTATCATCGCTAAACCTCACATCTGCTAGATCATGTTCATGCCGCCGGAGACCGAGATGGCCTGTCCGGTGATGAATTTGCCGTCGTCCGACGCCAGTAAAGCGATGATCCCGGCATAGTCGTCGGGCTCGCCCATGCGCTTTAAGGGAATGCCGCGAACCATCGCGTCCTTCCATTTCACAGCCTGTTCGCCTTCGCCCAGCACCGCCGCCATCATCGGCGTGTTGGTGGGACCCGGACACACCGCATTCAGCAGCACGTTCTTGCGGGCGAGTTCGCGAGCGATCGATTTGGTGAAGGAGATCAACCCGCCCTTGCAGGCCGAGTAGACCGCCTCGTCGCTGGTGCCGACGCGGGCCGCGTCGGAAGCGATATTGATGATACGGCCGCCGCCATGTTCGACCATCAGCGGCGCGATGGCGTGGTGGGTATTGAGCGGACCATACAGATTGATGCGGATGATCTTGTCCCAGAGTTCCTTGTCGGTCTTCAGGAACGGCATCGGCCGGTCCCAGCCGGCGTTGTTGACGAGAACCCAAATGGGGCCGATTTCGGCCTCGACCTGCGCGACTGCGCGATCGACCGAGGCGCGGTCGCCGACATCGACGGTGTAGGTCGTGATCGCCGACTGCGGCGCCAGTTTCGCCGTCTCATGTCCGGCGTCGGGATTGATGTCGAAAATCGCCACCTTGCAGCCTTCTTCCGCGAGCCGAAGGGTGATGGCGCGGCCGATGCCCTGGCCGCCGCCGGTAACGATCGCTACCTTGCCTGATAAGCCTCTCAAATCTCACTCCCTTGGTTTGCGACGCTTCGGTCGTCTGTTCTGTTTCGGCGGATACCTTGGCGTCCGCCGGCCGTGTGGCATCAATGCGATCAACCGCTCTTGGTGAGCGCAAAACCACATTGCGCGAACATCTGGCGGGCGATGATGGTTTTCATGATCTCGATCGATCCGCCCGCAATCTTGACGATCCGGGCGTCGACATAGGCGCGCGCGATCGGGTACTCCGTCATATAACCCCAGCCGCCGAATAATTGCAGGCATTCATCGACGGCTTCGCAGTGAAGTTCGGAAGTGAACATCTTGGCCATCGCGGCGTCGACCGGATCGAGCTTTCCTTCCATGAAGAGCGAGATGCATCGATCGGTAAAGACACGGGCGACCGTTGCCTTGGTCTTGAGATCGGCGAGCTTGAACTGGGTATTCTGGAAGTTGGCGAGCTTTTGACCGAACACGCTGCGGTCCGACGTGTATTCAACGGTCCAGTCAATCACGGTTTCGGTGACGGTGGCGGATCGGATCGCCTGGGCGAGCCGCTCCTGCGACAGCTTCGTCATCATCAGGGCAAAACCCTTACCCTCCAGTCCGAGCATGTTGGTCGCGGGAATGCGGATGTTCTCGAAGAACAGTTCGGAGGTATCCTGGGCCTTCATCCCGATTTTTTCGAGGTTTCTTCCGCGCTGAAAGCCGGGCCGGTTGCTCTCGACGATGAACAGCGTCACGCCCTTGGCGCCGGCGCTGCCGTCGGTCTTGGTCGCCAGCACGACGAAATCGCAGAGCTGGCCATTCGAGATGAAGACCTTCTGGCCGTTGATGACGAAATCATCGCCATCGCGCACGGCGCGGGTCCGGATCGCCTTGAGGTCGCTGCCGGCATGCGGTTCCGTCATGCCGAGCGAGCCAATCGCTTCGCCCGAGACCATCTTCGGCAGCCAACGCCGCTTTTGCGCTTCGGTGCCGAACGAAAGCAGATAGGTCGCCACGAGATCGGTGTGAATCAGAAATCCCGGGCCGCTCGCGCCGGAGCGCCATAATTCCTCGAACACGACCACGTCGAACAAATAGTCGAGGCCCATGCCGCCATATTCTTCCGGAACGGTACAGCAGAGCAGCCCCTCGGCGCCGGCCTTGAGCCACAGTTCCCGTGGCACGATGCCGTCTTTTTCCCACTGCGCATGAAACGGCACGATCTCGCGATCGACGAAGCGCCGGACCGATTCCCGGAAAATATGATGTTCCTCGCGGAAAATGGTGCGCTCGATCATCGACATCCGTCCACATCAATTTAGTTAGGTAGTGTACTATATGTTCGAGGATGGTAAAAGGCAAGCTGGCGCCGCGGGCTTTTTGCATCAGCGGTAAATAACGTCAGTGTCAGAACTTTCGCGCCCTGCGGCATCATCGCTGCAACCGAAGTAGAGCATTTTTCAAGGCGGCAAAGCTGTTGGTTTAAACTAGTACACAGATATACGATATGCTATAGGGCAAAAAACAACGGCGGAGAGGAAGCCCATGGACGAACTGCGAAAGTTGCAGCAATTCCGCGCCGAACGCCGCGAAAACAATGTCCTACATCTTGTTTTCGACATGCCCGGCCGTCCGATGAATGTGTTCTCCAACGCCGCGATTGCCGAACTCGCCATTTTCAGCCGGTGGCTCCGCGACAGCGACGTCAAGGGCGTGGTGATCCGCTCGGGAAAGCCATCGGCATTCTGTGCCGGCGCCGATCTCGCCGAACTGGGATTGGCCTACGACATGATCATGGCAGCGCCGGCCGAGACGCGGGATCGCGTGGCGTTCGACCATTTCTTCCGCCTCAGTCAGGCGCTGCGTGGAATCGAAACCGCGGGCAAGCCAGTCGCGGCGGCAATCGCGGGCCTGGCGCTCGGCGGCGGCGGCGAACTGGCGCTGGCGACCCACCACCGGGTCATGGTCGATGATCCCAAGGTCGCGTTTGGCTTGCCGGAGTCTCTGGTCGGGCTGTTGCCGGGAGGTGGGGGAACCCAACGGCTGCCGCGTCTGACCGGAATCGAAAAGGCATTTTCGATCCTGCTGGAAGGTGCGCGGCTGTCCGGCCAGGCCGCTATTGCCGCCGGCGTGGTCGATGAGTTGGTTGCTGCCGGCGAAGAGGTGGCGGCGGCGGAACGATGGGTGCTGTCGCATCCATCGGCGTCGCAGCCTTGGGACCGTTCCGGTTGGCGGCCGGTGGACGTCGATGATGCAGCTTCAATCATCGAGCGGAAACGCGAGGGTGTTCTGGCGGAAACACTTGGGCACTATCCGGCGCCGCTCGCTATTCTCGATTGCGTCGCGCAAGGGCTGCCGCAACCCTTTGATGCGGCGATCCGCAGCGAGATGCAGATATTCTCAAAGCTCATCCAGCGGCGCGAGCCGCGCAACATGATCAGGACGCTGTTTCTCGGGCGGCTCGATCATGACCGTTTTCGCAAGGCGGGAGGCATTCCGGCGCCCGTCGAACAGGCCGTGGCGGCGGTATCCGAGGCGCTGCAGGCCGGAGCAGATGCAACGCTTGCAAACGCGTTCGCCCGCGCCGGTTTTCACGGCCCGGGCAAGGCGCCGGCATTCGATGGCGTCATTGCCCAGTCCGCATTCTGGCTGGAGGCGGAGCCTGTCACCGAAGGCAAACGCGCGCTGCGCGAGCGGCTGACGCGGGCGTATGCCGCGGCAGACCAATGGCGGGCCACCTTCTCCGAGGATCAGCGCCGCGCGGCGGATTATCTGCTGGTCACGAAATATGGCTTTCCCGCCTACATGGCAGGTGCCTTCTCGTCCGCTCAGCCGGGCGCCTGACTGATGCCGGCGTCGAAACTTCATCTACCGCGGCTCGCGCAACTCAATTGAGAGAACGACAGTGTCAAAACCCCTGACCGGCATCCGCGTCCTCGACCTGTCGAAGGTCCTGGCAGGTCCGCTATGTGCGCAATATCTCGGCGATCTCGGCGCCGACATCATCAAGGTGGAGACCGTCGGCCAGGGGGATGAGACGCGCGGCTGGCCGCCGTTTCCGGCGCCGGGCCTCGGCACGGTCTTTCTCAGCGCCAACCGGAACAAGCGTAGCATCGCCGTCGATATGAAAACGGAGAAGGGCCGCGAGATCGTCCACGCGCTGGCCAAATCCGCCGACGTCGCCATCGAAAGCTTTGGAACCGGAGTGGCCGAGCGTCTCGGCATCGACGCGGCAACGCTGCGCACCCTGAATGACCGCCTGATTCATTGCAGCATCTCCGGGTTTGGCCGCGCTGGGCCGCTGAAAAACTCGCCCGGCTATGACGTGATCCTGCAGGCATTTTGCGGGGTCATGTCGATGACCGGCGACGAGGACGGCGGCTATATCCGCAGTCCGATCTCGCCGATCGACCAGATGACCGGTGTGCATGCCTTCAGCGGCATTCTGGCGCTGCTGTATGCGCGGGAAAAAACCGGGAAGGGCGGCGAGATCCAGGTCTCGCTGTTCGAAACCGCACTGGGCCTGCTCGGTTACAACCTCCAGACCTTCTGGGAGCGCGGCGTTCAGCCGCCGAAATGCGGATCGAGCCATGAATCGCTCTGTCCCTATCAGGCCTTCGAGGCGGCCGACGGGCCGATCATGATCGGGGTCGCCAACGACAATCTCTGGCGCAAATTCTGTGCGGTCACCGGATTGAGCGCAATCGTCGATGATATCAGATTCAGGACCAATGCGGATCGCGTTGCGCACCGCAAGGAAACCCTCGGCCATGTCCAGGCGGCGCTGCGGCAAAATTCCGTCGCGCACTGGAACGAGGTGCTGACCGGCGTCGGCGTGCCCTGCGCGCCGATCAATTCGATCGCGCAGTTGCTCGACCATCCGCACACCAAAGCAAGCGGCATCATTGTCGATTACGAGCACCAGACCGCGGGTAGGCTGAAGGGTGTCGGTCACCCTGTTCTGATCAACGGGGCGGAACGTCGCGCAGGCAGGCCGCCGCCGGTGCTGGGACAGCACACCGACGACGTGCTGGGTGAAATAGGTCTGTCATCCGAAATAATCGGCGAATTGCGTCGGGAACGTGTGATCGGTTGAGGTTTGCGCCGCTTAAGGGGAAATTGAGAAGATGGGACAATCAACAGATACGGCCTTGGCCGCGCTGAAAATCAGTGGACGTGTCGCTTACGAGCGCCTGGCGCGGCCAATGGCGCGCCGGTTCGACGATGTGCCCTGCACACCTTACGCTGTTACGCCTGAATGGCTGACGGCGGTCCTCTGCGGCAAGGTCCCGGGAGCCATTGTCACAGACGTTGAAATCAAGCCTGCGAGTGCAGGCACCCACGAGCGGCATCAGTTAAGAGTGTCCTACAACGAGGAAGGTCGCCGCGCCGGCTTGCCGGTCTCGATCTTCACCAAGTCGCTGCCGAGTATCGTCACCCGCATGATCGGCGGCTTCAACGGCACGGCGCGCGTGGAGGGCAGTTTCTTTACGCAGATCCGCGCCCAACTCGAGATCGAAGCCCCGCTGTGCTATCATTCCGCCTATGACCGGCGAACGTTTGCGGCGATCCATCTGCTGGAAGATTTGGTCGCAACCAAGTCAGCGACGTTCTGCAATCACAAGACATACGTCACCCGCGCCATGGCCGACGACATGATCGATCTCTTGGCGTCGTTGCACGGCCGCTTCTACGGCGATCCGACGCTGGCCGAACGCTACCGCTGGCTCGCCAGCTATCCCCGATGGTTCACCATCGGTGCGGCGAAAATGGGCACCGAGTATTACACGAGGAAAGCGTTTGACGCCGCCGCTCACGTCATCCCAGCTGCGGTCATGGCGCGCCGCGACGATGTCTGGCCCGCAACAATGCGCGCACTTGCGCTGCATGACAGCGAGCCGCAGGGCCTCATTCACTCCGACGTGCACATCGGCAACTGGTACCGGACAGGTTCGGGCCAAATGGGGTTGTGCGACTGGCAATGTCTGTCGCGCGGCCATTGGTCACGCGACTTCGCCTACGCCGTGACGGCGTCGCTGACGCCGGATGATCGCCGGAGCTGGGAGCGCGAACTGCTGGCCCGCTATATCGAGCGGTTCGCGGAGAAGACCGGCGTCAAGCCGGACTTCGACCTCAGCTTCCGGCGCTATCGGCAGCAGATCGTGCACGCGCTCGCAATGTGGACGATCACGCTGTGTCACTCGCCGCTGTTGCCGAACATGCAGCCCGAGGCCACCACGCTGACGATGATCGGGCGGATGACGACGGCGATGGCCGATCTGGACGCGCTCGACAGTTGATCTTCGTTGGCTTGCAGTTTTGTGCGCCGAAATCCGCCGCGTCGTTGCGCTTGTGTACTAGTTCGTCGACCAAACTCCCGGCGTGACGGCATACGTGTGGCAGAGCAGCGCAGGTTGGTTGGCGTTTTGCGTTTGCGGGGCATAGAAGTATATGATAAACACGTGTACTAAATAGCGGGCATAGACCCGGTCCGCCGGCACGGCGGGAAAAGAAGCAGTTCGGCGTCGCGCCCGCGATCGGATCGTTGGCGCACGCCTAACGTGGCGGGGAGGGTCCATTGCGGAAGCGGGTGCGCAAATTGGCGGCGTATCGGACGGACGCGTTTCGTCCGCGGACGCATGACGAGAGGGCGCCGGCGTGATCGCGCTGTTGATCGCCAATTCGCTGGCGCTTGCCTCGCTGCTGATCATGCTCGCCAGCGGCCTCGCGCTGATCTACGGGCTGCGCGACGTCATCAATTTCGGCCACGGCGCGATTTACATGCTCGGCGCCTATCTCGGCTACACGGTCTCGCTGGTCGGTGGATTCTGGCTGGCATTGATCGTGGTGCCGATCCTGCTTGCGCTGCTCGGCATCGCCTTCGAATATCTGGCGCTGCGGCCCCTGCAAGGCAGGTCGCATATCGAGGTCGCGCTGGTCACGCTCGGGCTCGGCATCATCCTCGGGCAGATCATCATCTTCTTCTATGGCGGCGTTGCGCGCAGCGTCGATGCGCCGCAAATCCTGTCCGGTTCGGTCACGGTGCTGAACCTGTCCTATCCGGTCTACCGCATTTTCCTGATCATCATGGGGCTGGGGTCGTGCGCGCTTCTTGCCCTGTGGCTCAGATACACATCCTCGGGGCTCTATGTCCGCGCGGTGAGTCAGGATCCGTCCGTGGCGCGCATGATGGGCATCAATGCCGACCGGCTCAGTCTGCTGGTGACCAGCCTCAGCACCGCGTTCGCCGGTGTCGCCGGCGTGCTGGCAGGTCCCTATCTGTCGATTGACCCGGGAATGGACGTGACGATGATCGTCAACTGCCTCATCATCGTGGTGATCGGCGGCACCGGAAGCATTGGTGGCGCGATCGTCGCCGCGTTGCTGTTCGGGTTCATGCAGGTCGCGGGATCGGTTTTCCTGCCGAATATCGCTGCCCTGGTTCCCTACATCTTGCTGATGATCGTGCTGCTGGTCGCTCCCCGCGGCATCGGGCGCGGCAGGGTGCTCAATTGAGTAACCGGACAACGACCGCGGCAAGCGAGCGCGTTGCCCCGCTTGGCGCGATCGGCGGATCGTCCCTGCGCGTGCCGCTGACCCTTGTCGCGGTTGCGATCGTGTTCGTGGTGGGTGCGGTGGCGCCAACCCGCTTCGCCGGCGATTTCGTGCTCCGGCTGGCCAATGAAGGCTTGCTGCTCGGCATGCTCGCCCTCAGCGTCGCGTTCCTGATGAACCAGGCCGGACTGGTGGCGCTGGGCGCGGCGAGCATCTATGGCGGCTCCGGCCTGCTGTTTGCCATCGCCATGAACGATTGGAACCTGACCCCGGTGTGGGCGTTGTGCGCCGCCTTTCTCATCATTGTCGTCTACGCCACCGTTCTCGGCGCGCTCATTGTGCGCACCAACCCGCTCGCCTTCATGATGCTGACGCTTGCCGCCGGCGAGATGATCAGCCACGCCGTCATGCTGGAAGCATTGCGCGACTACACCGGAGGCGCCGACGGCCTCGTCGTCAGCTTCAAGGGCACGGTATTCGGCATGGAGGCCGCGGACTTTGCCAGCCCGGCGCGGTTCTGGTTGGTGATGTGGGTCGCCGCATGGCTTTCCGGTTTGGCGCTGTGGGCCGTCGGCCGTTCCCGCCTCGGTGCCATCCTGCGCGCGGTGCGCGAGAACGAGGAACGCATGCGGTTCTCGGGATTCGACACCTATCTGCCGCGCCTGATCGCCTATGTCCTCGTCAACATCGTCGCCGCCGTCGCCGGCCTGCTGCACGTACTCAACGCCGGCTTCGTCTCGCCGGAGAGTCTTGGGATTACGATCAGTACCAATTCGCTGGTCGCAGCGCTGATGGGCGGCATTGCTGGCTCCGTTGGACCGCTGCTGGGCGGCGTGATCTTTTCCTTTGCGCAGGATGAATTCGGCGCGCGCGGGCTCACGCAGCTTTTGACAGGCATCGCCATCGTCGTGTTCATCGTGGTTTTCCCGCGCGGTGTCGTCGGCGGATTGTCGAGCATGGCATGGCTGCGGAAGCTCGGGTTCGGCGGACGACGGGAGACGTCCTGACATGCTCAAGATCGAGAATCTTTCCGTGAGCTATGGATCGGTCCGGGCCCTGTCGGACGTCGATCTGGAAGTCCTTGGCGACGGCATTCTTCACGGCGTGATCGGTCCCAACGGCGCCGGCAAATCCACACTGCTCGACGCGGTTTGCGGCCGCCGCCGTCCGGTCGCGGGAACCGTCCACTATCGCAACGAGGATATCACGCGGCGCTCGGTGGCCTGGCGGCGGCGGCAGGGCATGGCGCGCTCGTTCCAGCGCACCAGCGTGTTCCAGGATCTGACCGTTCACGAACAGCTTCATTTGGTTGCGCAGCATCTTGGCGACAACAGGCTCGACGACGTGATCGAGGTGATGGATCTCTCCGGCTATCTGCACCAGAAGGCCGGCCGGATCGCCTACGGCGTGCAGCGCAGGGTGGACGTCGCCCTGGCCTTGATCGGCCGCCCGCATTTGCTGTTGCTGGACGAGCCGGGCGCAGGCCTTTCGGCGGCGGAGACGCTGCACCTGTTCGAGCATCTGCGCGATCTCGTGCGCGAGCGGAAGATTGCGGCGGTCGTGGTGGAGCATGATGTCGACGCGGTATTCGCCTGCTGCGGCAAGGTCACCGTGCTCGACCTCGGCCGCCACCTCGCCACCGGCACGCCGCAGGAAATTCGCGCCGACCATCGCGTCGTCGCCGCCTATCTCGGAACCGCGGCATGAGCGCGCTCCGCATCGAGAAGCTGGTTGCCGGCTATGGCGCCTCGACGGTGCTGCATGGGATCGACCTCACGGTCAATGAAGGGGAATCGGTGGCCGTGGTGGGCCGCAACGGGGCGGGCAAGTCCACGCTGCTGCTCTCGGTTTTTCGCGAGACCAACATCATCTCCGGCGCAATCTGGGTGCATGACAGCAGGGTCGATCATCTGCCCGGCTATATGGCGGCGAAACTCGGCATTTCGATTGCACCGCAAGGCCGTCGCATCCTGCCCAATCTGACCGTCAAGGAGAACCTGCTGCTCAGCAAGGCGACGGGCAGGGCTGGGTATTGGGATCTGAGGGCCGTCTACGATCTGTTCCCGGTGCTCGAAGAGCGCGCGAACCGGCCCGGCACCATGTTGAGCGGCGGCCAGCAGCAGATGCTGGCGATTGGCCGGGCGCTGATGGCCAACCCGAGCCTGGTTTTTCTCGACGAGCCGTCGGAGGGCCTTTCGCCGGTGCTGATCGACGGGCTGGTTGGCGCCCTCAATACGATCCGCCAGGCAGGAACCGGTGTGCTCGTAGTCGAGCAGCATTTGAATCTGGTCAAGCGTGCGACTGACCGATTCATCATTCTGGCCAAGGGAGAAGTCGTCGGCTCAGGACCGACACCGGCGATCGGTGCGCCTGAGAACCAGGCACTGATGGCGTTGTAAGAAAATTTAAAACCAGGCGTAGGGAGAGCAAATATGAGGAAGGCACTTACCAGTACGGGCTTCGGCGCGCTGCTTTCGGCGGCCCTCGCCATCGCGATGGCAACCACGGCGCCGACCACAGCTTCCGCCAACGATACCGTCAAGATCGGCGTGCTGCTGATTGACAGCGGGCCATTGGCTGGCCTGAAGGAAACCCAGACCAAGGCGGTCAATCTGGCGATCGAGCGGATCAATGCCGCCGGCGGCGGCGCCGGCAAGAAGCTTGAAGCCGTCTTCATCACCTATCCCGGCACGCCTGATACCGCCGTGGACGGCGCCACGCGCGCCGTCCAGAAGGATGGCGCGTTGTTCATTACCGGAATGGACACCTCGTCCGTCTCGCCGGCGCTACAGGCGAAACTTCCGGCATTGAAAGCCTTGATGGTCGAAGTGATGGCCAATGCCGATGGTCTGACCGGCAAGGGCTGCTCGCCGAATTACTTCCGGGTCAACGCCAACGACTCGATGATCATGGGTTCCTACAGGGAATTCCTGAAGGACCAGGGCGTCAAGAAATGGGACATCATCGCGGTTGATTACGCGGCAGGGCGCGACTCCGCCGAGAAGTTCAAGGGCTTGATTACCTCGCAGGGTGGAACGATCGCGAAGACGTTGTTCACCCCGTTCGGAACGCCGGACTTCGGCGCCAAGATTTCCGAGCTCGGCGCAGAACCGGCCGACGGCCTGTTCGTGACGATCTTCGGCAGCGACGCCATCAACCTCGCCAAGCAGCAACAGCAGTTCGGCCTGTTCAAGAAGTACAAGATGGTGCTGGGAAATTCCTTCGTGATCCCGCAAACGCTGCCCGCGCAGGGCGACACGGTGCTGGGCGTCTATCAGAACATCGGCTTCGTTGCCGGTTTTCCGGGCGCGCAGGCCGAAGACTTCGTGAAGGCCTATGGTGAAAAGTACAACGGCGAACTGCCGCCTTACACCGGCGCTGACCAGTACGCCGCCATTCAGCTGATCGCGGCCGCACTCAACAAGGCGAATTCGACCGACATCAACGCCGTGCGGACGGCGCTGTCGGGCCTGAAGGCCGATACGGTGCTTGGCGACGTGGAGATGCGCGCGGGCGATCATCAGGCCGTGCGGCGGATGGCCATCAGCCAGATCCTGCCGGGTAAGGATGGCAAGCCGACCTACCACATCAAGAAGATCGAGCCGGGCCCGGACATCATTCCCCCGGTCGATCCCGCCTGCAAGAAGTGAGCGGTCCGGCGCCGATGTCGATCAAGTTTCGACGCCGGCGCCGAATTGTCTGCGTCAGGCCGCGCCTGTTTGCGGCCTGCCTGTCACGGCACCAGCGACACCTTGCCGAATTGCGCCCCGGACGCGAGATGGTCGAATGCGGCGCGTATGTCCGCCATGTCAAATGTCGCATCGATGACCGGTTTCACCAGACCGCGATTGAACACATCGAGCAGTTGGCGGAATTCGGCAAGGCTGCCGCCGGTCGATCCGTAAATCTCCAGCTGGCGGATGAACACGCGTTGCAGATCGGCCGGCGGGTTGGAACCCGTCGTCGCGCCGCAGGTGACAAGCCGCCCGCCGCGCCGCAGCGACCGCAGCGATTCACCCCAACTCGCTTCGCCGACGCTGTCGATCACCATATCGACGCCGCCATCGCTCATTTGCAGGATAGCGTTCGAAACCCGGTCTCTTTGATAGTTGACGCCGCCGCTGGCGCCCAGCGCGATCGCGCGCTCGATCTTCTCATCGCTGGACGAGGTGACGAAGACCCGCGCGCCCACCAGTTTTGCAAGCTGCAGGCAGGCGACCGCGACGCCCCCGCCGATGCCGACGATCAGGACGCTCTCGCCGGGCTGCAAGGTCTTCTTGCCGAACAGCATACGCCAGGCGGTGAGGTGGCCCGTCATCAGGGCGCCGGCCGCGACCGGATCGGCGTCATCAGGCAACGGCAGGAAACATCGGTTCGGCATCGCGATATATTCGGCAAAGCCGCCATGGCGGTGCTCGCCCATGATCTTCACGTTCTCGCACAGCGGCTGGTCGCCGGCGAGGCAATAGCGGCAATTGTTGCAAAACGCCTCGGAAAACAGGATGGCCTTCATGCCGGGCTTCAACCCGCTACCGGGCTCGGCCTCGACGATCTCGCCCGCGGCCTCCACGCCCATCACCTGCGGCAAGGTGTGCGTGATCCCGGCGCCGTTGTCGCGCATGTAGAGATCGACGCGATTGAGCGACGAGGCCGCGACCTTGAGCACGGATTCGCCGGGGGCAGGGGCCGGATCGGGAAAATCCCGCCAGCTGACGCCGTCGGCTCCGCGCCGTTCCAGGACCGCCGCTTTCATGGTGCCTTCTCCTGCTTCGCCCGTCGCGCGTTCCGGTATTCGGACACACGTTTATCATATGTGTCTTGTGCTTGTTCCCTCAAGGCGCGCTCGCCCCGCCGCGGTCGGTACGCGGTCCAGTTTCGATAGGTGAACGGGCCGGTAGATTTTTGAGTTGCGGTTCATCGGAAAACTAGTACACTAGCGAACGAATAGGCCGTCAAGCGCCGCGATATGATTTCAGGGAGAGAACGCATGAGCGGAAATCGATTTGATCCCGTCGCCCACGCACGGTCGATGCGCGCAGGCGGCTTCTGGATCGACAAGAGCTTCGACGAATTTCTGCAAGCGACCATCGCGGCCACGCCGGGAAAGCTCGCCCTTCTGGCCGACCGCGCCGATCGCCCCGAGGCCAAGCGCTTCACCTATGCCGAACTCGGCGATCTGATTTCGCGCGCGGCGGCCGCCTTGAAGCGCCTCGGTGTCGGCCCTCGCGATGTCGTCTCCGTTCAGCTTCCCAATTGGTGGGAGTTTGCCGTGATCGCGCTCGCCGCCTTCCGGGTCGGCGCCGTCGTCAACCCCCTGATGCCGATCTTCCGCGAACATGAACTGAGCTACATGCTCGACTTCGCGGAAACCAAGCTTTTGATCGTGCCAAAACTGTTCCGTGGCTTCGATCACGAGGCGATGGCGCAGTCGCTGCGGCCCAAATTGCCAAAACTTCAGCACATCATCGTCGTCGACGGCGAGGGGGCCAGCAGCTTCGACCAGGCGTTGCTCTCCGGCAGCGATCGTCTCGCGCCGCCCCCGAACGGAGAGATCGGCGCGCTTCCGGCCGATCAGATGGCCGTGCTGATGTTCACCTCGGGCACGACAGGGTCGCCCAAAGGCGTCATGCATTGCCTCAATACGCTGCTGGCTTGCAATATCGCGCTGGCCGGCCGCTTCGGCCTCGATACCAACGACACGATGCTGGTCTGTTCGCCGCTCGGCCATATGACCGGCTTTGCGGCCGGCATGCTGCTCGGCCTCAAGATCGGCGCCTCCGTCGTGTTCCAGGACGTGTGGGAGCCGAAGCGCGGTATCGCCATCATGGCCAATGAAGGCGTTACCTATTCGGCGGGTGCCGCGACGTTTCTCGCCGACATGTGCGAGGCGGTCGCCGGCGGCGCGGCAAAGCCTGCGCGGCTGCGCAAATTCCTGTGTGCCGGCGCGCCAATTCCGCCGGCATTGATCGATCGCGTCTATCGCGAGCTCGATCTCAAGGTCTGTTCGCTGTGGGGCATGACGGAATCGCTGTCGAGCACGTTGACCGAGCCGGAACGCGCGCTCGAAAAATCGTCGAAGACCGACGGCCGCCCGCTGGAGGGCGTTGCCGTAAAGGTGCTTCGCATGGACGGATCGCCGGCGCCGGTCGGCGAGAAGGGGTTGCTCAAGGTGCGCGGCGCGCAGATGTGCCTCGGCTACTACAAGCGCGCCGACATGGAGCCGTTCGACGCCGAGGGGTGGTTCGACACCGGCGACATGGCCTACATGGACGACGAGGGCTACATCCGCATCGACGGTCGCATCAAGGACATCATCATTCGCGGCGGCGAGAACGTGCCGGTCTTCGATATCGAGAACCTGCTGTTCAAGCATCCCGCGGTGCTTTCGACCGCGATCGTGGGTTATCCGGATCCGAGACTGGGCGAACGCGCCTGCGCGTTCGTGGTGCTGCGTCCCGGCCAGACGCTCGATCTGGCCGCCGTGCAGGCCCTGATGGCGGAGCACAAGGTCGCGAAACAATATTGGCCGGAACGCATTGAGATCGTCGCCGATCTGCCGAAGACCCCGGCGGGCAAGGTGCAGAAATTCCAGCTGCGTGAGATCGCAAAGGCGTTCGCCGAACCGCCGCACAAGGCCAGCGCATGAACTCCCGCCTCAGGGATCGCGTGTGCGTCGTCACCGGCGCCGCGCGCGGGATCGGCCTTGCGATCGCCGAGCGCTTCGGCCAGGAGGGCGGTCGTATCGCCTGTGTCGACGTCAGCGCGCGCCGTCTGGAGCCTGCGGTCGAGGGGTTGAAGAGCAAGGGGTTCGACGCCAAGCCCTATGAAGTGGATGTCGGTAAGCGCGACGATGTTCATGCCTTGTTCGCGAGGATCGAGAGCGAGTTTGCTGCGCCGGTAGCCGTGCTCGTCAACAATGCCGTCTTTGCGCGCTTCGAGCCGCTGGCGCAGATCGAAGTCGAGACCGTCGACCGCATGTTCGCGGTCGGCGTGCACGGCCTGATCTGGACCACGCAAGCGGCGGCGCCGCAGATGGAGCGTCGCGGCGGCGGCTCGATCGTGAATTTGAGTTCCGTGTCGGCGTTCAACCCCGCCAAGGACTCCATTGCCTATTCCGCCCTGAAGGCCGGCGTCGTCGGCCTCTCCCGGGCATCGGCGATCGAGCTCAGTGCCAAGAAGATCCGCGTCAACGTGATCGCGCCGGGCATGATCGGCACGCCGGCTTCGATCGCGCAATTCGATGAAGCGACGATTGCCACGCGCCAGGCCGAGATGCCGGCCGGACGCTTTGGCGAGCCGGAAGAGATCGCAGCCCTTGCCGCATTCCTCGCCAGCGACGACGCGAGCTACATCCAGGGCGCCGTCATCACCGCCGACGGCGGTTGGACCATTCCTGCCAGATAGGAGAAGCGCGATGAGGCGACTGGAGGGCAGGCGCGCGGTCGTTACCGGCGGTGGCAGCGGCATCGGCCGCGCCAGCGCGATCCGTTTCGCGCGCGAAGGCGCTTCCGTGCTGGTGGTCGGCCGGGCCGGCAATACCGAGGAAACGGCAGCAGCGATCCGGGACGAAGGCGGCATCGCATCGGCGTTGATCACGGACGCGGCGGTCGAGGAAAACGTCGCCGAGATCGTCCGGCGCTGCGTGGCGGAATTCGGCGGTCTGGAAATCTTCTTCGCCAATATCGGCGTCACCGGAACCAACACGCCGCTGCTGGAGCAGACGGTCGAGGAATGGTCGGACGTCTACCGCATCAACACCATCAGTTGCTTTCTCGCCATCAAATATGCCGGCCGGCACATGACGGCGCAGGGCTACGGCTCGATCATCCTCACCTCGTCGGCCGCATCGCTGCGCGCCAATGCCGGCGCCATCTCCTACAGCGCGAGCAAGGCGGCGGTGAACAATCTGGCGCAGACGGCGGCCAACGCCTTTGCCGGCACCGGCGTGCGCGTCAATGCCGTGCTGCCGGGGCTGGTCGAAACGCAGCTGACCCGAAAAGTGTTCGAAGATGCGCGCGCGCGGGGCGTCGAAGCCAAGCTCGGCCATGTGACGCCGATGAAGCGACCCGGGCGTGCCGAGGAGATCGCGGCCGCCGCGGCCTTCCTGGCCAGCGATGATTCTTCCTACGTGGACGGACAACTGCTCTCCGTCGATGGCGGCGTCAGCAGTACCCACCCTTATGGGCGGATCGCGCTCTAGCAGCGGCCTAAAACAAAGAGAGCACCGGGAGAGGCGCCATGGACTTCGAACTGCCCAAGGAAATCACCGACAAGCTTGCTGAGCTGGACGCCTTTATCGAGGCCGAGATCAAACCGCTCGAGCGCGACAATATCAAGTTCTTCGATCATCGCCGCGAGAATGCCCGAACCGACTGGGATGATGACGGACGCCCGCGCACCGAATGGCGCGCGCTGATCAGCGAAATGGAGCGCCGTGCCGACAAAGCAGGGCACCTGCGCTATGGCCTGCCGAAATCATGCGGCGGCCAGGCCGCATCCAATCTTGCGATCGCAGCGATCCGCGAGCACCTCGCCGCCAAGGGACTCGGCCTGCACAACGATCTGCAGGATGAATCCTCGATCGTCGGCAATTTCCCGATCATTCCGGCGCTCGCCGACTACGGCACCGAGGAACAGAAAAGCTATATCGAGGGCATCATCACCGGAAAGAAACATCTTTCCTTCGCCCTGACCGAACCCGGACATGGCAGCGACGCGACCTGGCTGGAGACGACAGGCGTGCGTGACGGCGATCATTGGGTCATCAACGGCCGCAAGCGCTGGAACAGCCAGGTTGCCCGCGCCCATGCCAATCTGGTGTTTGCGCGCACCTCCGGCAAGCCGGGCGAAGCCAGGGGCATCACCGCCTTCATCGTTCCGACCGACACGCCCGGCCATCACGTGCTTTACAATCACTGGACCTTCAACATGCCCAGCGATCACGCGGAGACGGAACTGCTCAACGTGCGCGTGCCCGACAGCGCCATTCTGCACAAGGAGGGGGAGGGCCTTGTCGTCGCGCAGCGCTTTGTGCACGAGAACCGCGTGCGCCAGGCCGCGGCGAGCGCGGGCGCCGCGCGCTACTGTATCCTGAAGGCGGTCGAATACGCCAAGACACGCGTCGCCTTTGGCGAGCCGCTCGCCCGGAAGCAGGCGGTTCAGTTTCCGCTGGTCGAGCTGTGGTCCGAATACGAACTGGTGCGCAACTTCATCTTCCGCACCGCCTGGCAGATGGACCGCCAGAATCCGCTGGAGATCAGCGATATGGTCTCGATCTGTAACTTCCGCGCCAACCGGCTGTGCTGCGAGGCGGCCGACCGGGCGATGCAGGTGCATGGCGGCATTGGCTACAGCCGTGCGCTGCCGTTCGAGCATATCTACCGTCACCATCGCCGTTATCGCATCACCGAGGGTACCGAGGAAGTGCAGATAAGGCGCGTCGCGCAATACTTGTTCAACTTCAGCGGCAAGCGTGCGAGCAGCGGATGACCGGGGCGGACGCCTCCGACCGCGGCATCGACTTCGACGTGGCGCGGCTCGATGAATATCTAAAGGATTGGCTCGGCGGCACAGGTCCGACGCGGGTGGAACGCACCCATGGTGGGATGTCGAACCCGACCTACTTTGTCACCCGCGGCGGGTGGCGCGCGGTGCTGCGCAAGCAGCCGAAGAACGTGCTGCCGTCGGCACATGCGATCGACCGCGAATTTCGTGTCTTGACGGCGCTGCAAGGCAGTTCCGTACCGACACCAAAACCCTATCGATACTGCGAGGATCGCGAGATCGTCGGGACGCCGTTCTATCTCATGGAATGGCTTGACGGCCGCGTCTTCAACGAGTTCGGAACGCCCGGTCTCGCCCGCGCCGAGCGCGCCGAGCTGTTCCGCTCGATGTGCGCCGCGCTGGCCGCCATCCACAGGCTGGATTACCGGGCGCTGGGGCTGGGCGATTTCGGCCGGCCCGGAAACTATTTTGCCCGCCAGCTCAAACGCTGGTCGGAGCAATGGACAAAATTCCGGAGCGGCGATGACGATAACCCCGCGCTCGACCGGATGGTGCGCTGGCTTGCCGAGCGTTTGCCCGAAAGCGAGACCACAGCCCTTTGTCATGGCGACTTCCGTATCGCCAACGTGATGTTTCATGCAACAGAGCCGCGCGTGATCGGCGTGCTCGACTGGGAGCTCTCCACGCTCGGGCATCCCCTCGTCGATCTCGCCTTCAACAGCCAGGCCTGGCTGATGGCGCCGGACGAGAACGGCGGATTGCTCGGCCTGCCGCTCGAGGAGCTGGGGATTCCGTCCGAGCGCGATTATCTGGAACTCTATTACGAACTGTCCGGCGCGACCGAGCGCCTCACCCGATTTCACCAGGTGTTCGCGATGTTTCGCGGTGCGGTCGGCAGCGCCGGCGTCGCTGCGCGCGGGGATCTCGGCACCGGGGTGTTGCCGGACGCGGCGCGCGTCGGACGGCATCTGGCGCGGGCCTATGCCGCGCGAGGTGTCGCGTTGATCGAGGAAGAGCGATGAGCATGCGCGAACGGCCCGCCATCACCATCGACGAGGCGATCCGGCGCCGCCGCTCGGTCCGTGGCTTTCTGCCCGACGAAGTTCCGGAGGCGACGTTGCGCGAGGTATTCGAGCTTGCGCAATGGTCGCCGTCCAATTGCAACGTGCAGCCCTGGACGCCGCATGTCGTTTCGGGTGAAGCGTTGAAACAACTTCGCGCGGCGCTGGTCGCGGCCGGGATGCGGGACGAGCCGATCAAGCCGGACTGGCCGGCTGACGGCAAATTCACTGGTATCTACCGCGAGCGGCAGGTGGACGCGGCGCAGAAATTATATGGCGCGATGGGGGTCGAGCGGAGCGACGTGGTTGGCCGCAAGATGGCCTATATCCGCAACCACGCCTTCTTCGATGCGCCGCACGCCGTACTGATCTTCATGCCGACGCCGTTCGATACGCGCGAAGCGGCCGATATCGGCATGTATGCGCAGACCCTGATGCTGGCGCTGACAGCGCGCGGCATCGCGTCCTGCGCGCAGGGCGCGCTCGGGCTGTTTCCTGAGATCATCCGCGAACAGCTCGGCATTTCCCGGAATTACAAACTGCTGTTCGGCGTTTCGTTTGGCTACGAGGATCACAGCATCAAGGCCAATGCCGCGCGCGTCGGCCGCGCTGATATCGGCGATGCCGTCCGGTTCCACCGCTAGAGAGGAGACTTCATCGTGACGGGACCGTTGAACGGCTTTCGCGTCGTCGAGATGGGCGGGATCGGCCCGGCGCCATTCGCCGGAGCGCTGCTCGGCGATCTCGGCGCCGACGTCCTGCGGATCGACCGCATCGCCAAGGTGGGCATCGAGCCGGATTTGCCGCCGCGCTTCGACTTCTACAATCGCAACAAGCGCTCCGTAGCGCTGGACCTCAAGCAGCCGCAGGCTGTGGCGACCGTGCTGGATCTCCTAGCCGGAGCGGACGCCCTGATCGAAGGGTTTCGTCCCTCGGTGATGGAGCGGCTCGGGCTCGGTCCCGACATCTGCCACGGGATCAATCCGCGGCTGGTCTACGCGCGCATGACGGGCTGGGGGCAGGAGGGGCCGATGGCGCAGGAGGCCGGCCACGACATCAACTACCTCGCGCTGACGGGCGCGTTGCATTGCCTGGGCGATGCCGATCGGCCGCCGCCGCCGCCGCTCAATCTGGTCGCCGATCTCGGCGGCGGCGCAATGTATCTGGTGGTGGGCCTGCTCGCGGCGTCGATGGAAGCGCGTCAATCGGGCCGCGGACAGACGATCGACGTCGCCATGATGGACGGCGTCACGCATTTGATGTCGGCGTTCCAGGCTTTTCGCCAGCAGGGCAGCTGGACCGGGCGGCGTGCCGATAACATCGTCGATGGCGGCGCGCCGTTTTACGGCAGCTATGCCACGCGCGACGGCAAGTTTATCGCGGTGGGCGCCATCGAACCGCAATTCTACGCCAGTCTCCTGAAGGTGATGGGCATCGACGGCGAACGCCTGCCGGACCAGAATGATCGTGCGGCGTGGCCGGAGATGCGCAAGCGCTTTGCTGAGATTTTCGCAACGCGCACGCGCGATGAGTGGGTCGCGAAAGCTGCGGGGCGCGACGCCTGCCTTGCGCCCGTGCTGACGATCGACGAAGCGCCGCAGCATCCGCAGATGCAAAGCCGCGATGTCTACACGGCGTTCGACGGTCTCCGGCATCCCAGCCCTGCGCCCCGTTTTTCCCGCACGCCTTCCGACCTTCGCCGGCCGACGCCAGCCGCCGGACGTGACAGCCGGGAGGCTCTCGCAGATTGGGGGATTTCTGCGGCGCAAATCTCTGAATTGGAAGCCGCCGGCGCCATGGGGCAGGTTTGACGTGGTCGATCGGGCAGCCTGGTGAATGGTCCGACGCGCAGCACGCGTCGGCGGCTTTTCGGTTTAAGCGGCTCCAACTGGCGCTTGCGTAGCTTGCGATATGACGCGAGCGGCGCACGAAGCGGTCACCTCGTTGGTTCAATGCGAACGGCGATTCTGGACGAAGAACCCCGGCTTAAGCCGCTGCGCTTCTCGATCATCTTGAATCTGGGATATCAGGCCGCCAGTCGTACCCGCGCCCAGCGGCGCGGTCTGCGGCGCGAGAGCGCGAATTGATTGTTGCAATCGCAGAATTGAGCGGTCTCGCGCCTGGACCTCGGCAGTGGCGACAAGCTGCTCTACAGTTATCGGAGCCGAAGGCTTGCAAACGAGCTTCTCAAGCTGCTCTCTGCGAAACGGAATAAGGAATTCCGTTAGAGCCGGCGAGAGCGCTGCCTTCTCATCGATGTGAACAAAGTTGAGGCTAGCAGGCCAAAGGATTTCTTCCGCTCCAAGTTTGGCTATTGGTGCAGTTCCTGCAGGCGGCCCCGCCTTGAAGAAATTGTGACATCCGGCGCATGTAACGGCTGCCGCGCGAGCAACCAACTGTGTTGAATCCACACCAACCTTGGCCAGCCTGGCAGCTTCTGGATCGACAACTGTTTGCTTGAAGGCCGTGTTATCTATAGCTGGGCCCATGGGATTGTCGATTGGCGAAACTGAACTCTGGAACTCGTTGAACTTGTCGTCGAAACGAGCACCAAGCTTGCTAAAGAGGTAGCTTTTGAAAACTTTGAGATCGAATTCCGGAGCGGTCCTATCTAAGCGTTTATCATAGTTTTTGTGGTTTTTATCCGTTGCAACTTCATCGAACTCAATCAACTGCCCCAGGTAGCTGCCCTTGAACTCCCTCCAAAACTCGTCTTTGACAGTTGCCGCACGCGCCTGCGGAGCCGCCGTAGCGGGTACGCCGGCACCGTAGAGTTCGGCAAGCGGATTTGTCTTCACCGTTACCGGAACGAAACTGCTCGAGTTGCCATCGACGCTTGTGATGATCCACTCTCGCAAATTCCACTGGACCGGCCCGGTGGACATGCCGACCTTGTTTACAAAAAGATTGCCCCGAACCTGTCCAAAACGATAATTGTCGGCATGTACCACGGGACCAATGTTGGCGGACAACCCCGTATAGTAAAAACGATCCAATTCGTCGGCTATGACCCCACCATCCGCGAGTTTTGACAAATTGGCCCAGAACTCTGCTACGGGTTGGCAGCCGATCTGGCCTCCTAGTGGATTTCGAAGACGGGCTTCAAAGATTATCGTCATCCGGCTGGCTGGCGGACTGTTGCCGTGATCGATTGCCTTGTTGAAAGTGTAGACGATACGATGCTCTCCGCAGTCCGACCAATCCTCGGGTACTAGATCCAGCCTATTGAAGAGGCCAACAGGAACCATGGCAAAAGGGTTGTCTGGCTTATCCGCATCCAACAAATCGGACGCTTTCAAAACGGACTCCATGGGCCGTTCTGATACCTGCATCCGAAGCTGACTGTTGCGATTTACGAAGTCATCGGCCACAAACGACGACAACATTGTCGAAACAAGTTTTTCGGCGGCCTCCTTAGTCACCGCAATACCTTGCGACTTCAACACTGCGTTGATCGTTTTTCGAAAACTAAACCGGTCGGCCAAAGCCGCCTTATCGTTGAAAACGATCGAATGCTGCTTTAACGGCTCAGGACAATATGGCTGGGCGTACGCCGATGAATGCGTAGCGATTAGAATGACTGCAGTACTCATCCGAAGTTTAGCGACGGAAATCATGACCGATTACCCCTCAAACTAAACGTGCAATAGCTCGAACTTCAACCTTATTATGCATACTCGCTTGGCGTGTGCAACCTGCCTCGTGCTACAGGCGGAGTCCGGGCGGCTTCAGGTTTCGACGCATTGGCGACCTAGAGGAAGGTGTTCGACCTGGCCTGCAAGGCAGAGAGGTTGTTTAGGGTGAACGTCGCGCGCGAAGAGAGGCGGCTTTTGGAATTTGTCCCCGCTGGTTCGACGTAGAAGGGCGAGGAGCTATCGGCGACGGTCCGTCAGCCTTCGATTTGCTTGCGGAAACAGCCCCCTCGCGGCGGCTAGGGGATAAACGGGTAAAATACGTCTGAGCATCCAAATTGGCTGGGGAACTAGGATTCGAACCTAGACAAACAGAGTCAGAGTCTGTTGTGCTACCGTTACACCATTCCCCAAGAATTGCTTAGCGACATCAAAGGCTTAGTGAGCCGGTCGGCAATTGCTCGCGGCCGGATCCTGAGAATCCGGCGAACTGGCGCCCTTCTACTCGCTACCTTGCGCCCTTGGCAAGCGCGCGGGGAAGGCGTTGTTGCATTGGGGGCCCGCCAAATCGGGTCATTTACGGCGCGGTCGCGCCGCAGTCAGGGCCTTGGTCGATGAGCCTTTCATTCGAAGAACTGGACTTCCGCCCGACGCCGATGGGCGTGCTCAGCCTGCGGCGCCGGCGGCGGCCGATGTCCGACGTCGATGTCTACGAAATCAAGCTCGGCGACGAGTTTCTGATGTCGAGCCAGTTCACGTTGGCCGAGATCGAACTGGCTCGGCTTGGCCTCGCGGCGCTCGATCGCGCGGATCTGGACGTGGTGGTCGGTGGCCTCGGGCTCGGCTACACCGCACGCGCGGTGCTCGAAAACGCCGGCGTGCGATCGTTGATCGTGGTCGATGCGCTTTCGGAGGTGATCGAATGGCACGAGCAGGGATTGCTGCCGCTCGGCAAGGAACTCACCGGCGATCCGCGCTGCCGCCTTGCCCATGGCGATTTCTTTGCGATGTCGGCCTCCGCCGAAGGGTTCGACGCGCGTTCACAGGGGCGCCGTTTCGATGCGGTGCTGGTCGATATCGATCACTCGCCGCGCAAGCTGCTGCATCCGCGGCACGCCGCGCTGTACGAGCCGGAAGGGCTGGCGCGGCTTGCCGGCCATCTTCAGCCGGGCGGCGTGTTCGCGCTGTGGTCGAACGATCCACCGGACGATGCGTTCGAACGCGTGCTGGCCGGCGCCTTTGCGACCTCGACAACCCATGTCGTGACCTTCGACAATTGGCGCGGGGATCACGATGCCAGCAACACCGTCTATGTGGCCGTGAAAGCGGAGTTGCCGCTGTCTGGGGCCGTCGCCTGAGCAGAGCAGCCGACGCGCGCCGTTACTTGATCTTGTCGTAGGCCGAGGCGAAGTCGGCGAGCGGCATCGGAATGGTGATGCTTTCCTTGGCCATGTTCTGGAACGACACTTTCAGCTGCTTGCCGGATTTCATCGCCGCCAGCATATCCGCCGGGATCGGGCTGTTGGCGTAGCAGCCGCGCTGCTCGCAGGTCTGGATCTGCAAATCCGAAACCTTGCCATCGTCGACCTGGAGCTTGGCGCCCGCCGGCAGGTTCAATCCGAGCGGCAGCTGGATGATGGCCATCGGCTGACGGGTGTCGCCGGCGACCCGGATGTTGAGCAGCACGATCACCTGTCCGGTCTTGGTGAGCACCGCTGTCTGTTCGACCGCGCATTCGAGCGGCGCGTCGCGGCTTGGGCTGGAGCAGCGCGCGACCCAGCCGGGAGGGGCGGGGGTGTTGGCCGGCGCAGCATCGGCCTGCGGGGCCGGCGTCGGCGACGGCGTGGCCTGGGCTGCACGCGGCCCCGCCTTGGCCTTGGGTGCCTGCGGCGCCTGGGCGAAGCCGGGGGAGGCAAACGTAACGGCGACGACGAGCGTTGCTGAAATTTTCACTGTGGATCCGGCTCCGAAATATGTCGCTCTCGGATGTGCCGTCGGACGCTCAAAGTCAAGTAACTCGCCAGGCCAGATCGCCTGCAGGGTTAAATCACTGGCAATCCATCACGCGCAAAGCCAGTTCACTCGGCGGCTTGCTTGACCGCGCCCTGTTGTTCCGGATCGGCTTCGCGATCGGGATGCGCCGGTCGCCCCCAGCGCGCAAACGCGTTCGAGAGCCGGTCGAGATAGAGATAGATCACCGGCGTCGTGAACAGCGTCAGCGCCTGGCTGACGATGAGGCCGCCGACCATGGCATAGCCGAGCGGCTGGCGGATTTCCGATCCGGTACCGGTGCCGAGCATCAGCGGCACGCCGCCGAGCAGGGCGGCCATCGTCGTCATCATGATCGGGCGGAAACGCAGCAGCGCCGCCTTTCGGATCGCGGCCTCGGGCTCCAGCTGCTCGTCGCGCTCGGCCGAGATCGCGAAATCGACCATCATGATGCCGTTCTTTTTCACGATGCCGATCAACAGCACGATGCCGATCAGCGCGATCAGGCTGAAATCGAATCCGAACAGCATCAGGATCGCCAGTGCACCGACGCCGGCCGAGGGCAGCGTGGACAGGATCGTGATCGGGTGGATGTAGCTTTCATAGAGAATGCCGAGGATCAAATAGACGACCACGAGGGCCGCGAGGATCAGCAGCGGCACGGTGCCGAGCGATTGCTGGAAGGCCTGCGCGGTGCCCTGGAAACTCGAGTTGAGCGTCGTCGGCGCGCCGATCTCGACCATCGCCTTCTGGACGGCGCTGGTCGCCTGGCCCAGCGCCACGCCCTGGCCGAGATTGAAGCTGATCGTGATCGCCGGGAACTGGCCCTGGTGGCTGATCGACAGCGGCCGCACCGGCACGCTGGTCCATTTCGCGAAGGTCGATAGCGGCACCTGGTCGCCGGTGGTCGGGGATTTCACATAGATCTTGTTCAGGGTGTCGATGCTGCCCTGCAATTCCGGCAGCACCTCGAGGATCACGTGATAGCTGTTGAGCTGCGTGAAGTATTGCGTCACCTGGCGCTGGCCGAAGGCGTCGTACAGCGTGTCGTCGATCAATTGCGGCTGGATGCCGTAGCGCGAGGCGGTGTCGCGATTGATCTTCAGTTCCACCGTGGTGCCATTGGTCTGCTGGTCGGTCGCGACGTCGCGCAGTTCGGGCAGCGTCTGCATCTTGGCCAGGATCTTCGGCGCCCATTCGTTCAGTTCGGCCAGATTGGCGTCCTGCAGCGTGAATTCGAACTGGGTTCGCGTCGGCCGGCCGCCCAGCCGCACGTCCTGCGCCGCCTGCATATAGAGCCGGGCGCCCTCGACCTTTTCCAGCTTGGGGCGCAGCCGCGCGATGATCTCCTGCGCTGACGCCTTGCGCTCGTTGCGCGGCTTCAGCGTGATGAACATGTTGCCGTTATTGCCGGCCCTGCCGCTGCCGCCAATGTTCATGGCGATGGTCGCGACATCGGGATCGGCCATCACGATCTTGCCGAGCTCCTCCTGGTGGCGCTTCATGTCGGCGAACGAAATATCCTGGCTGGCCTCGGACGTGGCGGTGATCAGGCCGACGTCCTGTTGCGGGAAGAAGCCTTTCGGGATGATCACGAACAGGTAGACCGACAATCCGAGCGTCGCGAAGAAGATCATCAGCGTCGTGAATTTCCAGCGCAGCGCCAGGTCGAGGCCGCGCTCATAGGCGCGAAGCATGGCGTCGAACGCGCTTTCGCTCCATTGGTAGAAGCGCCCACGCCTGGTCTCATGATGCGACCTGAGGAAGCGTGAGGCCATCATCGGCGTCAGTGTCAGCGACACGATCATCGATACGAAGATCGTCATCGCCAGCGTGACCGCGAATTCACGGAACAGCCGGCCGATGATGCCGCCCATCAACAGCAGCGGGATCAGCACCGCGACCAGCGAGATCGAGATCGAGACGATGGTGAAGCCGATTTCGCTGGCGCCCTTGAAGGCGGCGGCCATCGGCTTTTCGCCGTCCTCGATGTAACGGGTGATGTTCTCCAGCATCACGATGGCGTCGTCGACGACGAAGCCGACGGCGATGGTCAGCGCCATCAGCGACAGATTGTCGAGCGAATAGCCGAATACCCACATCAGCGCGCAGGCGCCGAGCAGGGCCAGCGGCACCGTGATGGTCGGGATCACCGTTGCCCAGAAGCTGCGCAGGAAGATGAAGATCACCATCACCACCAGCGCGATGGTCAGAAGCAGCGTGAATTGCACGTCCTCGACCGCGGCGCGGATGGTCTGGGTGCGGTCGCTGATGACCTCGATCTTGATCGCAGGCGGGATTGCCGCGACCAGCCGCGGCAGCGTCGCCTTGATCTTGTCGACGGTCTCGATGACGTTGGCGCCGGGCTGCTTGAACACGACGAGGAACACGCCGCGTTTGCCGTTGGCCCAGGCCGCCTGCTTGGCGTCTTCCGGGCCGGTGACGGCCTGGCCGATATCGCGAACCCGCAGCGGTCCGCCATTGCGATAGGCGATGATGACGTCGTTCCAGTCCCTGGAATCGAGCAGCTGGTCGTTGGCGTAGATGGTGTAGGCGCGGGTGGCGCCGTCGATATTGCCCTTCGGGCTGTCGACGGTGGTGATCGTGATCTGGCTGCGCACATCCTCCATCGACAGGCCCTTGGCGACGAGCTTGGCGGGATCGATCTGGATGCGGATCGCCGGCTTTTGTTGCCCGCCGATGATGACCTGCGCAACGCCGGAAATCTGGCTGATCTGCTGCGCAAGCTGGGCGTCGACGCTGTCGCTGACGGTGGTCAGCGGCAACGTATCCGACGTCGCCGACAGCAGCAGGATCGGCGAATCCGCCGGGTTGACCTTGCGATAGGTCGGCGGCGAGGGGAGGTTCTTCGGCAATTGACCGCCGGCGGCGTTGATCGCGGCCTGCACGTCGTTGGCGGCGCCATCGATCGAACGGTTGAGATCGAACTGGATGGTGACCGCCGACGTGCCGAGATAGCTGGTCGAGGTCATCTGCGCGATGCCGGGAATTTGCGCGAGCTGGCGCTCCAGCGGCTGCGCCACCGACGAGGCCATGGTCTCCGGACTGCCGCCCGGCAGGCTGGCGGAGACCTGGATGGTCGGAAAATCGACCTGCGGCAGGGGGGCCACCGGCAACAGCGGATAGGCGACGAGACCGATGAACAGAATGCCGGCCATCATCAGCGAGGTGCCGATGGGGTAGCGAATGAAGGGCGCGGAGATTCCGCCGCTCATTTTCGGCCGACCTTGGCCGGCACCGGATCCGAACTTGCGACCGCGGTCGAAACCAGCGTGCCCGGCTGAACCTTGTATTGGCCAGCCGTGATCACCTGCTCGCCGGGCGACAATCCCTCATCGATCACGGAGCGCCCGTCGATCGACCGCGTCACCTTGATCTTGCGCAGTGCGGCCTTGTTGTCCTGGTCGACCGTGAAGGCGTAGAGGCCGTCGGTCCCGTGCTGAACCGCATCGTCGGGCACCACGGTGGCGTCCTTCAGCGTCGCAATCAAAAGCCGGGTCGAAACCGACTGGCCCGGCCACAGCGCATGATCCTTGTTGTCGAACAGCGCCTTGAGCCGGATCGTGCCGCTCGTGGTGTCGACCTGGTTGTTGATCAGCGCCAGCGTTCCAGTCGACAGCACGCGCTTGCCGTCGGTCGACAGCGCGATCGTTTCCGGCGGCGCCACCGCAAGTGCAGCCCTGATATCGGGCAGTTGATCTTCGGGGGCCGTGAAGATCACGGCGATCGGTTCGATCTGCGCGATGGTCACGATGCCGGTCTGGGTTGCGGCATTGACGATATTGCCGACGTCGACCTGGCGCAGGCCCGCAACCCCGGAGATCGGCGCCTTGATGGTGGCGTAGTCGAGCTGGGTTTGCGCATTGAAAATGGCCGCGGCGTCGGCCTCGATCTGCGCCGTCAGCTGCGCGACGGTGGAGCGCTGGGTATCGGTTTGCTGCCGGGTCGCGAACTCGCCGAGCTTGGTAAAGCGCTGCAAATCGAGACTGGCGTTGGCGAGATTGGCTTCGTCCTGGGCTTTCTTGGCCTTGGCCTGATCGAGCGTCGCCTGGAACGGCCGCGGATCGATCTCGACCAGCGTATCGCCCTGCTTGACGAACTGACCTTCCTGGAAGGCGATCCGGTTGATCTGGCCATCGACGCGGGTGCGGACCAGGACAGTATTAAAGCCTTGCACCGTGCCGAGGCCGGTCAGATAGACCGGGAAATCGGCCTTCTCGACGGCGGCGGTCTTGACGGCGACGCGGGCCGGTACGCGCTGCTGGGAACTGGCAGCCTGCGCGGCGTGGTTTTCGCCATGGAAGCGCTGCCAGCCGAAATAGCCGAGCCCGGCCATTGCACCGATCAGCAATAACAGACGGATCGCGCGCGATTTGGACATGCAGGCTTCTTGGGTTCGGGAGGGTATTCAAACGAGTCCCCAGCGAAGACCGGTGTAATATGCGCGCCGTTTGGCTGTAAACACACTAAGACTTGAAGAATCCTAAACAATTGGAAAGGTTTGAAGCCTCGCAGCTTGATCGAGAATGTTGCTTCGCAATGCCTGCCGATTGCGCAACTCGCCGGGCGTTCGCGCGCCGCATCGCGGTGGATGAATGCATCAACAAACGTCGTGGCGAGACGAGTTCTGTTGAAGCCGGACAACATCGCCTCAACGCCTCAACGCCTCGCGCGACGCGATCGACGGCTCGTCGAGCTCCCGCACCTCTTTTGGTTGCGTCATTTCGAAATGGTTGAAACACGATTGGATGTCGTCCATAGCGCGCGAGCAACGTTGCGACATCGGGAGCAAGTGATGGATGAGTTGAACGGACGCATGATGGCCTGCGAGATCCTGGTCACGGGATTGATCGCGCGCGTCGCCAACAGCTCGCCCGATCCGTTGCGGTTTCTCACCGACTTCCGCGACGAGATCAAAGCGGTGGTCAAGGGCGTCAACATCGCCGGGATGGAAAACACCGAGCGGGTACGACAGGTCGCGCAGGCGAAGGTCGATGAGTTGTTTTCGCTGATGAAGCCGCCGAGCTCGGATTGATCAAAACAGAAATGAGAGGAGGCCTGATTTCCAAGCCACCATTTTTTCAAGCCGCTATCTGCATCATTTTAGAACGCTTCAAATCTCAGTTTAGAACGGTTTCAAACTGCAGATTAGAATTACTTTTAACTCGATCGATTCAAGCACTCTGTTGCCGTAATCGCATTGACCGGAAATTCCCCACTGGATAGCACCACAATGGGACGGATCGTCGCGCGTCAAAATTGCGCACGAACCAAAGTTTTTCAGGGGCGCGTTTCATGAACAAAGCTAAAGCACCGAAATCGCTGCGTTTCGGGGCGGCGATCAGCTCGGCCAATCAAACCATCGAAAACAATTCCGGCAAAACGGTCACGGCGGTCGCGGGTCTGATCGCCGTTGCTTCGTTCTCCGGCGCCGAAGCCCAGCAATCCAGCCTCCCGCCGGTGACGGTCGATGCCCCGGTCGCTCGCCCACGTCCTGCTGCTGCGAAACCTTCGGCGGACCAACTCCGTGCCCGCTCGGCGCTGCGGCGCGCGGCGCGCCGCGCGCAGCCCACGGCGGCCGCGGCGGTGCCGTTCCCCAATGCCGGTGGCTTGCGCGCGGACCGCAATCCCTATGCAAATCCGGATGCGCCCTACATGGCCACCCGGGTGCAGGCGTCAGGCAAGTTTCCCGAGCCGATCCTCAATACGCCAAAGACGATCACAGTGCTGACAAAGGAAGTGCTGGAAGACAAGAACGCCACCACGCTCAAGCAGGCGATCCTGAGCACCGCGGGCGTGACGCTGGGCACGGGCGAGGGCGGCAACGCCTTCGGCGACCGCTTCTTCATCCGCGGCTTCGACGCCCGCAACGACATATTCATCGACGGCGTGCGCGACTCCGGCGTCAGCGTCCGCGAGAATTTCTTCACCGAGCAGGTCGAGATTCTCCGCGGACCCGGTTCGTCCTTTGCCGGCCGTGGTACGACCGGCGGCGCGATCAACATCGTGACCAAGCAGGCGACCACTGAGAAAAGCTTCTACAACATGGACACCACGTTCGGCACCGACCACGCCAAGCGGGTGACGCTCGACCTCAACCAGGTGATCAGCCCGACGCAGGCGCTTCGTGCTGGCGGGCTGTTCCAGGACGCGGACGTCGCCGGCCGCAGCTACGTCACCGATAACCGCAATGGCGGCTTTGTCGCGGCAACCTGGAAGCCGGTCGATGCGGTGAAGGTCACCGGCAACTATATCCATACCGAGCTGACCGGTATCCCCGATTTCGGCGTGCCTTACTACCGGCCGAGCACGGCCACCACGGCCGGCGGCCCGTTCACGGATTTCGGCGTCAATCGCAACAACTGGTACGGAGCGATCAACCGCGACTTCTACAGGACCGGCCAGGACATCGGCACGATCAACGCCGAGGTTCAGATCACGCCCGACCTGATGATCAGTAACAAGTTCCGCGCGTCTAGCTCGACCCAGAATTACATCGGAACGCTGCCGGAATCGCCAGTGCTAGCCAACCCGCTCTCGGCTTCGACGCTGACGTCCAACCCGCAGAGCCGTTTTCAAATCACCGACGTGCTCGCCAACCAGACGGAAGCGATCTACAAATTCCAGGATGCGGTCGGGTTCAAACATACCGTGCTGGCGGGTATTGAAGTCGCTCGTGAGAGAACGTCGATCGACAAGTATTTGGGGCTTACCTCGGAGGCAAACGGAATTCCTGTAAGCCCGTCTGGCTCGCCAACGAACACCAGCGTCTTCTATCCTCAAAACACGAATTTGCCTCACGGAATCCCGTCGCTTTCGGGATTCCCGACAAAGGTCGCGATCGACACCACGAGCGGATATGTCATGGATTCCGCCAATTACCGCGACCTCGTGATCGTCAACGGTGGTTTCCGCTACGATGACTACAGCATCAAGACGTCAGGATACGCGGCAAATAATGCCTTCGGCCAGCAGTCGGCGGATTTCCAGATTCCCAACTTCAACCTCGGTGTCACGCTGAAGCCGTTGCCGAACGGCAGCTTCTATGTGGCTTACGCGACCTCGGCGAACCCTGTCGGCGCCGAATTCGACGGCACCAGCACGGCCTATGGCGGCATCAATCCGGTACTGCCCGGTGGCAATACCCAGATCTTCGGGCCGGAAAAGAACAAGGCCTTCGAAGTCGGAACCAAATGGGAGCTGTTCGATCGCCGCCTGCTGGTGACCGCGGCGCTGTTCCAGACCGAGAAGGAAAACGCTCGCGAAGCGCAGAATGTGAGCAGCTCCAGCACTGCGACCGCGCTTGGGTGTGTCTATCCGACCGGTACGACGGGCAACATTTCCTGTATCACAGCCGGTGCCGCTTACCGCATCCGCGGCATCGATCTCGGGGTGGGCGGCAAGATCACCGACAAGTGGAGCGTGTTCGGCGGGCTCGTGCTGATGCAGTCGGAGGTCACGAAGTCGCTGGCGCCGTCACCCAACACGGTGCTGTTCCCCACCAACGTCGGACTGAAGCTTGCCAACGTCGCGCACCAGTCCTTCAGCCTGCTGACCAAATACCAGCTCACGGACGTCTGGGAGCTCGGCGGACAGGCGGTGTACCGCTCGGAGATTTACGGCGGCACCTTGCTGGCCGCCAACCAGGGCACGTCGATCCCGAGCTACTGGCGTTTCGACACCTTTGCCGAAGCGAAGATCAACCAGAACTGGAAGGTCAAACTGTTCGTCAACAACATCTTCGACAAGCGCTACTACGACGCGCTGTATCAGAGCGCAGCACCGTTCGTGCTGGAAGCGCCTGGCCGCGCGGCCTATCTGGTGCTTTCGGCGCGGTTCTAGACAAATTCTAAGGATGCAGGTGGCATGCTGATCTGCATCCCCGCGGTGCTTGATAAGGCTGATGTGGCGGACTTCCGCCGCATCATGGATGAGAGTGCGTGGGAGGATGGTCGTTCCACCGCTGGCGCGCAGTCCGCGTTGGTCAAGCGCAACGAGCAATTGCCGCCGGACAGCGAGGTCGCCCGCAAGCTCGGCCATCGCGTGCTGTCGGCGCTGACGGCGAGCCCGAGATTCATCTCGGCGGCGATCCCGCTGCAGATCTTTCCGCCGCTGTTCAACCGCTACGCCGCCTCCGACGGACATCATTTCGGTGTCCATGTCGACAACGCGGTGCGGGGCGACACCCTGACCGGCTTGCGGATCCGGACCGACCTGTCGGTTACGTTGTTTTTGTCGGAACCCGACGAGTACGACGGCGGCGAACTGGTGGTCGAGGACCGCTATGGCTCCCAGGAAATCAAGCTCCCGGCCGGGGACATGGTTCTTTATCCTGCTTCTAGTTTGCATCTGGTGACGCCGGTCACACGAGGTATGCGTGTCGCATCTTTTTTCTGGCTGCAGAGCATGGTACGGGATGCTCACGCCCGCAGCCTGATCTTCGATCTCGATACCGCGATCCAGGCATTGGTAGAGCGACTTGGGCGGGATGACCCTGAAACGGTCAAATTGACCGGTATCTATCACAACCTAATCCGCTACTGGGCCGAAGTATGAATTCCATAATTGTTCGCACCACCGTTGCCGTGATCGCCGCCCTGGCGATGCTTTCGTCGACCGTGCCTTCGTCGGCCCAGCAGAAGATGGCGCCTGCAGCGCCGCCCGCGCCTGTGGTTCAGCAAGCTCCGGCGGCGGGGCAGCAGCCCGCCGCGCCGGCCGCACAACCTCCGGCCGTTCAGGCTCCCGCGCCGTCGGCGGCCGCAGCGCCAAACGCCGCATCCCCGGCGGCAGAAGCCACCGCGGCGCCGGCCGAGCGTGACAAGCTGCTGAAGGCCGCCGCTGCGGAGCTCCGCGAATTGTCGCCGTGGTCCATGTTCAAGTCGGCGGACGTGCTGGTCAAGGCGGTCATGATCGGTCTCGCCTTTGCCTCGCTGCTGACCTGGACCATCTTCATCGCCAAGATGATCGAGATGACCGTCATCCAGCGCAAGCTGCGCAACGCGCTTAACAAGATCAGCGACGCCCGCTCGCTTGCGGAAGCGCAATTCGCGCTGGGCGCGAAGGGTAGCGTGCTGTCGTCGTTGCTCGCGGCCGCGATGCGCGAAGCGCGCCTGTCGGCGGGTATCTCGAGCGACGCCGGCATCAAGGAGCGCGCGGCGTCGAGCTTCGCCGAGATCGTGCGCGCCGAGGCGCGGCGGATCCGGCTCGGCATGGGCCTGCTCGCCACCATCGGCGCAACGTCGCCCTTCGTCGGACTGTTTGGCACGGTCTGGGGCATCATGAACAGCTTCATCGGCATCTCGAAATCGCAGACGACGAATCTGGCCGTGGTGGCGCCCGGTATCGCCGAAGCGCTGCTGGCGACCGCGATCGGTCTGGTCGCCGCGATCCCCGCCGTCATCATCTACAATCACTTTTCGCGCGTGACCAAGGGCTACCTGGAACTGGTCGGCCGCGCGTCGGGCGCCGCGGGACGGCTGCTGTCGCGCGATCTCGATCGCACCCATGTCGGCGGTTCGCATTCCCGCACGGCAGCGGAGTAGGCGATGGGCGCTTCAATCGCAGACAGCGACGACGACGACAGCGATTTTGCGGAATCGCACGAGATCAACGTCACGCCGTTCATCGACGTCATGCTCGTCCTCCTGATCATCTTCATGGTGGCGGCGCCGCTCTCGACCGTCGATCTTCCGATCGATCTGCCGACATCGACCGCGACCCCGCAGAAGAAGCCGGACAAGCCGACTTACGTGAGCATCAAGCCGGATCTGGCGGTTGCGATCGGCGAGAACCTGGTCAAGCGGGTCGACCTGGTGCGCTCGCTCGACGCGATGCCGGATATGAGCAAGGATAAATATGTGTTCCTGCGCGCCGACCGCGCGGTGCCCTATGGCGAGTTGATGGACGTGCTGGAGATCCTGCGCGCCGGCGGTTATTCCAAGCTCAAGCTGGTGACACTCGAAGGCGTTCCGGATGCGGCGGCCTTGCCGGCAGCGCCGGCCGAATCGAAGCCTTGATTCTTTATTTTTGACGCGTTTTCTTCACGCGAACCGGTACCCACTTCGCTTGAAAACGCTACGGGTAACTGATGACTGACCTTGACGAACAAACGACGTCCCGGCGGCTCTGGATTTTCGCAGGCGTCTGCGCGCTCGCGCTTCACATCGGCGGCGCGGCGCTGGCGATCTCGCATCTGCAGACCGAAGAGGCGGACGACGCGCTTGGCGCGCAGGCGATCGAGATCGGGCTCGAAATGGCCTCGGTCCATCGCGAGGTGACCGATCTGCCGCCAGGCCCCGATACGGATGCGTCGACGGCGTCACCTCAGCTCGCCGAGCAGAAGGCCGAGGTCAAGGAAACCGAGCTGCCGCAGGACAAGCCAACCGAACCCGAAGAAGCGGACCGGGTGGTGACGGAGACCGAGTCGAAAAAACCCAAGGAAGACGATCCGAAGATCGCGGCGGTGCAGACCGCAGCCTCGACGGAGTCAGTCGCGTCAGAAGCAACCGCCACCCCCAGTTCCGAGGCGATCCCGGAGGGGCCGCGCTCGATCGCACCGGCCATCGGCAGCGGCGAGACGGCGCGCCGCGTGCGTGCGACCTGGCAGAAGGAACTGTCCGCCCATCTCGACAAGCACAAGAAATATCCAAAGTATCGCGCACAACAGGCCGCCGAAATCGCTGTTCGTTTCACGCTGGACCGGATGGGGCGCGTGCTTTCGGTCAGCATCGAAAAAGGATCCGGCGACGCCGCGTTCGACGAGGCCGCACTCTCAATGGTGCGGCGCTCCGATCCCGTGCCCGCGCCGCCGCCATTGATCGCGGACGAGGGGTTGAGCTTTACCGTGCCGGTGATCTTCCGCGTCAAATCGAAGAAGGGCTGAGCGGGGCCTACGACGCCGGCTCCGTTCGGAGCGCGCGCACCGCGGCTCTGATCATCGCGACGATTTCGAGCTTGGCGTCGCCGTCCTCAGGTTGACGCCACGCGCTCTGGATTGCGACGACCACCTGCTCGGCCGGATTGACGACGATGATCTGGCCATAGTCGCCATTCGCCGAAAAGACACCGTTGCTGACGCCGCCCGGCAAGGGCGGCATCGCCCACCAGTGGTAGCCGTATCCCAACGGCGAACCGGGCATGAGCCGACCGAAGCCGGTGGGGGCGCTGTCGGGCTGTCCGGCGAGATCGCGCCAGCCGGGCGGAAGGACCCGCTGCCCATTGAAGGCTTCGCCATCCTCCAGCACCAGCTGGCCGAAGCGGCCGAAGTCGCTCAGGCGTGCGCTGACGCCAAACCCGGCGAGCTCCAGGCCGCCTTCAGAGTCAAGTTGCCAATACCCATCGGCCTCCATGCCGGCAGGTCCCCAGATCTTCTCAGCGCAGTAGTCGGCCAGGGGCCGGGCTGTTGCGGCCGCGACCAACGCGCCAATCAGGTAACTCTCGCCGGTCGAATAGTTGAAGACTGTGCCCTGCGGCTGTGCGCGCGGCAGTTTGCACAGGAGGTCGAGGACGGAGCCTGGCCGCCGTCTCACCATGGCCTTGACCAGGCGAGTGCAGTCTGACCGTCCGTCTGCATCGTCGTGCTCGCGCCAGGCCACACCGGAGCACATCCGAAGGAGGTTACGAATCGTGACGCCCTCGTAAGCCGAGCCGCGCAGCCGCGGCAGGTATTGCTCGCAGCGATCGTCAAGGCTGCCGATCGCGCCATCGTGGAGCGCCGCCCCGGCGAGCGTCGCGGTGATCGACTTCGCGGTCGACATGCTGACCCACCGGCTCTCCGGGCCGTTGCCCATGCCGTAGCATTCCAGCGCAATCTCGCCATGCTTCAGGATCAGCAGCCCGGCCATGCGGCGGCGGGCCATGTGGTCGCTGAGGCCGAGGCGCACCCCGCCCACCTCAAAGCTCAGGTCCGCGAGCGAATGGGCGTGCGGTGGGAGCGGCCGTACCGCGTCGCCGCGCCGGATGACGCGCACCGGCCAGACCTGGTCCTGGTTGCGGAAGGTCGGCGGCTGGTTTTCGGATGTCGTGTTCCAGTGGTTCGGAGCCGCCCGCTCCGGGGCGGCGTCATCAGCGGCATTCGTCGGTGCAGGATTGGCCATGACTACGCCCTCGTTCGTTGAGACGACGGCCAAATCGCCCGGGAACGGCGCGTTTGCAAAGCAAATCAAGTTGGTTTGACCTGGCCTGGTCCCGCTGGCATGCTGACGGCCGACGATACGGAGACATAGCCCCGTCAGGGGATGTGCGAATGTCCGCCCAGGGGCAAACTGAGAAGTCCAGACCGGCGCGCGGGAAGTCGGGTATGCCTGCGGGACCGGACATCGTCGTGCCGTTCACCACGTCGCAAAAGTGCCATTAGCCGCTGTGAGCAATCGCAGCACAGCGGCCTCCCGAGCCGCCGCCGCTTCCACGCGGGTACCACCCGTCCTTGTGGAGGGGGTTCTCCTTTGATTTAGATCTGACCCGCTTGCTGGAGTACCTGGGCGAATGTCTTCATCGCCTGCAGCTGCTCTCGGTTTTCCTGTTCTTTGACCTTCACCTTGTTGCCGCCAGACGCCGCATCGAGCTCCTCGGAGGACAACTCGTGCAGTTCCAGAGCTTCGCTCTTAGCGTTGATTGCATTTCCAGTCATCGCATTTCCCCTTTGAATTAGCCGCCGCGATCATCCGCGCCGATGCGGCCATATCTGGCATCACCGCTCTCGTCGGTATGTGACGGCCATCACAAAATGTCTGATTTAACCGGGGCGCTCGCCTATAAGCTTGGGCGTGGCAGCGAAATCTTCCCGCTTATGTCGGCTTGGGTTCAGTCGCGTCACTTTGACTGCGTGCTGCGAACTTCCGCTCGTCAACAATCAGCGGGCATCACCGATCGTGTATGTCAGGTCCGACAAGTGCCACTTCCAGACGTCAAACCATGTCAGCGCCGCCCCGTCATCTTGCTCAATTCTTTCGATACGCGCTTCACAGCCTTCAGGCCGTCTGGATCGGCCGGAGCGAGTTGAGAGTGCATCTTGAAGTCAGCCAATGCCGCTTGCAGACTGCGTTTCTTCTCCCACGCAACGCCGCGGTTGTAATAGGCTTTGGCAATTTTCGGATCGAGCCGGATCGCCTCGTTGTAATCCGCAATGGCCCGGTCGAGGTCGCCCCTGTTGCCCCAGGCGCTGCCGCGGTTGACGTAGGCGCGCGCATATTTCGGATTTAGCTCGATCGCCTGGTTATAGTCCGCGACCGCCCGGTCGTATTTGCCCCCGGCGCCCCAGGCGCGGCCGCGGCCGTAGTGCGCTTCAGCATCTTTCGGATCGATCTCGATCGCCCGGTTGAAGTCCGCGATGGCCCGGTCGAGGTCACCCTTGGCCCCCAAGGCGCTGCCGCGGTTGGCGTAGGCGACCCCATATTTCGGATCGAGCTGGATCGCCTGGTTATAGTCCGCGATGGCCCGGTCGAAGTCGCCTTTGTGGAACCAAATGTTGCCGCGGTTGCTGTACGCAGCCGGATACGTCGGATCGATCCGCATCGACTCGTTGTAGTCAGCCACTGCGCGGTTGACGTCACCCTGTGCCTGGTACGCCCCGCCGCGACGCGTATGCAGCCGCGCGAGGTTTCGCCCGGTGTATTGGTGCGAATCGATGGCGCGCGAGCACTCTGTGACCGCGAGGTCATCTGACAGTTTTATGCAGAAATCCAACTCGTCTGCGGCTGCCACTCTCGGCAACCCGGCGAGAACCACCACGGCCATGCATGCTAGCAACCGGTATGTTGAGAAGCGCATCTGCATCGCACGTGGTCTCCGCACGTTGGTCGGAGCAGCCGGAACAACCGACCGCCATTCTCCGGACGTTCATTTGTCCCTTAGTCGGGGTCGCAGAACAAATGGTTCATCAGCGATGATTGGACGCTCGGTTTCCGCGTCGGGTCAATCGCGGCGGTTTGTCGATTGACCGGCATCTTCCGGTCCACCCCAGTCAGCAGACATCGTGAGAGCCGACCGTCAAGTCTCAAATGTGCCGGATCCGGAAGTTGCGCGCTCTTCACTGAAAGAACAAGAAACCCCGCGTCGCATTATCGCAGCATAAACTTTTGCGGCATTATAAGGAGACGGCAACCTAGAATGGTCGTGGTCATGCGCCTCCATATTTTATTAATCGGCATACTTCTGGCTTGCGTCGTGCCGGCAAAAGCCGAACCAACGTCCATTCACTGCGACGGCAAATTCTATCTGCAGCAGCAACCTTACTTCGTAACCTACGACCTTGAGACAAACTACGTCGTATGGGAACGCGCTGGTGGCAACATAGTTACGGGTGAAATCATTGCGACGAGTGGTGCGCAGCTGGAGCTTAGCCTGAGGGCCAATGGCGGACGTATCCTGCTTTTCTTCAACCGCGAGCGCAAAGAGATAACGTGGCCGGGAATGCCTGCCGGTGAACTGGGAAGACCTTATTTGCGACACCCCTGCACGGAGGTGACTGGCAGAACAATGCTATCGTCATTTTGGCAATCCGAGCCATTCGACCCGAAACGTAGAGATGCCGTAGATGCATTTTCGCTCACTTGCCAAGGCGATACCGGTTTATTTTTCATAACTTTCGATCGCGTCACGAAAAGCGTAGTTGTCGAAGCCGAAGGTGGCTCTAGCAGTTTTGCGGGCAATATCACGGGCATCGACGATGGTGTCATCAAGTTTACATATGGAATGAGCCGGTCAAATGTTGCGCGGTGGGACGAGCGAAACCAATCCCTGATGTTTATCGATTTTCCCGACGATCCGGCAAGGTCGCCCAGGATCAAGCGGTGCAACGTGACAAAGCCGCGATCAATTTTGGAGTTCTACAAGGCATGGGTGCGTTCGGGTAAGTGAGAAAGTATCTATTGGCTGCCTCCTTTGGGTCATTCGCGTCGCTTCCGGCCTACCGGTCGAAATCCGCTCGGCGAGAACCATCGGACACGCGCCGCACCATTCGCAGACTGTAGTCGATCCTCTTTAGTTTGAGATCCGCCCGACCGAGCTTGCTGCGTCGCTTCGCGAGCAAGCGCTATTTTGCGGCCCAGGTGCGACAAATCAACCCGACGGGCAAATCAATTCTGAGTATCAGAAATCGTGTCAAGTAGAAAATTTCTGTAAATCAAAAATATTTCTGTTGTCGGCCGACCCAAATCAGTGCGCATCTATCGCCATCCCGTCCTGGTCAGAAGGGCGTCGGCCGTCGTCACGGACGTTGGGCGGGTTGCGATGGACGCTTGTTTGCGCTGAGACGACGGCGTGGACTAAGCGTACGGCAAAACCGTGTGGTCCTGGCGCCCGTTGCTGGCGTCAAGCCGTCGGCTAAGCGCAAGCTGAACCGGCGGTGACGGAGTCAACCAAGAACTCGTCTCCGGGGAGAGCACGGCATAAGCCGTAAAGCCATTGCGCAGGGAAGGCCGGGTGTTCTCCGCTGGACCTGTATGCTCGTGTGCACCTTGTTTTGTGCAAACCGCACGCGAGACCGCGGGTGCAGCGCGCACCCGGTCTTCCCTGCGCCCTCTGTCTTCGAGGGCAAGGAATTTCTGGCAAAGCTCGGGCGCAATGCGTCGCGAGATCGCGAAGTCGCGTTTGGATGATGGTGCAATGACAAACACCGCTGTCGTCCCGGCCTTGAGCCGGGACCCATAACCACAGGAAGAAGTTTTGCGGATGGTCTCTGCTACCGAGCCTTCACCGAGAGATCACGCGGTATGGGTCCCCCGATGCGCAATTGCGCATCTGAGTTCGCCGGGACGACGATAGGGCGGGCTGTATGAAAACTGAATCAGAACATCTCGCGACGGATCCTGTTTCGCGTCGTCGCGAGGGAAGGGGCCAACCGATCGCCCAACAAAAATGCCGGCGATCGCTCGCCGGCATTTTGCACTTGGGACGATCCGCCGGATCAGGTCTTCTTCAGCATCGGGCAGACGCTCTTGTCGAGTGGAATGAAGGCTTCCTCGGCCGGGATGGTGGCGACGAGGTTGTAATAGTCCCACGGATATTTCGAATCCGCCGGCTTCTTCACCTCGAACAGATAGGCCGGATGGATCTTGCGTCCATCGGCACGGACCGTGCCCTTGCCAAACAGGTCGTCGTCGGTCGGCATTTCCTTCATCTTGGCGACCACCGCGCGGCCGTCATGCGGGTTGCCGCCGAGCGCTTCCAGTGCCTTGAAGTAATGGATCAGCGAGGAATAGACGCCGGCCTGCACCATGGTGGGCGGGCCCTTCTTGTGCTTTTCATTGAAGCGCTTGGTGAACGCGCGGGTCTTGTCGTTGGCGTCCCAATAGAACGTCTCGGTGAAGTTCAGGCCCTGCGCGACCTTCAGCCCGAGCGCATGAACGTCGGTGATGAACATCAGCATGCCCGCGAGCTTCTGCCCGCCGGAGACGATGCCGAACTCCGCCGCCTGCTTGATCGAGTTGGTGGTGTCGCCGCCGGCATTGGCAAGGCCGATGATCTTCGCCTTCGAGCTCTGCGCCTGCAGCAGGAAAGAGGAGAAGTCGGCATTGTTGAGCGGATGCTTGACGCCGCCGAGCACCTTGCCGCCATTGGCGGTGACGACCGCCGCCGTATCGCGTTCGAGCGCGTGACCGAAGGCGTAGTCCGCCGTCAGGAAGAACCAGCTGTCGCCGCCCGACTTGACCAGCGCCTTGCCGGTGCCGTTGGCCAGCATCCAGGTGTCGTAGACCCAGTGAATCGTGTTCGGCGAGCATTGCGCGCCGGTCAGGTCCGACGACGCCGAACCGGAGTTCAAATTGACGACGTTCTTGTCCTTGGCAAGGTTTGAGATCGCAAGGCCAACGCCGGAGCTGGCGAGATCGACGAACACGTCGACCTTCTCGACGTCGATCCACTGCTTGCCGATGTTGACGCCGACATCAGGCTTGTTCTGGTGATCCGCCGAGATCAGTTCGATCTTCCAGCCTTTCGCCAGCAAACCGGAATCATCGATCGCCATCTGCGCGGCGACGCTGGAGCCGGGGCCGCCGATGTCGGCGTACAGGCCTGATTGATCGCCGAGGCTTCCGACCTTGACGACCTTGTCGAGCGTTTGCGCAAACGCTCCCCCTGCAAATACCAGGCTCGTGGTCATCACCAAGGCTGCAATGGATCGCTTCATTTCCCCTCCAGGGATATTCTTGAATGTTTGCAAATTCACAGAGCCATTATGCCCGGCATCGTGTTCGCCGCCTAGCTGCTGCAATGAATTGTGCCTGCAGGGAATATTCCATGCCGCGGTGAATTCGGCGCACGCGCCGGCGCTGCATGCCACTGAAACGCGAAAATGTCGCGAAGACGTATCGCGTCGATCAGCGCGGATTCAAATCATTCCGCCCTGGAATAGAAAGCCGCAACTCGGAGGCATCGTACGGCAGCGAAGATCACCGTCATCCCGGCAATCGCGCGTTAGGCCTGCAACCGTATGCAGCGCCACGGTCAGCTCTCTTTCCCCCATGCCGCATTCTGCCCGATTGGCGTCAGGTACGGAGCGTCTCCGCGCATTGCGACGAGGCCAAGCTCGATCAGCTTCGCCAAATGATCCTTGTTGAACGATCGCCTTCCGGCAATGTCCCGCAACGTCCATCTGAGATCGACCGCGTCGATCCCGAACTGTGCAAGCGGATCTGCGTCGTTGCTCATTTCGCTTTCTTGCGCGAGGGTCGGGCTATCGCCAGTAATAGCGGATGCCGACATAGACGACGACAAGGCACGCAAAGATCAGCGCCACCGGAAGCCGCGGTTTTGCCTGTGGTCCTGATGCGGCGACCTTTGGCTTGGCAGGCGGCCTGCGAAAGGCGGTGACGTTGCCGGTGTCGGCGGCGGGATCGCTGGATCGCGCGGGGATTTCCGGTGCGGTTCCGGCGCCGCCCATCTCCGCATAATAGCTCTTGTACATGAGCTGGATGGTAGCCTCGGAAGCATCCGCATCCGTCATCTTCTCAAGCAGCTGCTTGTAGCTGACGAGAAAACCTTGCGCCTCGGCGGGCAGGGCGGAAGCGCCATTAAGCTTGGCGAGCATTCTCCAGGTAGCAAAATCCGCCCTCGCGCGGGTGTCGGCGCGTCGTGCGATCAACATATCGGCGGCTTTGATCACCATGGCTCCAAGCCAACTCCTCCTTGTCCGGCGTTCTCTATCTCAGGTTTAAGCGTTGCCCGTGATAAAGAGAAGCGCGCGGATCACATAGCCGGTCAGTGTCCGCAGTATTGCCGAAATAACATCAAGATTTAGGCCGAGCTGGCTGCCCAGGATCGGCAGCAGGATCAGCAGGCCGATCAGGATCAGCATGCCATAGGGTTCCAGCCGCGACAGCGGGTAAGCCAGCACCCGCGGCAGTAGCCCCACCGCGACCCTTCCGCCATCCAGCGGCGGGATCGGCAGCATGTTGAAGATCGCCAGCACGATGTTGATCAGGAACGCATTTTTGAGGTTGTCCGCGGTCCATTGCGCCGCATTCGCGGGCACCAGGGGCATGATATGGAAGGCAAGGGCCACCAACACGGCCAGGACGATGTTGGTGGCCGGGCCCGCCAGCGCCACCCAGACCATGTCGAGCCGGGGATGGTTCAAATTGCGGAAATTCACCGGCACGGGCTTGGCGTAGCCGAACAGGAACGGCGAATGCGAAAGCAGCAGCAATCCGGGGAGAATGACGGTCCCGAACGGGTCGATATGCTTGAAGGGGTTGAGGCTGACCCGGCCGAGTTGCCAGGCCGTGTTGTCGCCGAGGCGATAGGCGGCAAAGGCGTGGGCGGCCTCATGCAGGGTGATGGCGAGCAGGACCGGCAGTACCCAGACCGATACGGCGTACAATGAGATGTTCAATCGATCGGCCCCGATTCACGCGCTGTGCTGGGCTCAGCCTAGCACGTCGGCGTCACTGGGGAACCGTCTCCTGGTATTGCGGTAGGCCGTCGTCGAGCCGTACCCAATCGATCTTTTCCGAGACCCAGATGTGCTCGGTCGGCGCAAAGGTGTTGCGGTCGTCGAAGGCGGCAAGCGCGACGCCGACCACCGTGCCGTTGGTCCGCCGGGAAAACAGCCGGGTGCCGCAGGCCTTGCAGAACATCCGGTCGAGTGCGTCCGAGGATAAATAACCCGCCGTGTCGCCCTCGACCGTCAGCGCGCGCTGGTCGAACAGCGCGCGGGCAAAGAACGGCGATCCCATCGACTTCTGGCAGTTGCGGCAATGGCAGATCCGGATATTGACCGGCTCGCCGTCGGTCTTGAACCGGACCGCGCCGCACAGGCATCCGCCTTCCCGGATCGTGCCCATTTCAATACGTCGCCCGGCCGCCGGAGATGTCGAACACGGCGCCGGTCGAGAACGCGCAGTCTTCCGATGCCAGCCAGGCCACCATGGCGGCGAGTTCTTCCACCAGCACGAAACGGGCCTTCGGAATTTTCGACAGCATGAAGTCGATGTGCTGCTGCGTCAGCTGGTCGAAGATCGCGGTTTTCGCCGCTGCCGGCGTCACGGCGTTGACCAGGATGTCGTGCGCCGCCAGTTCCTTGCCGAGCGATTTCGTCAGCGCGATCAGGCCGGCCTTGGACGCCGAATAATGCGCGGCGTTGGGATTGCCTTCCTTGCCGGCAATCGAGGCGATGTTGATGATGCGGCCGTATTTGTTGGCGAGCATCGCCGGCACCACGGCCTTGCAGCAGATGAAGGGGCCGTCGAGATTGATGCGCATCACCTTGCGCCATTCGTCGAGGTCGGTTTCCCACACCGTCTTGTTGATACCGGCGATGCCGGCATTGTTGACCAGGATGTCGATCTTGCCGAACGCCTTCAGCGTCGCATCGCGGGAGTCTTCGACGGCGGCGAGGTCGGAGACGTCGACCTTGAACGCGGTGACATTCTCGCCGATCTCCTTCGCGGTTTTTTCCGCAAACGGCAGGTCATGGTCCCAGATCGCCACCTTGGCGCCGGACGCCACAAAGCGTTCGGCGATCGCGCGCCCAAAACCCTGCGCGCCACCGGTAACGATCGCGCAGCGGCCGTTCAGATCGATCTTGTTCATGCTGGAATCCCTTGATCGCGTGGCCGTTAGAGCATGTAGCCGCCATCGACGACGAGGTCGACGCCGGTGGTGAATGCGCTTTCGTCGCTCCCAAGATAGATCGCCATGGCCGCGATTTCCTGTGCGGTACCCAGTCGGCCCATCTTCTGGCGGGCAACGAACTTCTCGCGTCCATCCGGGCCAGCGGCGGCCGCGCGATCGAGCATCGAAGGCGTCTCCACGGTGCCGGGGCAGATGCTGTTGCAACGGATGCCCTGATTGATGAAGTCGAGCGCTACCGCGCGCGTGAGCAGCGAAACCGCCGCCTTGGACGCACTATAGACATAACGGTTGGCCGGTGGCCGGAGCGCCGCGCAGGACGAGATGTTGACGATGCTGCCGCCGCCGCCTGCGATCATGGCTGGCAAAAACGCCTTGATGGTCCGGTGCATCGATTTGACGTTGAGGTCGAACGAGAAATCCCAATCTTCTTCGGAACACTCCATGATGGTTCCGTGGTGCACGAAGCCCGCCGCATTGAGCAGGATGTCGATCTTTCCAACGCGCCTGGCGAAGGCGTCGACGTCGGCGGTGCTGCGAACGTCGAGCCGAGCCGTCTCGGCGACGCCTTCCTTGCCCAGGGTGGCGATGCCGCTTTCATTGATGTCGGTGGCGATGACAGTGGCGCCTTCACGCGCAAATGCTATTGCGCAAGCACGCCCGATGCCCGCCGCTGCGGCGGTGACGACAGCGCGCTTTCCCTTCAGTCGATCAGACATCTTCTTCTTCCTTTGAACCTTAGCGAATTATCTTCGGTGTCATACGCGGGCTTGACCCGCGTATCCATCTTCTCAAGAGCGATGGATTGCCGGGTCGAGCCCGGCAATGACATCGTGGCTCAATGATTATCCCGCGCCACGCCGACCGTGCCGGCGATGTCCTGATAGCGCGTGGCGAGTTCCATGCAGGCGCCGGTGGCCTGCTGGCCGACGGTCGAGCGATAGAGTTCCTGCCACGGCGTCTGGTGCGCCGGGTATTTGAAGCCGCCGCCCGCCTTGAGGTCGGCGTGACGCTGCTTCAGTTCCGCATCCGAAATGAGGATGTTCGCTGAGCCCTTGTTGAGGTCGATGCGGACCTTGTCGCCGGTCTTCAAGATCGCGAGTCCGCCACTGGCGGCGGCTTCCGGCGAGGCATTAAGGATCGATGGCGAGCCCGAGGTGCCGGATTGCCGGCCGTCGCCGATGCAGGGCAGGGCCAGGATGCCGCGTTTGATCAGCGCCGCCGGCGGCTGCATGTTCACGACTTCGGCGCCGCCGGGATAACCGATCGGGCCGGCGCCGCGGATGAACAGCACGCAGTGCTCGTCGATATTGAGCGAGGGATCGTCGATCCGGTCGTGATAGTCCTCCGGGCCCTCGAACACGATGGCGCGGCCCTCGAATGCGTTCAGGTCCTTGGCGTTGCTGAGATAGCGGTCGCGGAATTCCTTGGAGATCACGCTGGTCTTCATGATCGCGGAATCGAACAGATTGCCGCGCAACACCAGGAAGCCGGCCTCCTTGACCAGCGGCTTGTCGTAGCTCCAGATCACGTCGCCGTCGGGTTTTGTCGCCTCGCGGCAATTCTCGCCCATGGTGCGGCCGTTGACCGTTTTGACGGCTTCATGGATTTTCTTGTGCGCCATCAATTCGCGAACCACCGTCGGCACTCCGCCAGCGCGGTGAAATTCCTCGCCAAGATAGAAGCCGGCCGGCTGCAGGTTCACCAGCATCGGGATTTCGTGGCCGTGTTTCTGCCAGTCATCGATCGAGAGCTCGACGCCGATGTGGCGCGCCAGCGCGTTGATGTGGATCGGCGCGTTGGTCGAGCCGCCGATCGCCGAGTTCACCACGATGCAGTTCTCGAACGCCTCACGGGTCAGGATGTCGGACGGTTTGAGGTCCTCCCAGACCATCTCGACGATCCGCTTTCCGGTCTCGTAGGCGATCTGGCCGCGCTCGCGGTAGGGAGCGGGAATCGCCGCGCAGCCCGGCAGCGACATGCCGAGCGCCTCGGCCAGCGAGTTCATGGTCGAGGCCGTGCCCATGGTGTTGCAATGGCCGACCGACGGCGCGGAGGAGGACACTATCTCGATGAATTCGTTGTAGTCGATCTCGCCGGCGGCAAGCCGTTCGCGTTGCTTCCAGACGATGGTGCCGGATCCGGTGCGCTCACCGTTGAACCAGCCGTTCAGCATCGGGCCGCCCGACAGCACGATAGCGGGCAGATTGACGGTCGCTGCCGCCATCAGGCAGGCCGGGGTGGTCTTGTCGCAGCCGGTGGTCAGCACCACGCCATCGAGCGGGTAGCCGAACAGGATTTCAACCAACCCGAGATAGGCGAGGTTGCGGTCGAGCGCCGCGGTCGGGCGCTTGCCGGTTTCCTGGATCGGATGTACCGGGAATTCCATCGCAATGCCGCCGGCCATACGGATGCCCTCGCGCACCCGGTGCGCCAGTTCGAGATGGTGGCGGTTGCAGGGCGACAGATCATTACCGGTCTGCGCGATGCCGATGATCGGCTTGCCGGACTGCAATTCCTCGCGGGTCAGGCCGTAATTCAGATAGCGCTCCAGATAGAGCGCGGTCATCCCCGGATTGTGCGGGTTGTTAAACCACTCAAGGGAGCGAAGCTTCCGTCCCTTGCCATTGCTGGCACCATTATTGTCATTTTTTTTCATTGGTTCCTCCCGCACTGCAAACTGCTTAGGGCGGCTCAAATCACGGCAGCGGTTTCCACCATGCTCAAAATTTCATCCGCTGCAAACGCGGCCGCGCATCCAATTCCTGACTCTCTTGTTCGATCCTAGTTCGCGCCAAAAGACAGCGCTACCATTTTCTGTGCAACCCTGCATGAGCCGTGTGACACAAGGCTTTCAAGCCGTCTGCGGCGTCGAACTTTCGCGGATCATGAGTTGAAAACCAAGGTCGAGGACCGGTTCCCGCGGCCGGCGGCCCTCGATCGCGTCGATCACCATGGTGATGGCGTGACGGCCCATCTCGTAGCGATTGGTCCGCACGCTGGTGAGCGAGGGGACGGCGGAGGCCATGAATTCCAGATCGTTGAAGCCGACAATCGCCATCTCGCCGGGAACCGATATCTGGCGGCGCTGGCATTCGAACAGCACGCCGAGCGCAAGGTCGTCATTGACGCAGAACACCGCGTCGATATCAGGCGTCTTCGCAATGAGATCGGCGAACAGCGTACCGCCAAGCGTCACGGTGGTCGGCACCGTCGTCGTGACGACGAGGTTTGGATCGAACAGCGAGGCCGCCTTCATGGCGTCGCGATAGCCGTCGAACCGCCGCTGGACGCGGGGATCCATCCGCGCGCCGAGGAAGCCGATGCGCCGGCGCCCTTGCTCGAGAATATGCGAAATAGCCGCAAAACCGGCGTCGTAATGCGAAAAGCCGATCATCATGTCGACCGGGCTGTCCCCGATCTCCATGATCTGCGCGACCGGGCAATCCATGGTCTCCAGGATGACGCGGGATTCCGCGGTCTGGTTGATGCCGGTCACGATCAATCCGGCCGGCTTCTGCGCCCGGAACAGCCGCAGCATCTTCTCTTCCTGCAGGATGCTGTAGCGCGTATTGGTCAACTGGATGCTGTAGCGGCTCAGCTCGGTCGAATCGTAAATGCCACGCAAGACGTCGGCGAACACGCTGTTGGTCAAAGACGGAATCACGACGCCGATGACTTCGGTGCGATGCGAGGCCAGCGCGCGCGCCGCCAGATTGGGCACATAGCCCAGTTCCTTCACGGCGCTGTCGACGCGTTCGCGTTTGGCGAGCGACAGCGCATCCGGGTTTCTGAAGAAGCGGGATGCGGTGATTGGCGACACGCCAGCCAGCTTGGCGACCTCGGTGAGGCGGATTTTGCCAGACTTCGTCGGTTTTCGTGCCATTCCGCGCTCTTACCATAAGAAACCAGACAAATGAACAATTATTGACAGCGCTACCATCGCATTGCTAAAAACCGCCAAACTGCGGATGATAATGCTTGGCTGAATTCGGCTGGATGGCATTAGAGTCGAACAAGACAGCGTGGCGCCGGCCTCCGTCCGATGGCGTCAGAAAACAGAAAATGAGGGGAGAGAAGTCCGATGTCGTCGGTACAGATTCGCGACGTGCGAAAGTCGTTCGGTAATTTTGAGGTTTTGCACGGCGTTTCGATTCCGATCGAGGACGGCGAGTTCGTAGTGCTCGTCGGCCCCTCCGGTTGCGGCAAGTCGACCTTGCTGCGGATGCTCGCGGGCCTCGAAAACATCACCTCAGGCACGATTTCGATCGGCGACAAGGTGGTCAACAATGTCCAGCCGAAAGAGCGCGACATTGCGATGGTGTTCCAGAATTATGCGCTCTATCCGCATATGACGGTCGCCGACAATATGGGCTTCTCGCTCAAGCTGCGCGGCGCCAAGCCTGAGGAAATCTCCAACGGCGTCAAGCGCGCCGCGGAAATCCTGGCGCTGACCCCATTGCTCGAGCGTTATCCCCGGCAGTTGTCCGGCGGACAACGTCAGCGCGTCGCGATGGGCCGCGCCATCGTGCGCGATCCCCAAGTGTTCCTGTTCGATGAGCCGCTGTCCAACCTCGACGCCAAGCTGCGGGTTGCGATGCGCACCGAAATCAAGGAACTGCATCAGCGCCTGCGCACCACGACGGTCTACGTCACCCACGACCAGATCGAAGCCATGACCATGGCCGACAAGATCGTGGTGATGCATGACGGCATCGTCGAGCAGATGGGCACGCCGCTCGAACTGTACGACACGCCGGCCAACCAGTTCGTGGCGGGCTTTATCGGTTCGCCGGCGATGAACTTCCTCAAAGGCAAGGTGAAGTCGAACGGCAGCGCCGGGTTCGAAGGCCCGAACGGTGTCAAGCTGCCGCTGATGTCGGCGCCCGCCAACTCCGAAGGCAAGCCGGCGGTCTACGGCGTCCGGCCCGAGCATTTCACCATCGCCGATGACGGCGCCGAAGCCGAGATTGTGGTGGTCGAACCGACCGGCTCGGAGACCCAGGTCTTCGCCAAGCTCGGCGGCGAACAGGTCGTCGCCGTGTTCCGCGAGCGACATCAATTCAATCCGGGCGACAAGATCCGGCTGAAGCCGGATCCTGCGCTCGTCCATCTGTTTGACGAGACCACAGGAAAGCGACTGAACGCCTAAAAAACATAATCAAAATCAAATTCACAGGGGAGGATCTACGATGCACGATTTTACTCGCCGCTCGCTGCTTCAAGGCGGCACTGCGCTGGCCGCGGCTGGCGCGCTGACCGGGCCTGCACTGCTGGATTTCGCCAAGGCCTGGGCGCAAGCCTCGCCTTGGAAGGCGGAGCCGGGCGCCAAGCTGACGGTGATGCGCTGGAAGCGTTTCGTGCCGGCGGAAGACGACGCGTTCAACGCCATGGTCGCCGCCTTCAAAGCCGCGACCGGCACCGAGATGAACGTGTTCAGCGAGTCCTTCGAGGACGTGCAGCCGAAGGCGTCCGTCGCTGCGAACACCGGCTCCGGACTCGATGTCGTCTGGGGCCTGCATACGCTGCCGCAACTGTTCCCGACGCAGGTGATGCCACTGAACGACGTCGCCGACTATCTCGGCAAGAAATACGGCGGGTGGACCGAAGCGGCGGCTGTTACCTGTAAGCAGGGTGACAACTGGCTGGGTATCCCGGTCGCCACCATTGGCGGCTACATGACTTACCGAAAGTCTGCCGTGGACAAAGCGGGCTTCAGCGAGTTTCCCAAGGACTTTCCCGGCTTCCTTGAAATGTGCAAGGCGCTCAAGAAAAACAATACCCCGGCGGGCTTCGCGCTCGGCCATGCAACCGGCGACGCCAACGGCTGGCTGCACTGGATCCTTTGGGGTCACGGCGCCTATACCGTCGACAAGAGCGACAAGGTGATCATCAACTCGCCGGAGACCCTGAAGGCGCTGGAATACACCAAAGCGCTTTCGGATACTTTCATTCCGGGCGCCGCGTCGTGGAACGATGGTTCCAATAACAAGGCGTTCCTTTCGGGCGAACTTTATGTCACCGCCAACGGCATCTCGATCTACGTCGCGGCCAAGGATGACCCGACCAAGAAAGAGCTCACTGAGGACACCTACCACGCGCTGTATCCGGTCGGTCCGATTGGCAAGCCAACCGAACTGCAGCTGTGCGTCCCGATCCTTGCGTTCAAGTTCACCAAGTACCCGAACGCTGCGAAGGCCTTCATCGCCTTCATGCTGGAGAAGGAAAACTACGACAAGTGGTTGTCCGGCGCGCGCGGTTATCTGACCCACACGCTCAACGCTTATGACTCGTCGCCGGTGTGGACGGCAGACCCGAAGAATGCGGTGTTCGCCCAGGCCAGCAAGCGCGCGCTCCCTGCGTCCGGCATCGGTACGCCCGGCGAGAAGGCGGCGACCGCGATCGCCGACTTCCTGGTGGTCGACATGTTCGCGAACTATTGCACCGGCCGTGAGACCGCCGCCGGTGCGATTGCGATCGCCGAACGGCAGCTGAAGCGCATCTATCGCTGATGACAACAGCTACGGGCGGCACGCAATGCCGCCCGTAGTTGCCGGATGCTTCGCTATCGAGGACGAGACGGCACCACGGCCGTTACACTTGCGGGATTTTGCCAATGGCTGACATCGCCCTCCAACCCCGGACTGCCAGACGGCCGATTCGCGAGGCGTCGAGGTGGGACCTGATCAAGGCCAATCGCAACTATCTCGGCTTCTGGTTCATGCTGCCCGCAATGGTGTTCCTGGTTCTCTTCCTGGCTTATCCGCTGGGGTTGGGAATCTGGATTTCGTTCACCGACGCGCGCATCGGCAGGCCCGGCGCGTTCGTCGGGCTGGAAAACTATGAATGGCTTTGGGGCGACTCGATCTTCTGGCTGTCGGTATTCAACACGCTGCTCTACACATCCGTCGCCAGTGTCATCAAGTTCGCGATCGGCCTTTATCTCGCGCTGCTGCTGAACGAGAACATGCCGTTCAAGGCGATGCTGCGAGCCTTGGTGCTGATCCCCTTCATCGTGCCGACGGTGCTGTCGGCACTGGCGTTCTGGTGGATCTTCGATTCGCAGTTCTCGATCATTTCCTGGTCGCTGAAGCAGATGGGATTGATCACCGACAATATCAATTTCCTCGGCGATGTGACCTGGGCGCGGATCTGCGTGATCTTCGCCAACATCTGGCGCGGCGTTCCCTTCGTTGCGATCACGCTGCTGGCCGGCCTGCAGACGGTCTCGCCGTCGCTTTACGAAGCCGCGACGCTCGATGGTGCGACCAGCTGGCAGCGGTTCCGGTTCATCACCTATCCGCTGCTGACGCCGATCATTGCCGTCGTAATGACCTTCTCGGTGCTGTTCACGTTCACCGATTTCCAGTTGATCTGGGCGATGACGCGCGGCGGTCCGGTCAATGCCACGCACTTGATGGCGACGCTGTCCTATCAGCGGGCGATCATCGGCGGCGTTCTCGGTGAGGGGGCCGCGATCTCGAATGCGATGATTCCGTTCCTGCTGGCGGCGATCATGGTCTCCTGGTTCGGACTGCAGCGCCGCAAGTGGCAGCAAGGTGAAAACAATGACTGATCTGCCCACACAGAGGCTCGACCTCAAAGGGGTGTTGTCGGGATCGGCGCGAACCGCGGCTGCCGACGATCACACCGTCGGCATGAGCTATCTGGAGTCGCTGCCGCGGCGCCTGGTGACGCTTTATCTGCCGCTCGGGATCATCGTCGTTGTGCTGTTGTTCCCGTTCTACTGGATGGCGCTCACCGCCATCAAGCCGGACGAGCAGTTGCTCGACCTCAACACGTACAACCCGTTCTGGACCTGGAACCCGACGTTCAAGCACATCCACAAGCTGCTGTTCGGAAGCTACTATCCGCTTTGGCTGTGGAACACGATGTATGTGGCGGTCTGCTCGACCGTGCTGTCGATCTTCGCCAGCGTGCTGGCAGCCTACGCCATCGTGCGGCTGCGCTATCGCGGCGCGCAATGGGTTGGCGGGCTGATCTTCCTGTCCTATCTGGTGCCGCCCTCGATCCTGTTCATTCCGCTCGCCACCGTGGTGTTCCAGTATGGTCTGTTCGACACGCCGTTCGCGCTGATCCTGACCTATCCGACCATCCTGATCCCGTTCTCGACCTGGCTGTTGATGGGCTATTTCAAGACCATCCCGTTCGAGCTGGAAGAGTGCGCGCTGATCGACGGCGCCAGCCGGTGGCAGATCCTGACCAAGATCGTGCTGCCGCTGGCGATCCCGGGATTGATCTCGGCCTTCATCTTCTGCTTCACGCTGTGCTGGAACGAGTTCATCTACGCGCTGACCTTCCTGACTTCGGTGCAGAACAAGACGGTGCCGGTGGCGATCGTCAACGAATTCGTCGATGGCGACGTCTACCGCTGGGGATCGCTGATGGCCGGCGCGCTGGCGGGTTCGCTGCCGCTGGTTATCCTTTACGCCTTCTTCGTCGAGCATTATGTGTCGGCCATGACGGGAGCCGTGAAAGAGTGAGCGCGCGGGCCCGAAGCAAGAAATAACAAAAGCCATCGCTGTCGTCCCTGCCTAGGGCGCAATTGCGCTCAGGAGCAGGGACCCATAACCACCGGCAGCAATTGTTGAAACGAAGTCGTCAACCATTTCGTCTCAGTCACATCGGCCGGGGCGTATGGGTCCCGGCTCGAGGCCGGGACGACCAAAAATGAAAAAGGAGTAGGTCTTGCACATTCTTATTCTGGGTGCCGCCGGCATGGTCGGCCGCAAGCTGACCGAGCAACTGCTGCGCGACGGCCGGCTCGGCAAGCAAGACATCACCCGCATGACGCTGCAGGACGTGGTGGCGCCCACCAAGCCGGCCAGCTCGATCCCGGTCAACGTCGTTGCCTCCGATTTTGCCGATGCCGGTGCCGCCGCGCCGCTGATCGCCGAACGGCCTGACATGATCTTCCATCTCGCCGCCATCGTGTCTGGCGAGGCGGAGGCCGAATTCGACAAGGGCTACCGGATCAATCTCGACGGCACGCGGCATTTGATCGACGCGATCCGTGCGATCGGCGGCGGCTACAAGCCGCGGCTGGTATTCACGTCCTCGATCGCCGTGTTCGGCGCGCCGTTCCCCGAAAAGATCGGCGACGAGTTCTTCCATACGCCGCTGACGAGCTACGGCACCCAGAAGTCGATCTGCGAACTCCTGATCAACGACTACACCCGCAAGGGCCTGCTCGACGGCATCAGCATCCGCCTGCCGACGATCTGCGTGCGGCCGGGCAAGCCGAACAAGGCGGCGTCCGGGTTCTTCTCCAACATCATCCGCGAGCCGTTGGCGGGCAAGGAGGCGGTGCTGCCGGTGTCCGAAGACGTGCGCCATTGGCACGCCTCGCCGAAATCGGCGGTCGGCTTTCTCATGCACGCCGGCACCATGGACCTCAACGCCATGGGCGCGCGGCGCAATCTCAGCATGCCCGGGATGTCGGTGACCGTCGGCGAACAGATCGCCGCGCTTGATCGCGTCGCCGGCAAGAACGTCACCGCGCGCATCAAGCGGGTGCCCGATCCGACCATCATCAGCATCGTCAGCGGCTGGCCGCGCGATTTCGTCACCGACCGCGCGCTCAAGCTCGGCTTCACCACGGCCGAGAAGACTTTTGATGACATCATCCGGATTCACATCGCAGATGAACTCGGCGGCAAATTCGCCGGCTAAAGCATGATCCGGAAAAGTGGAAACCGGTTTTCCCTCGACAAACGCGAAGCGTTTGCTCGGAGATCATGCTCAAACAAAAGGATAGAGCGAGATGACGAAGTCATCTTGCTCTAGCGTGCGTTCCGGCGATCCCGTACAGATGCGGTCATGACCAGGGTAGCCTGTATCGGCGAATGCATGATCGAGCTGAAGCAGGCCGAGCACGGCCTGTTTTCGCGCGGCTATGGCGGCGACACGCTCAATACCGCCGTCTATCTGGCCCGGCTTGGTGCCGGCACCGACTACATCACGGCACTCGGCGACGATACGCTGAGCGATGAAATGATCGCGGGCTGGGAGGCCGAGGGTGTTGGCACGGCGCGGGTGTCCCGGCTATCGGGCAAATTGCCGGGCCTCTACATGATCCAGACCGACGACAAAGGCGAGCGTCGTTTCTTTCACTGGCGCGAGAGCGCCGCCGCGCGCAGCCTGATGGATTTGCCGGAGACGGCGGATATCCTGAATTCACTGGCGAGTTACGACATCGTTTATCTCTCGGCGATCACGCTATCGCTCTACAATGACGTTGGCCGGGCGCGGTTGTTCTCGGGGATCAAGCGCGCCCGCGAAGCCGGGGCGCGGTTTGCCTTCGATACCAATTTTCGTGCCCGCGGCTGGCCCGACCTGAATGTGGCCCGCGCCGTCTATCAGGATGCATTCGATCTCGCCGATATCGTGTTGGCCTCGACCGAGGATTTGCTGCCGCTCTATCCCGGTGAAAGCCACGATGGCTTGCTGGCGCGCATTCCGGGCGGGGAGGTCGTGCTAAAACTTTCCGAACCCGCGAGCATCCTCCGTCTCGACGGCGCGTTGCATCGGACCCGGGCCGAGCCGCTGACGAAACCCGTCGTCGATACCACGGCGGCGGGCGACAGTTTTGCAGCTGCCTACATCGCCGCACGGCTTGCGGGTGCTGGGCCAGTTGAGGCCGCGCGGGCCGGGCATCGTCTTGCCGGCGTTGTGGTATGTCACCCCGGTGCGATTATCCCGCGCAACGCAATGCCGGCCTGATATCGTTGGCCACCAGCAACCTCTCGCAAGGCGTCCCTATGAGCGTGAATGTAACAGCAAGGCAGGAAAATCTCGCGGCTTTGGTGAAATCCGCCACCGTCATACCGGTGCTGACCATCGAGCGGCTGGAAGACGCGGTGCCGCTGGCCAGGGCGCTGGTTGCCGGGGGCGTGCGCATGCTGGAAGTGACGCTGCGCACGCCGGTAGCGATCGAGGCCGCCAAGGCCATGATTGCTGAGGTGCCGGACGCCATTGTCGGGATCGGCACCATCCTGAACGGCGATGATCTCAAGCGGACCGAGGCGCTCGGCGCCAAATTCGGCATTAGCCCCGGAGCGACGCCAGAACTGCTGAAGGCTGCTGCGGCCAGCGACCTGCCGTTTGCGCCGGGTATCGCGACCGCGTCCGAACTGATGCAGGCGCTGGCGCACGGTTTTGACCTCGTCAAATTCTTTCCGGCGGAACAGTCCGGCGGTATCAAGGCACTGCGTGCGCTCGCAGGTCCGTTCCCGAACATCAGGGTTTGCCCGACCGGCGGCATTGGCGAGGCCAATGCCGCGGCGTGGCTGGCCGAACCGAATGTGCTGGCCGTGGGCGGTTCCTGGCTCTGCCCGGCGGCGGATATACGGTCCGGCAACTGGGCCGGCATTTCAGCCATGTGCGCGCGGGCGATGAAAACGCTGAAACCGGCGTGAAGTATTTTTTCCGATAGGGTACAAAACCGTCCGAACCGGAACAGGGAGAACGACCATGACAGCCAGCATCGTGGGATGGGCGCACACGCCATTCGGCAAATTCGACGCGGAGACCGTTGAAAGCCTGGTGGTGAAGGTAGCGACCGACGCAATGGCCGATGCCGGCATTTCCGCTGAAGACGTCGATGAAATCGTACTCGGGCATTTCAACGCCGGCTTCTCGCCGCAGGATTTCACCGCCTCGCTGGTGCTGCAGGCCGACCCCAAATTGCGCTTCAAGCCGACCACGCGGGTCGAGAATGCCTGCGCCACCGGTTCGGCCGCGGTGCATCAGGGCATCCGGGCGATCGCCGCGGGCGCGGCCAAGATCGTGCTGGTGGTCGGCGTCGAGCAGATGACGCGCACACCGGGCCCGGAGATCGGCAAGTACCTGCTTAAGGCGTCGTATCTGCCCGAGGATGGCGACACCGTCGGCGGTTTCGCCGGGGTGTTCGGCAAGATCGCGCAGAGCTATTTCCAGAAATATGGCGACCAGTCCGATGCGCTGGCGATGATCGCGGCGAAGAACCACAAGAACGGCGTTGCCAACCCCTATGCGCAGATGCGCAAGGACTTTGGCTATGAGTTCTGCCGCGCCGAGAGTGAGAAGAACCCGTTCGTCGCGGGGCCCCTGAAGCGGACCGATTGCTCGCTGGTGTCGGATGGCGCAGCAGCGCTGGTGCTGACGGATTCGGAGACCGCAAAGACCATGGGCAAGGCGGTGAATTTCCGCGCCACCGCGCACGCGCAGGATTTTCTGCCGATGTCCAAGCGCGACATCCTGCAGTTTGAAGGTTGCACGGTCGCCTGGCAGCGCGCGCTGCAGCAGGCCGGCGTTAGCCTTTCCGACTTGTCGTTCGTCGAAACCCATGACTGCTTCACCGTCGCTGAGCTGATCGAATATGAAGCGATGGGCCTGACGCCGCGCGGGCAGGGCGCCCGCGCCATCAAGGAAGGCTGGACGCAAAAGGACGGCAAGCTGCCGGTCAATCCGTCCGGCGGGTTGAAGGCGAAGGGCCATCCGATCGGCGCCACCGGCGTCTCCATGCATGTGATGAGCGCGATGCAACTGGTCGGCCAGGCGCCCGAGGGCATGCAGCTGAAGAATCCAAAACTCGCGGGCATCTTCAACATGGGTGGCGCCGCGGTGGCGAACTACGTTTCAGTGTTGGAGCCGGCGAAGTAAGACGGTAAATTCCGTGTCGTCCCGGCGCAGGCCGGGACCCATAACCACCGTCGTTCGTTGTTTTGCCGAGCCGTAGGCTCCGTCTTTCGACTGCAACTTCACGGCGTATGGGTCCCGGCCTGCGCCGGGACGACGCGGAGTATTGAGCTTCGCCACGCATACGCCCATACCCCTGACGCCCTTGCTCTTCGTTTCACCCTGCCGTTACTAGATGGGGAATAACCACATCCGGGAGCGAATTGGGCATGGGACCGCTAAAAGGCATCAAGGTCGTCGACATGACGTCCGTGCTGATGGGGCCCTTTGCCACCCAGACGCTCGGCGATTACGGCGCCGACATCATCAAGGTGGAATCGCATGATGGCGACGTCACGCGGCAGATCGGGCCAACGCGGCATCCAGGCATGGGGCCGGTGTTCCTCAACACCAACCGCAACAAGCGCAGCATCTGCCTTGACCTGAAGAAGCCGGCCGGGCGCGACGCCGTGCTGCGGCTGATCGCGAAGGCCGACGTGCTGGTCTACAACGTGCGCCCGCAGGCGATGGCGCGGCTGCAGCTCGGCTACGACGTGGTCTCGAAAATCAACCCGCGTTTGATTTATGCCGGCGTGTTCGGCTTCGGTCAGGACGGGCCTTATGCAGCCAAACCCGCCTATGACGATCTGATCCAGGGCGCCACCGCGCTGCCGGCGTTGATGGCACAGACCGGCGACGGCGTGCCGCGTTATGTTCCCAATGCCCTGGTCGACCGCATCGTCGGGCTCACCGCGGTCGGCGCGATCTGCGCCAGTCTTGTGGATCGCGACCGCACGGGCCGCGGCCAGCGCGTCGACATCCCCATGTTCGAGACCATGGCGAGCTTTGTGATGGGCGACCACATGGGCGGGCTCACCTATGAGCCGCCGCTCGACAAGGGCGGCTACGCCCGGCATCTGTCGCCGGACCGGCGGCCCTACAAGACGTCCGACGGCTACATCTGCGTGATCGTCTACAACGACAAGCAGTGGGAGAATTTCTTCCATGCCACCGGCCGCGACGATTTGCGCAGCAATCCGAAGTTCGCAACCTTTGCCGGCCGCGCCACCAATATCGACACCGTCTATGCCGAACTGGCGCGCATCCTTGAGACCAAGAGCACGGCCGAGTGGACCGCCATCCTCGAGAAGGCCGACGTGCCTGTCATGCCGATGCATGACCTCGAAAGCCTGCTGCAGGACCCGCACATAACAGCGACTGATTTCGCTCCCGTGATAGATCATCCGACCGAGGGACGGATTCGCAACATGCGGTCGTCGGCGCGGTGGTCGGAGACACCGGTGGAGATGACGCGATTGGCACCGCGCCTGAGCGAGCACAGCGCCGAGATTTTGCAGGAAGCAGGCTTCTCGGTCGACGAGATTGCCGCCCTGGTTCGCGACGGCGTCACCAAGACCGTATCAAACACCTAAGGACTGAGACCATGGATTTCGCGCTGTCGGCCAACCAGGAATCGATCCGCGATGCGATCGGGAAAATCTGTTCGCGCTTTGACGACGCCTATTGGCTGAAGAAGGACAAGGAAGGCGGCTATCCCGCCGACTTCCACCGCGCGCTCGCGGATGCCGGCTGGCTCGGCATCTGCATCCCCGAGGAGTATGGCGGCTCAGGTCTCGGTATCACCGATGCCGCAATCATGATGCGCACAATTTCGGAGTCAGGCGCCGGCATGTCGGGCGCCTCGGCGGTGCACATGAACGTGTTCGGCCTCAATCCTGTCGTCGTATTCGGCACCAAGGAGCAATGCACACGCATGCTGCCGCCGATCATCGACGGGCGCGACAAATCCTGCTTTGCGGTGACCGAGCCCAACACCGGGCTCAACACCACGCAGCTGAAAACCCGCGCTGTGCGCAAGGGCGACAAATACATCGTCAACGGCCAGAAGGTCTGGATCTCGACCGCCCAGGTTGCCAACAAGATCCTGCTGCTGGCGCGCACCACGCCGCTCGAAGAGGTGAAGACGCCGACGCAGGGCCTCAGCCTGTTCTACACGGACTTCGACAAGCAGCGCGTTGCCGTGCACGAGATCGAGAAGATGGGCCGCAAGCCCGTCGATTCCAACGAATTGTTCTTCGAGAATTTTGAAATCCCGGTCGAGGATCGGCTCGGCGAGGAAGGCCGCGGCTTCGAATATATCCTGCACGGCATGAATCCCGAGCGCATCCTGATCGCAGCCGAAGCCGTCGGCCTCGGCCAGGTCGCGCTGTCGCGCGCGTCGGCCTATGCCAAAAACCGCATCGTGTTCAATCGTCCGATCGGCATGAACCAGGGCATCCAGCATCCGCTGGCCAAGAACTGGATGGAGCTGGAAGCCGCGTGGCTGATGGTGCTCTCCGCCGGCTGGCAATATGATAAGGGCATGCCGTGTGGCCCGGCGGCCAATGCCGCGAAATATCTGGCGGCCGAAGCCGGCTTCCATGCCTGCGAGCAGGCCGTCATGACCCATGGCGGCTTTGGTTACGCCAAGGAATATCACGTCGAGCGTTACTTGCGGGAATCCCTGATCCCGCGCATCGCCCCGATCAGCCCGCAGCTTATTCTCAGCTTTATCGCCGAGAAGGTGCTGGGGTTACCGAAGTCGTATTGAGGATGGCCATACGATTACCCCACGTCGTCATTCCGGGATGCGCCGCAAGGCGCAGGCCCGGAATCCATTGGGCTACTTGCGACGGCGGCGAAATGGATTCCGGGCTCGCGCTTCGCGCGCCCCGGAATGACAATGGGGGACGACCATGAGCTTCATCACCGGTGTCGGACTGACGTCATACGGCAAGCACGAAGGCTCGTCCTCGCTCGATCTCATGAGCAAGGCAGCCGAGATGGCGATTGCCGATGCCGGGCTGAAGCGCTCGGAAATTGACGGCATCCTCTGCGGCTACAGCACGGTTTCGCCGCACATCATGCTGGCAACGGTGTTCGCCGAACATTTCGGCATCCGGCCGTCCTACGCCCACGCCGTACAGGTCGGCGGCGCGACCGGGCTCGCGATGACCATGCTGGCGCATTATCTGGTCGATGCGGGAATCGTAAAACATGTGCTGGTGGTCGGCGGCGAAAATCGTCTCACCGGGCAGAGCCGTGACGCCTCGATTCAGGCGCTGGCGCAGGTCGGCCACCCCGACTATGAGGTGACGCTGGGGCCGACGATCCCGGCCTATTACGGCCTCGTCGCGTCGCGCTACATGCACGAATACGGCGTCACCCAGCAAGACCTCGCCGAATTCGCTGTGCTGATGCGAGCGCACGCGCTGACACATCCCGGCGCCCAGTTCCATGAGGCGATTACGGTCGCCGACGTGATGGCGTCAAAGCCGGTGGCGATGCCGCTTAAGCTGCTCGACTGCTGCCCGGTGTCCGATGGTGGAGCGGCATTTGTGATCAGCCGCGAGGCGACCGGCGCGACTGGTATCCGCGTGCGTGGTGCCGCACAGGCACATACCCATCAGCATGTCACCGCGGCACCAGCCTTGAGCGAGCTCGGCGCCGAGATTTCGATCGCGAAAGCCAAAGCCGCATCCGGCCTAACGATCTCCGACGTGCGCTATGCTGCCGTCTACGACAGTTTCACCATCACGCTGGCGATGCTGCTGGAGGACCTCGGCCTTGCCAAACGCGGCGAGGCGGCGGCAAAGGTGCGGGCAGGGTACTTCGGCCGCGACGGTGAGATGCCGCTCAACACCCATGGCGGTTTGCTGAGTTACGGCCATTGCGGCGTCGGCGGCGCGATGGCGCATCTGGTCGAAACCCATCTGCAGATGACGGGGCGCGCTGAAAATCGCCAGGTTCGAGATGCCTCGATCGCGCTATTGCACGGCGACGGCGGCGTGCTGTCGTCGCATGTCAGCATGTTCCTGGAGCGGGTGCGATGAACGCGGATTGGACCAAGGGCGGCGAAGGCATCGTCTACCAATCCTGCGCCGCTTGCGGGAAGGTGCAATATTTCCGTCGCAGCTTTTGCGCGGCCTGTGGCGCGCCGGATCCGGCGGAGAAATCCGCAAGTGGAGCAGGGACGGTCTACGCGACCTCGCTGGTATGCCGCGCCGCAACGCCTGAGACCCGCGCGCACGTTCCCTACAATATTTTGCTGGTCGATACGCCGGAAGGGTTTCGCATGATGGCCCATGGCGACCACGATCTGGCCATTGGCGATCAGGTCAGCGCGACCTATCAGCCATTTGCCGGGCGGCTGATTCCTTATTTCGCAAAGGCAAAATGAAGCATAGCGTTTTCGAGCGAAGCATGCCCTCGGACTTGATCCGGGGGTGGACACCGGTTCGCGTTAAGAAAACGCGTCAAAACAAAATGCAAAGCTCCGAAGCAATCCAGAGTGACGCGGAACGGATGTTTTCTGGATTGCTTCGTAACGCTTTCACTCACAAACCGCGGCTTCACCGCGCGTAGAAGATGACGCTGGCGATGACGAGCATTGCCGTCACCGCCAGCATTTGCGCAAGCGCCTCCGAGGCCGCCCTTTTGGTGGCTTCCTTCATGCTTTCTCCCTAGACTTGGGCATAGCTCATCGCTGCACGACAAGCGTGCTGGACGGCCGTTTATTTTTACTCGGAACACCCCGCGACGATCATTCGCTTCGATTGAGTCCCCACTCAGCGAACATCGACCGTGCCAAGTTTGAACAGCAATGCGGCGGCATTTTGGCTCAGGCGCAGCCGGATTTTGCGCGCGTGGTGGCGATTTCCGAGCATAGTCTGGTTGATCCGCAGGGAACCGCAAGGCATGATCCGCCTGCAAAATCAAAGAAAACAAGGTGAGAAATGGCCCGTATCGAATACAGCGATCCCGCTAAACACAACGATCGTACCCGCGAAATCCTCGGCAAGAACCGCAATGCCAATATCTTCAGAATGATGGCGCATTCGCCGAGCTATTTCGAGCAATATTGCCGGCTGGGCGGTGCGATCAGGCACAAGGGCGAGCTCGATCCGGTCGTGCGCGAACTTGCCATCACCCGCACCGGCATCCTGTGCGAGGCGCCTTACGAGATCGTCGCGCACAAGCGTATCGGCAAGAACGTCGGCGTCAGCGACGAGCAGAACGAAGCGCTGGAAAACTGGCAGTCGGCCACATGCTTCAACGAGGTGCAGCGCGCCGCGCTCGCCTTCACCGATGAAATCGTCAAGCTGCACAAGCCGACCGATGCGACCTTCAACGCCATTGCGTCGAAGCTGACGGCGGCCGCGCTGGTCGAGCTGCAGCTTTCGGTTGGCTTCTACATCATGACGTCGAAGTTCCTGGAGACGTTTGCCATCGACCTGCAGCCGGTGACCGAAGTGATTCCATAGGTGGGCGAGAGTATGACTGAAGAGGAACTCGACGCCTCGGTAAGCGTGGCCATCGCCCGGCTACATCAGGCGATGGCCAGAGTTGCCAATGGTGATGTGTCCGCGATCAAGGCGCTTTATTCGCACACCTCGGAAGCGACCAGCTTCTACGGCTGGGGCGGCTACGAGAAGGGATGGGAAGCGGTGTCTCGGCGGTGGGACTGGGCCGGCGCGAGGTTCAAGGGCGGAACCGTCCGTCACGAGAATATCTCCAAGGTCGTCACCCCTGCGATGTTCTACGTGACCGATATCGAGACCTTCGAAAACCAACGCGTCGCCGACGTCGAAGGCATCACCGGCTGGTCCAATCGGGTTACGCATATCTTTTGCCGCGAGGCCGGCGAATGGCGCCTCGTTCACCGCCACGGCAACCGGCTGGAATCGCAGCACGAGCCATCCACCAAACTTGGCGAAGTTGGCCGCTGAGGCGATGGTTTGCCGTCGGCTTCCATTCAATAACGACTGTGTTCGGATGCGGGTGCCCTCATGAGCAACGGATGGGAGCTTTCAGCGCAAGCCTGGATCGACTCCATGGGCGAGCGCGGAGATTGGGGCCGCGAGCACGTGCTCGATCCGGTCATGCTCAGCCGCGTGGCGGCAGGCCGGTTCGAGCGAGCGCTGGATGTGGGCTGCGGAGAGGGCCGCTTCTGCAGGATGCTGAAGGCCGCCGGCATCGCAGCGACCGGGATCGATCCGACCGGTCAATTGCTCGAGGTAGCAAGGCAGCGCGATCCATCCGGTGACTACCGGTCCGGCAATGCCGAGCAGCTTGAATTCGAGGCGGCAAGCTTCGATCTGGTTGTCAGCTACCTCACGCTGATCGATATCGTCGATTTCAGAACGGCGATCAGCGAGATGGCCAGGGTTCTGAAACCCGGCGGCTCGCTGCTGATCGCAAATCTCACCGGCTTCACGTCGGCCGCTGCCGATCGGGGGTGGGTGAAAGATGCCGAAGGACGCCATCTTCACTTTCCCGTCGATCGTTACCTCGAAGAGTTTCCATTCTGGTTCGAATGGGCGGGAATACGCATCCAGAACTGGCACCGGCCGCTTGCCGCCTACATGACGGCCTTTCTCGAAAGCGGTCTGCATCTGACGTTTTTCGCGGAGCCCGGACCCGTATCCGGCGAGGCCGCGCATCAGGAACGTGCCCGGCGGGTGCCCTGGTTCGTCGTGATGGAGTGGCAGCGGCCTTCCGTGGGATGATTTCAGGCCCGCGGCCCGTATCTCCGCAGCGCCTCCAGCGTCAGTCCTTTGCCGACCGCGCCGAACGTGTCGCCTTCGACGAGACGGGCCGCCGGCACCGCCTTCCTGATCGCATTGCGGACATGGGCGAGCTGCACCGAACCACCGGTCAGGAAGACAGCGTCGATGTCCTCAGGCCCAAGCCCGGCCTGCGTGAGGCAATTCTTGATGCGGGCGGCGATACGCTCGGCCAGTTGACCGGTATGGCTGACCAGATCGGGGCGGCTGATGCCAGCGTTGAGGCCGGGCATCACCCATTCCAGCGGAATGTCGGCGCGGCGCTTGTCCGACAGGGCGATCTTGGCTTCCTCGACCTCCATCAACAGCGTGTGGCCGCGCTGTTCCTCGACCACGCGCGCCAGCCGGTCGAGCAATTCAGGCTCGCTGGCCTCGCGCCGGACCTGGCGGATGTCCGCGAGCACGCGCGGCTCATACATGCGGTTGATGCTCGACCAGGTCGCGAGGTCGTGGAAATAGCTTGAGGGCACGTCGAGCCCGGCGCGGCTCATGGCGCTGCCGAAGCCGAACAGCGGCATCACGACGCCGAGGCTGAGCTGGCGGTCGAAATCGGTGCCGCCGATCCGCACGCCGTCATTGGCGAGAATGTCGCTTGAGCGGTTGGCCTTGGCGTGGCGTTCGGGCCCGAGCCGCACGATCGAAAAATCCGACGTGCCGCCGCCGATATCTGCGATCAGGGCAACTTCTTCGCGTTCGATCTGGCGCTCATAATCCAGCGCCGCGGCAATCGGCTCGAATTGGAAGGTGACGTCGTCGAAGCCGACTTCTCGCGCGATCTGGCGCAGCGTCTCTTCCGCCTTGCGGTCGGCGTCCGGCGCATTGTCGACGAAATGCACGGGGCGGCCGTGCACGACATCGCGCAGTTCGAGGCCGGTAGCTTGTTCCGCGCGCCGCTTCACCGCGCCGAGGTAATAGGCGATCACGTCGCGAAAGCCGGTCCGCTGGCGCCCGAGGCGGGTGGTTTCGTCGATCAGCGAGGTTCCGAGCACCGATTTGAGACTGCGCATCAGGCGGCCGGGGGCGCCGTCGACATAGGCGGCGATGGCCTTGCGCCCGATCAGGACCGCGCCGTCCACCTCATAGAAGATCGCGCTGGGAATGGTGGTGTAGCCGGCTTCCAGCTCCGCCAGGACCGGCGCTTCGCCTTCGATGGTGCCGAGCGTCGTATTCGACGTTCCGAAATCTAGACCGCAAATGGACATGGACGCTCCCAGGGGAAGCGTCCGTCTACACATTACCGGGCCGTCGATCCACACATATATTGGCCCGTTAATAGGGACTTGACCCAACGATTCCGGCAATCCGGCCACGCTGATCCACAGATCAATTTCTTTGCGTTTTCGCGGCCCTGGCGGGTTGATGAATCGATCCGTGGTAGTCCATAAGCGGCGTCCCGCGGCCATCATTCCGCCGCGGCCAGTCTGGAAAGAGGTTGCGTGGCAAACATCAATCGACAGATCGCAGAAGAGCTTGGCGTTCGCGAGCAGCAGATCGAGGCGACGGTCACGTTGCTCGACGGCGGCGCCACGGTCCCGTTCGTGGCGCGCTACCGCAAGGAAATCACCGGCGGGCTCGATGACGCCCAATTGCGCACCCTGGAAGAACGCCTGACCTATCTGCGGGAGCTGGAAGAGCGCCGCGTTGCGATCCTCAATTCGGTCCGCGAACAAGGCAAGCTCGATGCCGCGCTGGAAGCCGCGATCATGGCCGCCGACAGCAAGGGGCGGCTGGAAGACATCTATCTGCCGTTCAAGCCGAAGCGCCGCACCAAGGCGGAGATTGCCAGGGAAGCCGGCCTTGAGCCGCTTTCCGAATTGCTGCTGACACAGCCGCAAAACGATCCGCAGGTGGTGGCCGCCACTTACGTCGATGCTGAAAAGCAAGTGGCCGATGTCGCGGCGGCGCTCGAGGGCGCGCGTGCGATTCTGGTGGAACGGTTCGCGGAGGACGCCGACCTGATCGGCAAGCTGCGCGAGGAAATGTGGTCGAATGGGGTAATGACCTCGACCGTGCGCAAGGGCAAGAAGCTCGAAGGCGAGAAGTTCAAGGACTATTTCGAATACAACGGAGCGCTGCACAAGCTGCCGTCGCACCGCATCCTCGCGCTGTTCCGCGGCGAGAAGGAGGAAATCCTCGAGCTGCAGATACTGCCCGACGCGCAAGTCCCGGTCGCCAACGTGCCGAGCGCCTATGAGCTGAAGATCATGCAGCGCTTTCTGATTTCCGACCAGGGCCGCCCCGGCGACCGCTGGCTGGTCGAGACCGCGCGCTGGGCGTGGCGCACCAAGATCCAGGTGCATCTCAATATCGACCTGCGCATGCGGCTGTGGACCAATGCCGAAGCCGAAGGCGTGCGGGTGTTCGCCTCGAATTTGCGTGATCTTCTGCTGGCGGCGCCTGCAGGCGCCCGCGTCACCATGGGGCTCGATCCCGGCTTCCGTTCCGGCGTCAAGGTCGCCATCGTCGACGCCACCGGCAAGGTGGTGGCCACCACCGCCGTCTATCCGCACGAACCGCAGCGGCAGTGGGACGCGGCGCTGGCGACGCTCGGCAAGCTCGCGGTTGCGCACCGCGTCGATCTGATTGCGATTGGCAACGGCACCGCGTCGCGCGAGACCGACAAGCTGGCGACCGAGCTGGTCAAGCTGCTGCCGGACCTGAACATGTCGAAGATCGTCGTGTCGGAGGCCGGCGCGTCGGTTTATTCGGCCTCGGCCTTTGCGTCCGAGGAATTGCCCGAGCTCGACGTCACCCTGCGCGGCGCAGTCTCGATCGCGCGGCGCCTGCAGGATCCCTTGGCTGAACTGGTGAAGATCGACCCCAAGGCGATCGGCGTCGGGCAATACCAGCATGATCTCGGCGAATCCAAGCTGGCGCGTTCGCTCGATGCCGTGGTCGAGGATTGCGTCAACGCGGTCGGCGTCGATGCCAACACGGCGTCCGCGCCGCTGCTGGCGCGGGTGTCGGGCATCGGCGCGGGTCTGGCGCAGAGCATCGTGCAGCACCGCGACGCCAACGGCCCGTTCAAGTCGCGCAAGGGGCTGAAGGAAGTGCCGCGGCTCGGCCCGAAGGCATTCGAACAGTGTGCCGGCTTCCTGCGCATCCAGGGCGGCGAGGATCCGCTCGACGCCTCCGGCGTGCATCCGGAAGCCTATCCGGTGGTACGCAAGATTCTGACCGCGACCAAGAGCGACATCAAGGCGCTGATCGGCAATGCCGAGATCGTGCGCCAGCTGAAGCCGCAGAGTTTCGTCGACGACACGTTCGGCCTGCCGACGGTGACCGACATCCTGCGCGAGCTTGAAAAGCCCGGCCGCGATCCGCGCCCGGCGTTCAAGGCGGCGGTGTTCAAGGAGGGCGTCGAGGAGATCAAGGATCTCAAGCGCGGCATGATCCTCGAGGGCACCGTGACCAACGTCGCGGCGTTCGGTGCCTTCGTCGATATCGGCGTGCACCAGGATGGATTGGTGCACATCTCGGCGATGTCGAAAACCTTCATCAAGGATCCGCGCGAGGTGGTGAAGCCTGGCGACATCGTCAAGGTGAAAGTGCTGGAGGTCGAGGTCGCCCGCAAGCGCATCGCACTGACATTGCGTCTCGACGACGAGGTCGGCGACAAGGGCCCCAAGCTGTCGGACAGCAAGATGCGGGAATACTCGAAGGCATCGATGACGTCGTCAGCGCCGCGCAAGGCCCAGGAATCTGGCGGGGGCGCGCTCGCTGAGGCCTTGAAGCGTGCCGCGGAGAAAAGCGGGCGCGGAAAGATCTAATTCGACGTCAGCAAATTCACCTTGGCGTTGGCGAGGATCAGGCGGTCGGCGAGCAGTTGCGCGAGGTTGCGCATGATCCGCTCGCCGGCGCGGGGATGCTGCTCACGAAAACGTTCGAAATCGCGGAGCGGGACCTCAAAGGCGGTGGCCGACATATCGGCCAGCACGTCGGCGGAGCGGCGTGGCTCCAGCAGGGCCATCTCGCCGAACGGCATTCCCGCGGTCAGCGTCGCCAGCCGGATGCCGTCGGGCAGGGTGACGTGAACCACGCCGCTGCGCAGGAAAAACAGCGAGGTGGCGGGATCGCCTGACGCGATGATCTTTTCGCCGGGCTGGTAGGTCGTGATGCTGCAGAGCGAACCCAGATCGGTCAGTTCCTCGTCCGTCAATCCCACCAGCAGCGGCTGTTCGGACAGTTCCGTCGTCTCGAAAAAATCGATCGAACCGCCATGGCGAAACACCACCTGGTCTTCCGCCCATTCGATCGCGGCGTCGAGCAGGAAATAGTACCGCATGTTCGGCAGGGTGCCGGTCCGCTCCGCGATCGGCTGCCATTCCGCGTCGGCCCGCTTGATGCCGGACACGATCACGGTGACCTGATAGGCCGCCAGCTCGCGAAACTCCTCGGCGAGCAGCCGGGCGCCCGCCGGGGTCATCGACGTGACCCGGCGAAAATCAAAGATGACGAATTGCGGGAGTGGCTTGGCCACGAGCCGGCGCGCAATATAGTCGACATTCGACAGCGACAGCGTGCCCATCAGCTCGATGACGCGGACGTCCTGATAGTGCGCGGCGAGGATGGTTTGCTCGTGCGGGCGGCGGCTGCGCCGTGACGGATTTTCGCCGATATCGTAATCGGCAATAATGGCGTTGCGCGCATTGTCGCTGCGGTTGAGCATGTGCAGGTCGTAATGCGCCGACAGCGCCTCGCAGACCTTGATGCCGCGTACGCTGTTGCCGTGCTTGTCGAGTTTGGGCGAATAGCTGCCGAGCCCGATCCGCGCCGGCAAGGCGGCGAGGATGCCACCGCCGACGCCGCTCTTGGCGGGGATGCCGACGCGGTAGATCCATTCGCCGGCGTAGTCATACATGCCGGAACTGGTCATGACCGACAGCGTCCGCGAAATCGCGTAAGCGCTCATCACCTGTTCGCCGGTGACCGGATTGATGCCGCGATTGGCCAGTGTCGCCGCCATCACGGCGATGTCGCGCGCGTTGACCAGGATCGCGCATTGGCGGAAATAGACCTCCAGCACCGAGCTGACATTGTCCCTGATGACCGCGTTGGTACGCAGGAGATAGCCGATCGCCCGGTTGCGGTCGCCGGTCAGGCTCTCGGAGGAATATACGGCGTCGTCGACGCCAAGCTCGCGCCCGGCAAAACGTCCCAAAGCCTGGCGGATGTACTCGAACGCGCCGTCGCCCTTGGCCTCATAGATCAGCCCGGAGCAGGCGATGGCGCCGGCATTGACCATCGGATTGAACGGGTGGTTCTCGGCGTTGAGACGGATCGAGTTGAAGGGATCGCCAGAAGGCTCGACGCCGATCACGCTCTCCACGCGCGCGGCGCCCAGCGTGTCCAGCGCCAGCGCGAACACGAAGGGCTTTGACATCGACTGGATCGTGAAGGGGACCTGTGTGTCGCCGACCTCGTAGACATGGCCGTCGAGGGTCGCGAGGCTGATGCCAAAATGGGCAGGGTCGGCCTTGCCGAGCTCAGGGATGTAGTCGGCAACCGCCCCGCTGGTCTCGGGCAGGTATTCGGCGTGACAGCCGTCGAGAAACCGCAGCAATGGCGGTTTCGAACTGGTCCAGGCCGGGGCGCCGGTGGGCGATACTTTCATCGCCTACCGTTTTGCCGCGCAATCACGGGGCGCGCAACTGGTTCGGCAACAGACTTTGGCGCCGGCACAACAGGAAGGCGACCAGCACGGTCGGGATCAGGATGGCGAGGCCAAGGCAGGTGATCTGCAATTGCGAGATCGGCATGATGCCGCCGCCGGGTGTCGCGATCACGAAGCCGCCGATCACCAGCAGCACGCGCAGCGGCCATTCCAGTGCGCCGGCGCCGCGGAGGTCGCCGACATAGGCCTGATAGCCCTGGATGCCGCCGCATATGAAGATGATGCCGAAACAGGCCAACCCCGTCAGCCCGATCGCTTCCAGATAGGGGTTGTTCCCCTGCAGCAGCAATGCGGGGTTCAGCACGAAGAAGAACGGGATGAAATAGATGATGCTGCCCACCCACATGCTCTCCCAGCCCGTCTTCATCGCGGGCGCACCGGCGATGCCGGCCGCGGCAAACGAGGCGATGGCGACCGGTGGCGTGATCGCCGACAGCATGCCCCAGTAGAAGATGAACATGTGCACGGCCATCTTGTTGAGCCCGAGCTTTTCCAGCGCAGGGGCCACCAGGATCGCGAGGAAGATGTAGCAGGACGTCGTGGTCAGCCCGAGCCCGAGGATCAGGCTGGTGAACGCGCACATGATGAGCAGGAGGAACGCGTCGCCGCCGGCGATGTTCAGCAAATCGTTGGCAAGGCTTGAAATCACGCCGGTGAGCGAGAACGCACCGATCAGGAGACCGCAGCCAGCGAGAATGGCGATCAGCTCGACGAAGGTCTTGCCGTTCAGTTCGAGGAACTGCAGCCAGCGCGCGCCGCCCCAGTTCTTGCCCGGAAAGAATTCGTTGAGCGCGGCGAGCAGGCACATGCCCCAGAGGATCGCGTTGAGCACGTCGAACCAGAACATCAGCCCGGTCGCGACGATCGAGAGGACGAGCACCGCCGTATTGCCGCGCTTCCATGGCGCCGGTCCCGACCATTGATGCAGGATCACCAGCAGCACGGATGCGTAAAACGGCGCGTGACTTTCGCGCTTGAAGTGCAGCAGCATGACCACGAGGATCGCGATGACAAAGAGGTAGTACCAGCCTTCCTTGAAGGCATCCCAGAAGCGCGGGAGCTCCTCCCGCGGCAGCCCCTTCAGCTTGTGACGCGCGGCGTAGGCGTCGACCTGCGCGAACAGGCCGACATAATACAGGATCGAGGGGATGGTCGCCGCCAGCGCGACGTCGGCATAGCTGGTGTTCATGAACTGCGCCATCACGAACGCGGTGGCGCCGAGCACCGGCGGCGCCAGAACGGCGCCGGTCGAGGCGCAGGCTTCGATCGCGGCGGAGTAGGATGGTGTAAAGCCGGTCTTCTTCATCGCCGGGATGGTCATCGTGCCGGCCGTCAGCACGTTGGAGACGATGCTGCCGCCGACGGTGCCGAGCAGGCCGCTGGCAAAGACACAGACCTTTGCCGCGCCGCCGCGGAACGTTCCGCACATCGCGAATGCGATATTGATGAAGAACTTGCCGGCGCCGGTCATCATCAACGCGGTGCCGAACACCAGGAAGCCGATCACCGTGTCGGCGAAGGCCTGGACCGGAATGCCGAGCAGGCTTTCGCCCGACAGCGTGTGATAGGCGGTGGTCTGTTCGAGGTTCGATTGGGTGCCGCGAAATGGTCCAAGCCATTTGGAATCGGCGAACATCGGATACAGCGTGAATGGAAGCACGCTGAGCAGGAGGCTCCAGCCGCCGGTGCGCCGCAACGCCTCCATCAGCACGAACCACATCACCAGGCCGGCTGCGATCACCGGCGTCGGCGCGCCGCCGAATTCCCAGCCTGCCGACGCCGCCTTGCGGACGTTCATCATCAGGTAGATCGCCGCACCGAATGTCAGCAGGAACAGCGCGATGTCATACCAGGGCATTCGCTCGATGCTTGCCTTCTCCGAACCTGGAAATATCAGGAACGTAAAAGGCAGCATCAACGCGATCAGCAGATAGAAATATTCGGTGTTGAGCTGCGTGTAGTCGATGAAGAACCGCAATGAGAATTGCTGGTTCACGCAGAGCAGGATCGTCACCGCGGTCAGGACGATCAGCAACCAGCGCCAGCCGCCTTTCAGCGTTCGGATGCGCGAGACCTCGGCTTCCTGCAGGTCGGCTACCGCGACCAGCGGATCGGCCAACTCGACCTTGGCCGGCTCGGCCGGGCCGCCGCCGGTCGGCGACGACACGGCGCGCGGCTGCTGCGCTCTATCGGATGGAGGAAGCGTCATTCATCTGTTCCAATAGTTGCGGGCGATCGGTCGTGCGCGGGTTTGCGATGGTCTATTCGAATCCGTTCGGCATGCCGGCTTTGGCAAGGGCTGCGGCGCGAGCCTTCATCCAGCCATCCAGGAATGCCTTCTCATCCGACGGCGGGCTGGCTTTGCCGTAGTCGGCCCACGCCGCGGCCAGAACGGCCTGCCGCTTGAACAGCGCATTGTTGTGCGCCTCCTGGTCGTCGCTCCATTGGCCGGCTTCCTTCATCGCCTTCACCGCGCCGGGATGGAGGGGCACCGCCCAGTTTTTGGTCTGGCGGTCGGCCGCTAGACCGGCGGCGCCGGCAGCAGCGTCCTTGTAAAGGTCGTAGCCCGTGATCATCGCCTTGGTCACGGCATAGACCTGATCAGCCGGCTGCGATCCATAGACGACGAAAATGGGATACGGATAGTTTCCGAGTTCGATCGGCTTTTCCTTCGTAATGCCGGCGCCGCAGGTGGCGACGTGCGGGAAGAAGAACGAACCGACTTTCTTGACGCGTTCCCAACCAGCCTTGTCGCTGTGCGGGAGCGGGGGCCAGACGATGCCGCGCGGCGAGGTCTCGGCTTCCTTTGCAGGGGCGGTGATGGTGGTCGCGAAGGCAGCGTCGACGTCGTTGTTGATCAAGCCCTTCCACATCGCGCCATAGCTGGAGAATTCCACCGCCTTGACGTCGCTCTGCTTGAGATCGCCGAACGCCAGGATCGCAAGCGCATTCTGGTTCAGCGCCGGGGAGCCGACGACGAATCCGACCCGCTTTCCGCGGAGATCCTTGACCTCCTTGACCCCGGTATCGCGGGCGACGCCGAGTGAACCTGCGTTGCAGTCGACCGACGAGAGCACCAGTTGCAAGGCTTGCGGCCCCCATTCCTTGGCGCCGAATTCAAACACGCCTTCCTGCGCGAAATAGGTGCCGGACCCCATCGCCGAAGACATCGCGCGACCGGCGCGCAAGGGCGCGAGGCGCGCCACGTCATTGCCTGCCGGGAGAACCCGCAGGTCGGTGCCGTATTTGTCCTTCATCATCTTGCCGACGGCGACCGCAATGTTGAATCCGGCGGTACCGGTGTCATAGGCGGTGAACGTCATGGTCGGCGGCAGCTTGACGTCCTGGGCCAGCGCCGGCGCAAACGCCATGAGCGAGATGCCTGCGAGTGCGGCAGGCGCAAAGTTCGACAGTCGACGGTTCATGTTTCCCCCAAATTGTTTCGCTAGATGAAACTTTTTCTGATTAGGATGATGTCATCGCAGCATTGCTATGGCAACGTCCGAGCACGTTCACGTCCACCATTATGCCAGTTGCACTGGCGGACAGATCGTCACGCATCAAAAGTATGAGCGCGAAAGAGCTAAGCTTCGACGATCGCGACCACCTGTCCTTCAGCGATCACGTCGTCGAGTTTGACCAGAATTGCCTTGATTTTCCCGGTAATTGTCGACGTTACCGGGATTTCCATTTTCATCGCTTCGACGAATGCAATCTCGTCGCCGTCACCGACACTCGCTCCAGCTTCTGCAGCCAGCGCGCACACGCGTCCGGCGACTTCGGTCACAATCTTGATCTCTGGCATGCCACCCTCCGGTACCGTGTGACGTGACAATTTCGTCCCGCGAACGGCTTTTTGTTGTGGCTGCAGATTGCCTGAGGTAGCTTGATCTGCAAGTGGAATTTTATTCCGCAGGGCGGAACGGAGCCAAAATATGGGAAGGCGCTCAGAGCGGCTTAGCAAACAGGGAATGCTTGCCAGCGATCTGGCGGGCGAGGGCGATGTGATCCAAGTGGTGTCGCGGGCGTTCGATGTCCTGCGCTGCTTCGAGGGTCACGAAGCCCGACTCGGCAATCTCGAAATTTCCAATCGCTGCGGTCTGCCGCGATCGACGGTGTCGCGGTTGACGCACACGCTGACGCGGATGGGTCAGCTGGTCTATCTGCCGCGCGACCAGAAGTACCGCATCGGCCCGAGCGCGGTGGCGATGAGCACCTCGATGATGAAGGGATTGCAGCTGCGCAATCTGATCCGGTTGCGGTTGCAGGATGTCGCCGAGCAATTGCCGGGCACCGTCGGTTTCGTGATCCCCGATCGTTTTCAACTGGTCTATCTCGAGTTCGCCCGCGCCGCGAATGCGCTCGGCCTGCACGAGACCACCGGCAGCCGCATTGCGATGGCGAGCACGGCGGCGGGCCACGCCTACACCGCGGCGCTCGACGACGATGTCGGCGATGCGCTCATCGTGGAAATGGAACGCGAGATGCCGGATAGCGCGCGGATGCTGAAGTCGCGCATCGAGGACAATCGCCGTCATCTGCGCGAACACGGCTATGTCGTGGCCTGCGGCACCTGGAGCCCGCACATCAACGGTTGCGCCGTGCCGCTGTGGTCGCCGCAATATCAAACCTACGTCGTCGCGACGATCGGTCTGTTGTCCGCGATGTTCGATGAAAAGCGGGTGCACCGCGACGTGGCGCCGGTGATGGTCGAACTGGGGGCTGCGCTCGGCGGTCTGCTCGAAGGCGCCGACGGCGACATCTTCACCAACCGGCTGGAAAGAAAAGCGCTTCCGGTGTCAGTGCATAACAATAATAAAATCATCAAGGCGGAGGATACGAATGAACTGGAAGCCGGAACTCGACGACCTCGCCCGGCGCGAAGCGTTCGCGCGCGAGATGGGAGGCGTTGACAAGGTCAAGCGTCAGCATGACCAGGGCCGGCTCACCGTTCGGGAGCGCATCGACAAGATCGTTGACCAGAAGTCCTTCCACGAAATCGGCGCCATCTCCGGCATCGCCGAATATGACGAGAACAGCGAACTCAAGCACCTGACGCCCGCGAACTGCGTGTTCGGCCGGGCCAAGGTCGAAGGCCGTCCGGTGGTCGTCGTTGGCGACGATTTCACCGTGCGCGGCGGCTCGGCCGACGCCTCGATCTCCGCCAAGCCGCTGATGGCCGAGGAGATGGCGCATGATTTCCGCCTGCCGATCATCCGCGTGATCGAAGGCTCGGGCGGCGGCGGCTCGGTGAAGACGATCGAGACGCGAGGGGCCGCTAATCTGCCGGGCGGCGTCGGCGGCACGCGCTGGTACTGGTTCACGACGGCGAACATGGCGCGCGTGCCGGTGGTGGCGCTCGGCCTCGGCTCGGTCGCGGGCCTCGGCGCGGCGCGGCTGGCGGCGAGCCATTATTCGGTCATGACCAGGAACTCGGCGATGTTCGTCGCGGGGCCGCCGGTCGTGAAGCGTCTCGGCCAAGACCTGACCAAACAGGAACTCGGCGGCGCTGACATCCAGACCCGCGCCGGCGGTGTGGACGATGCCGTCGATACCGAGGAAGAGGCGTTCGAGCGCGCCCGGCGCTTCCTGTCCTATCTGCCGTCATCGGTCTACGAGCTGCCGCCGACCACGCCCTGCACCGACGATCCGGAGCGCGCCGAGGAAGTGCTGATGAAGGCGGTACCGCGCAACCGCCGTCAGGTCTACAAGATGCGCCCGATCATCGACGCCGTCGTCGACAAGGGCTCGTTCTTCGAGGTCAACGCCAATTTCGGCCGCCCGATCATCACGGGCCTCGCGCGTCTCGAAGGCCGCGCGGTGCTGCTGCTCGCCAGCGATCCCTTCCACTATGGCGGGTCGTGGACGGCGGAGGCCTGCCAGAAGGTGGTGCGCTGGGTCGACTTCGCCGAAACCTTCCATCTGCCGGTGGTCTATCTGATGGATTGCCCGGGCTTCATGATCGGGCTCGAGGCCGAGAAGTCGGCGACCATCCGGCACGGCGTGCGCGCGATGGCCGCCGTCAACCAGAGCACCGTGCCCTGGTGCACCATCATCGTGCGCAACGCCTTCGGCGTCGCCGGCGTCGTGCACCAGCCGGCCAACCGCTATTCGATGCGTTACGCCTGGCCCTCGGCCTATTGGGGCTCGCTGCCGCTCGAGGGCGGCATCGAGGCCGCCTATCGCGCCGACATCGATGCCGCGGAAGACCCGGCGGCAAAGCTGAAAGAGATCGAGGACCGTCTCAACAAGCTGCGCTCGCCGTTCCGCTCGGCCGAAAAATTCTGGGTCGAGGAAGTGATCGATCCCCGCAAGACGCGCTCGCTATTGTGCGAATTCGCGCGGCTGGCTGAACGGGTCCTCACGACGGGGCCGGCGACGAACATGGCCATCAGGCCGTAGGTGGTTGCCGCGCACTCAAGTCGTCATACGCGGGCTTGACCCGCGTATCCATCGCCCGCGCTAGCGGACAATCGCGATTCATTCGAAGAAAGATGGATTGCCGGGTCAAGCCCGGCAATGACGATAGTCGAGCTACGCCTCGTTCTCCCGATGCACGTCGTGGATCACAATACCCATGCCTTCGTCGGGCATCCGGATCCAGTCGCGGCGCTTCAGGGTGCGTTTGGTGTCCTCGTGGCCGCTCATCCAGTGCTCGCGCATCGAGGTGCCCGAGAATTCGTGGTCCTTGGCGTCGCCTTCATAGGCCTTCTGCTGGTAGATCAGTTGCAGGATCGCGATCTCGGGCAGATTGCCGATGCTGGCCTTGATCTGACGCTCTTCGTCGGACAGCTGATCGTCGGGAATTCGTGACAGCGCCTTGTGCAGGCGCGCTTTCAGATTGTGCGTCTTGCGGTAGACGTCGGTATTGTGGCGCGTGCGCGAGGAATACATGATGTCCTTGTGCCGGGCCATCACGTCCTGGATGTCGCGCGGCAAGGCTCCGCGGGCGCTGAACAGGTCGACCTGGAACACCAGCGAATTGAGGCTGTCCTCCTGGTCCAAGAGATGCTGCAGCGGCGTGTTCGAGACGATGCCGCCGTCCCAGAAATGGTCGGTGCCGACCTTCACCATCGGCAGGGCCGGCGGCAGCGCGCCGCTCGCCATGATGTGCTCGGGAATGATCTCGTCATGGGCGTTGTCGAAATAAATGAAATTGCCTGACAGCACGTTGACCGCGCCCACCGCAAACCGGATCCGCTTGTCGTTGATCATGTCGAAATCGACGAGCTCGAGCAGCGTCTGGCGCAGCGGCTCGGTGTCGTAATAGCTCGTCGCCGTCCGGGCGCCGGTGGCGCTGAGCCACGGGTTGGTCATGTGCGGGGTGAAGAAGCCGGGCTGGCCCAGCGACGTCGTCATGAGCGAGCTCGCGAAATTGCGCGCCTTGCGATAGATGTCGCCGTCCGGCGTGTAGTGCCAGATCTTGCGGCTGGTGATGCGGTCCCAGAAAATCTGCAAGCGTTCGAGCCGGCGCTCCGGCGGGTTGCCGGCGATGATCGCCGAATTGATCGCGCCGATCGACACTCCGCACACCCAGTCCGGCTCGATATGGGCCTCGTGCAGGGCCTGATAGACGCCGGCCTGATAGGCGCCGAGCGCGCCGCCGCCCTGCAGCACCAGCGCAACGCGGTCGCAGCGCTCCGGCCGCCAGCCGCGCGCATGGATGGTCTGTTCGAGATGTGGGGTTCGCGCGTCCATGTTCATTACTCCAAAACTGCCCGACAATTCCGCGCGCTGGTGACGCGATGATGACAAATGTGTCGATCGGCTTTTGCCGCCTCGCGTTTTGCCTGCGCCTGAAGCATTGACGTGTTCGAAAAACGGAGGCCGAAATTTGCGGTCATGACGCTGAAGGAAATCCCTCACATCCCTGTCAATTTCGGCCGCTAGCAATCGGCAGGACGATTTTCAGCAGGGGATTGCAATGCGCAGGGAAGACTTGCTCAAGTTTCCGTCGATGCCGGCCGCAGGGCCAAGCTATCCCGCCGGTCCGTATCGTTTCGTCAACCGCGAATTCCTCGTCATCACCTATGAGACCGATCCCGAACTGATCCGTGCGGGATTGCCCGAGCCGCTGGAGCCGGTCGATCAGCCGATCGTGCACTATGAATGGATCAAGATGCCGGACAGTTCCGGCTTCGGCAGCTACACCGAATCCGGGCTGGTCATCCCGGCGCGGCTGCATGGCGAGGAAGTCAATTTCGTCTCGCAAATGTATCTCGACGACGATCCGCCGATCGCAGCGGGGCGCGAAATCTGGGGCTTTCCGAAGAAATACGCACACCCCAAACTCGAGATCGTCAAGGACACCTTCACCGGCACGCTGGAATATGCTGGCCAGCTCGTGGCGATGGGCACCATGGGCTACAAGCACGAAAGCATGGCCGGCAATGGTGAAATCACGCGCGCCACGCTGTCGAAGACGCAGATCAATCTCAAGATGATCCCGGGCGTCGATGGCCGCCTCGAGATCTGTCAGCTCGTCGCGATCAATCTCACCGACATCGTCGTCAAGGGCTCATGGATCGGGCCGGGGCGGTTGCATCTGGTGCCGCACGTCAACGCGCCGGTGGCGGATTTTCCGGTGCGCCGGGTGGTCGGCGCCCATCATTTCCTGGCCGACCTGACGTTGCCGTTCGGCCGCGTGGTTCACGACTACAACAAGGAAGTCGAACAGGCAGCGGTAACCGGTCTCGCCGCGGAGTAGGCGGCGAGAGCGATCTCTTCGGTGACATCAAACTGTAACAATAGTGCAATTGAATCGCCTGGCATGCACGAGGGCCGCTGCGGCTGAGTTCTCCTATGGCCGCTGCGCAGGGTTTGGCGGGGGCTGCTGATGTCTTCGATGGATACGTTGGCCGAGCCTGCAACGGGGACGGGTGCGCCGGTCTTGGATGCCGCTTCGGCTATCCCGGGACTGGTGTGGGTGTTTCGCCTGCACAGCGATGGCAGCGCCGAGCCGCTGCCGATCAACGTGCCGATCGAATTCAGCCATGACGGGCGGCTGTGGCTGCACTTTAATCTGACCGACGCGAGGGCGCGGTCGTGGCTGGCGGGTGTGGACGTGCCACTGCCGGCGCGCGAGCTGCTACTGTCGAAAGACAATTATCAGCAACTCCACATCTCGGACCATTGCGTCTACGGGGTGTTCTCCGATCTCGTTCGTGCCATCGACACCGCGACCGAGGAAACCGGATTTCTTCGCTTCGCGATGACCGAGCGCCTTCTCATCAGTGGCCGGCATCAGGCGCTTTGCGCCGTCGATTCCACTCGCCGTGTGCTGGAGAGCGGTCATCGCGTCGATACCGTCGCCGCATTGCTGGAGAAGATCGTCGACGAGGTCGCCGATACCATGGACCGCATGGCCGACAAGATCGGCACCGCAATCGACAATATCGAGGAGCGGATTCTCGCAGGCGAGACAAGATCGGAAATGCGCGCAGCACTTGGCCGGTCGCGGCGGACCTGCGTGCGTTTGCACCGGCAGCTGGCGGGATTGCGCGTGCTGTTCCACCGGCTCGAGCAGAAGAGCGTTGAACACCTCAGCCCGGCGCTGCGGCTTCAGGCCGGAAAACTGGCGCAGCGGCTCGATGGCCTCGACCACGATATCGTCGAACTGCGCGAGCGCAGCCGCCTGCTGGAGGAAGAAATACATTTCAAGATGGAGGAGGAGAGCAACCGGCACCTCCACACGCTGTCCATCGTCACGACGATGCTGCTGCCTCCGACGCTGGTGACCGGCATCTTCGGCATGAACACCAAGGGCCTGCCGCTCACCGACACCGAAACCGGATTTTTGTGGGCGGCGGCGATCATGGTTGGCGTCGCCGGTGCGGCCTATCTCGCCATGCGCCGCTCAGGCTTCTTCAAATAGAGCAGTCGGCGGCGGTATCGACACCATGTACAGCGTTCTTTCCCGCGCCGTCACCTTGCTCGCGACGGCGGCCTGTCTTGTACTCGCACCGGTCGCGTATGCCGACATCGCTCCGGCGAAGCCAAAGGAAACGCCACAGGACGCGCGCGAAGCCTTGGCGGATGCCGGCTATCAGTTCAGTCTGATCTACATCGGAGAGGGGCTCGCCAATATCTCCGGCGGCATGCGGACGGGGGCGATCTACACCGGCCGTCTCGATTTGGGCACCACGATCGATCTGGAGAAGGTGGCGGGTTGGACCGGCGCCAGCTTCCACGCCAACATGTTCCAGATCCACGGCGACGGGCTGTCCCGCAGCTATATCGGCAATCTGATGCTGGCCAGCGGCGTCGAGGCGTTGCCGGCCACGCGGCTCTACGAATTCTGGGTCGAGCAGAAGCTGCTTGGCGGCAAGCTCGCCGTCCGTGTCGGGCAGCAGGCGTCCGACATCGAGTTCATCGACAGTTCCTATGACGACATCTTCGTCAATTCGGCGCTGGGCTGGCCGGGCCATGCCGGCATCAATTTGCCGAGCGGCGGGCCGTCGCCACCACTCTCGGTGATGGGCATCAGGGTGAAAGCCGAACTCACGGACCGGCTCACGGCGTACTTCGCGCTGTTTAACGGCGACTCGGCTCCACCAGGGCCGGAAGATCCGCAGATCAAGAATCCCCACGGGCTGTTGTTTCGCGTCAGCGATCCACCGTGGTGGATCGCCCAGCTCAAATACAAAGTTGAACTTGGTGAAAGCCGGCTGCCCGGGACGATCACCGGCGGCGGCTGGTACCACATAAAGTCGTTTCCGGATCAGCGGTTCTCCGCCGATGGCCTTTCGCTGGCCGATCCCAACAGCAATGGGGAGACCGCATGGCGGCGGCGGAATCCCGGCGTGTTCATGGTCTACGAGCAGTTGTTGATGCGCGCGTCGCCGGGCTCCGACAAGGGCATCGCCTTCTTCATGCGTGCCTCGATGAGCCCGTCGGACCGCAACCTGGTCAGCGCCTATATCGATGGCGGCTTTTTGTTCACTGGTTTCAGTACCCAGCGCCCGAACGACAGGTTCGGGATCGCCGGGACCTATGCGCGAATATCCGACCGCGCCCGCGCGCTCGACCGCGACACGCAGATCTTTACCGGCACGCCGTACCCGGTGCGCGATTATGAGGCGATCCTGGAGATCACCTATCAGCACGAAGTGCGGCCGGGCTTCCTGTTACAGCCGGTGGTGCAGTACATCGCGCATCCCGGCGGCGGCATACCCGATCCGAACGATCCGACGCAGTCCAAGCGCATCAAGGACGGCGTGATGGTGGGTGTTCGCGCCACCATCACGTATTGAGCTTTACGCCGGCGCCACTGCCGCCGCCGGCTTCGGCGCCGGCCGCGAGATCGCCAGCGTGATCAGGGCCGCGACGATGCAGAGCGCACCGGCGGCGAAGAACGCGTGCAGGTAGGTCCCAGAGACCGTCCGCCACAGGCCCGCACCGAAGGCCGCGACGCCGGCGCCCAATTGGTGGCCGGCGAAAATCCAGCCGAACACCAGATTGGCGCGTTCCGCTCCGAACCGCTGCGCGGTCAGGCGTACCGTCGGCGGCACCGTGGCGATCCAGTCCAGTCCATAGAACACCGCGAACACCGACAGGCCGTAGAACGAGAAATCCGTAAAGGGTAAGAACAGCAGCGAGAGCCCACGCAGGCCGTAATACCAGAACAGCAGCCAGCGATTGTCGTAGCGGTCCGACAGCCAGCCGGACACGATGGTGCCGACGAAATCGAAGATGCCCATCGCGGCAAGCAGGCTCGCGGCCTGGACCTGCGGGATGCCGTAATCGAAGCACATCGGAATCAGGTGCACCTGGATCAGGCCGTTGGTGCTGGCGCCGCAGATGAAGAAGGTGCCGAACAGGATCCAGAACACTTTCGTCTTCGAGGCGTCGCGCAAGGTGCCGAGCGCCGCGGCCATGATTGGCGCGTTGCTCGGCGGCGGCGCTGCGATCGGCTCGGTGCCCGTATCGCCGTATGGACGCAAACCGAGGTCGCTCGGGCGGTCGCGCATGATCATCGCCACGGCAAAGGCCGCGGCCGAGCATCACGCAGATCAATCCCAGCGCGGTCCGCCAGCCGTAATGCTGCGTCAGCGTGGCGAGTAGCGGCAGGAACACGAGCTGGCCCGTCGCCACGCTCGCGGTGAGGATGCCGACCACCAAACCGCGTCGCGCCACGAACCAGCGAGCCGAAATCGTGGCGCCGAGCACCAGCGCGGTCATGCCGGTGCCGAGACCGATCACGACGCCCCACAGCAGCATCAGGTGCCAGACCTGGGTCATGAACAGCGACGCGATCAGCGCTGTGCCGACGATCAGCAACGACAACAGCGACATGTTGCGCAGGCCGTAACGGTTCAGCAGGGCTGCCGCGAACGGCGCCATCAGCCCGAACAGGATGAAGCGGATCGACAGCGCCGAGGAGATCTCGGCAGCGCTCCAGTGGAATTCCTCCTGCAGCGGCACGATGAACACGCCGGGCGCGCCAACGGTGCCGGCCGAGATCAGCGCGGTGAAGAAGGTCACGCCGACCATCGCCCAGCCATAATGGATGTTGCGGCGGGCGAGGGCGGCGGAGAGCCAGTTCGAAATCATTGGGCCTCTGAAAAATTCAATTGGAAGGTTTGCAGGATGTGGCGGAGCACCACATCCTGACACAAACGCCTAGCGACATAAATGCTGAACTTCCCTCGTTTTCGGACATGCATCTAATGCACGATGCGCTCGACCGCGATCGCGGTGGCTTCGCCGCCGCCGATACAGAGCGCCGCGACGCCGCGCTTCAGGTTCTGCGCTTCCAGCGCATGCAGCAGCGTGACGATCAGGCGCGCGCCGGTGGCGCCGATCGGATGACCGAGCGCGCAGGCGCCACCGTTGATATTCAGCTTCTCGCGGGGAATCCCGAGGTCGCGCTGCGCCGCCATCGCCACCACTGCAAACGCCTCGTTGATCTCGAACAGGTCGACATCGCCGACGCTCCAGCCGACCTTGTCGAGCAGCTTCCGGATCGCCGGGATCGGCGCCGTGGTGAACCATTGCGGCTCCTGGCTGTGGGTGGCGTGGCCCTTGATCTCGGCGAACGCCCGCAGGCCTTCGCGATCGGCGAGCGAGCGCCGCGCCAGGATCAGCGCCGCGGCACCGTCGGCATTGGCGGAGGAGGCGGCGGGCGTAATCGTGCCGTTGGTGCGGAACGCCGCCTTCAGCCCGGGAATTTTGGCGGGATCGACCTTGAGCGGATGCTCGTCATTGGCGATCACGCGCGGACCGGTCTTCTCGCTGACGGTAATCGGCACGATCTCGGCCCTGAACGCGCCGCCTTCGACCGCCTTGCGGGCGCGCGTCAGCGTCTCGATCGCGTAGGCGTCCTGATCGGCGCGGGTGAACTGATAGGCTTCCGCGGTGGCCTCGCCGAAATCACCCATCGAGCGGCCGGTCTCGTAGGCGTCCTCAAGCCCGTCCATCATCATGTGGTCGATGATCCGGTCGTGCCCGGCGCGATAGCCTCCGCGCGCCTTGCTCAGCAGATAGGGCGCGTTCGACATGCTCTCCATGCCGCCGGACAGGACGATCTCGGCCGAGCCCGCCTTGATGATGTCGTGCGCCAGCATGGTGGCCTTCATGCCGGAGCCGCACACTTTGTTGACGGTGGTGGCGCCGGTGGCATCCGGCAGCTTGGCGCCGCGCGCGGCCTGACGCGCCGGCGCCTGGCCCTGGCCGGCCGGCAGCACATTGCCCATGAACACTTCGTCAATCCGCTCCGGCGCCAGTTTCGCGCGTTCCAGCGCCGCGCCGATCACGTGCGAGCCGAGCTTGTGGGCGCTGAAGGGCGACAATTCGCCCATGAAGCGGCCAAGCGGGGTGCGGGCGGCGGACAGGATGACGACGGGATCGGAGGCGGCCATGGCGGAACTCCCAGGGATGTTCGGATAATAAGATTATGAACATCATATGATGCGCTGCAAAAATTGCAACGGATGATCTCACGGAAATGGGTGGATCATTCCATGAGAAAATATCGCGATCGGATGAGCAGAATTGATCCTGCGATCGGATGAGCAGAATTGATCCGGTGATCGAGCAGGAGATGTGGAGCGGCTACGCGCTATTCCAGCCCGTCGAGCGCCGTCCGGATGGCGTTCTGGAACACGGCGATATCGCCGAGTTCATGGCCGAGCACCAGCGCCAGCCGGGTCAGGAACAGCGCCTCCCGCTCGGGCCCGGCCGAATCGATGGCCGTTGCGAGCGTCTCATAGGCGGTTTCGAAATCCGCTGATGGCATCGTGCTCATGCTCTGGCCCTCCCGAGGCACAAGGCGGCAGTCCGCAGCACCTCATTTGCGGCGATCGTTTTCCATCGCCCGGCGACATGCAGGTCGGGACGCAGCAGATAGAGCGTGCCGGGAGCCGCCGCGTACAGGCGAGCAATCTCGCCGTCGGCATCGCTGATGTGACTGGTTCCGATCAAGAGTGCGGCAAGGCGCTTGTCCGTGTTGCGAAGCCGGTCGAGGAGCATGATGTCGTCGGTGGACGGCGCGCCCCGGCAGAACAGGATGGCAGTCATGCCAATGCCGGCCTGATCCAGCAAATGACTGCCGTCGGGAAGCTTCGCGTTCGGCGCAACGCTGCCGCAGACGGGGCCACCCGTAAACTCGGCATCTCTGATGGCATAGGGTGTCAGCGGGCTCTCGGAATAGGTGTAGGGCTGCATCTGCCTGGGATTGGCGAGGCCACGCGGAAATTCGTGCTTCAGGCTCAGCGAGAGCGCCGCCTCGCGCGCCAGCCGCCAGCCACGGGTCGGCGGCGTCATGAAGCGCGTGCTCTTGGTGGCGTTGGCGAACACGTCCAGCGTGGCGCCGCGGCGCTCCGGCGAATAGCTGTCGAGCAGCGTTTCGTCCGCCTCGCCGTTGAGGACGAGCGCCAGCTTCCAGCCGAGATTTTCGGAATCCGCGAGGCCGTTGTTCAGCCCGCGCACGCCAAAAATCGGCACGACATGCGCGGCGTCGCCGATGAAGAACACCCGGCCGTGCCGGTAGTCGTCAAGGCAGAGCGTGTTGGCGGAATAGACGCTCCACCATTCCAGTTCCCACGGTCTGTCGTGGCCGATGTCACCAAGGATGGCGCCGACGCGGGCGCGGATGTTTTCCTCGCGCATCGCATCCTGTTCGCTTTCGCCTTCGCGAAGCTGGTAGTCGATGCGCCAGATCCCTTCCGGTTGCTTGTGGATCAGCACCGTGCCGCCGGGATTGCCACTCGGCTCGAAGAAGGCCCGGCGTTCGGTCGGGAAATCGTGATCCATGCGGATATCCGCAATCACGTAGCGACCTTCGTAATTGTCGCCCTTCATCCGCAACCCGAGCTGCGATCGGATCGGCGAGCGCGCGCCGTCGGCGGCCAGGACATACCCGGCATCGAGGCGGTAGTTGCCGGCGGGCGAGGCAATGCCGATCGAAACGCCATCCGCGTTCGGCTTGATGTCGGAAAGCTCGCTCTGCCAGCGCATGTCGATGAGGTCGCACGCCGCGACCGCGTCATGCAGATATTGCTCGATATACTGCTGCTGCAGATTGTACATCGGCAGATATTTTTCATTCGGCGGATGCGGCATCTCGAGCCGGAAGATCTGCTCGCCGCGGTAGTAGCTGCGGCCGTAGCGCCATCCCAGTGATTTCTGGAGGAAGGGCGCGACCGCGCCGATCCGTTCCAGGATATGCATGCTCGGCCGGGCGATGCAGAGTGCGCGGCTGCCGTCGTTGAAAGTGTCCTTGCGATCGATCAGCACGCTGCGAACGCCGTAGCGCGCCAGCACCAGCGCTGCCGTCATCCCGATCGGGCCGGCGCCGACGATCGCAACGGGATGGCGAGCGGCCACGCCGTCCAGTTCGGGCACGCGCCGCGCCGGAAAGATCGGATAGTTGAAGTAGAGCGAATCCAGCGGCCCCTTGCCGGCAGGTCTCATGCGTTTCCCGCTTTGTTCATCCGGTTCCTTGTTCACGCCGACTACAGCTTGAAAGAAGCGGGATGGCAAGGCAGCATGTGTCGAACGCGAACAACCTTCACGATTGAAAGAAGGCCGTACGATGAATCAGCCAGCCCGCAGCGAGCAGACGGAATCCAACGAAGTTCTCTACGAGGTCGACGAGGGTATTGCGGTCATCACGCTCAATGCGCCTGAGCGTATGAACACCATCTCCGGGCCGATGCTGAACGACCTGACGCGCCTCCTGATCAGGGCCAATGAGGACAAGGCCGTGCGCTGCGTGATCCTGACCGGCAAGGGGCGGGCCTTTTGCGCGGGGCTGGATTTGCGCAAGGAGCGCAGCGGGGATGGGCTCAGCTCGGCCTCATCGAGCACCTCGCTCGACCTGCGCAACACGCCGCCGACGGTGATGCAGGCGATGGACAAGCCGACGATCTGCGCCGTCAACGGCGGCGCTGCGGGCTACGGCATGGATACCGCGCTCGGTTGCGACATCCGCATCATGGCGGAATCCGCCAAATTGGCTGCCGCCTTCGTCAAGCGCGGGGTAGTACCGGAGTCCGGCGGCACCTGGTTCCTGCCGCGCATGATTGGTTGGGCCAAGGCCTCCGAACTGATCTTTACCGGGCGCACGCTCAGCGCGCGCGAATGCCTCGAATGGGGACTCGCCAACGAGGTGGTTCCTGATGCGGATCTGATGGGGAGGGCGCGTGCGGTGGCGCGGGAGATTGCCGCCAATGCGCCTTTGGCGGTGCAGGCCGCCAAGCGGATGATGCGGATGGGGCTGAACGAAACATTCCCGGACCATGTGCACCACGTCTATCTGCAGCTCCTGCCGCTGTTCAAGACGCAGGACATGCAGGAAGGCATCAATGCCTTCATGGAGAAGCGCGAGCCGAAATTCGAGGGCCGTTGAGGCGGGGGATAAATTGTCGTGACGTGGCCGCCTTTTGCGGCGAAGCGCGCCGGGATCTCAGATAGCGCCTGAAAACGAGAACTTGCTTACGTCCAGATGTGATTGACCAAGCGCCATCTGCGCAAGGGTTTCTCCAACAGCTGCGGAATGTTTGAACCCGTGTCCCGAGCACGGCGAGGCGATGATGACGTTCTTCATGTCGGGGTGATGGTCAATGATAAATCGGGCGTTCTTCACACAGGTGTAAAGGCACACCTTCGCCTTCACGCAATTTTCGTCGAGGCCGGGGAAGAACGGCCCGACATAGGTTCTGAACATCCTGGTGATCTCGTCTGGATCAACGCTCCGGCGAACCGTGTCGGGCGTCGTAGTATCGACATACTGCTCGGTGGCGATCTTCACCCCTTGTTCGGGGTGGCCAATCAATGGAAAGCCGTAGATGCTCTGGGGTGCCGGAAGTTGCCAGATGTAAACCGGAAATCGCTCTGGAAGAAATTCCGGGTATTGGTGCTGGTTTTTCAGGCCAAACCAGTAAAGCACCTGCCGTGTTATGCTGAATTGCCGATCCAGGCCTAATACCTGGTTGATCCATGGACCAGCGGTTACGATGAGTTTTTTGGCGCGATAGGTGCTGACGCCTGTCGTCACCTGCACGCCGTCGCCATCGGGTTCGAATTTGAGCACCTTCTCGTAAAAGCGCAGCACGGCGCCCGAGGTGGCCGCGAGCTGAAGCTGTGCCTCGACGCATGATTCAGGTCGCACAAAGCCGCTGACCTCGTCGAAATAGGCTTCGTCGTCGTCGTTGACATTGAAGGCGGGAAAACGTTCCTTGATCGTTTTGCCATCCAGAATTTCGTAGTGGATCCTGGCCTCGTCGGCCGCTGCCACCGTGGTCTTGAGGAATTCCGGATTTTCATGTCCAGCTGCACGCTGACCCTTGCCTGAGATCACCAGCAGTCCATTTTGGGTGAAAAGATCCCGACCGGTTCGGCTCTCGATGTCGCGCCATATCTCGTGCGACCGCTGGGCAAATGGCGAATACTCGGGACCCTCGCCGCAGGCGATACGCGTAATTCGGGTATCGCCGTGCGTCGAACCCAACTCATGAGGCGGCTTGAACTGATCAATCCCGAGAACGGAGGCGCCTCGACTGGCCAGCTGGTAAGTCGCGGCGGAGCCCATTGCTCCCAAACCGAGTACGATTGCGTCGAACGACCGTTCCATTTCTTCTCCTGCGCCTATCGCTTCCGGTCGAGAAATCCCTGCATCATCCGCTGCGGTTCGCCGGTCAGGAAGGACTGCCCGAATACGCCAACGCTAAGATTGACAGATTCCGTCAGCGGCAGCTCTTCCCATTGTCGCATGAGCGCCTTCTGCGAACGCAGCGCTTCCGCTCCGCATTCGAGCAGCGCCTTGACCGTATGCTCGACCGCGTCATCGAGGCCGCCGGCCGGCGCGACCTTGTCGACCAGTCCCCAGGCCAGCGCCGTCGGCGCGTCGATGTTTTCGGCCGTCATGACAAGCCAGCGGGCGCGGCCCCAGCCGATCAGCCGCGGCAAGAGTGCTGCGTGGATCACCGAGGGAATCCCGACCTTGACCTCCGGCATGCCAAAATGGGCGTCGTGCGCGGCAATCCGGAAATCGCAGGCAGCCGCGACTTCAAGGCCGCCGCCGAGACACCAGCCCGGCAACCGCGCGATCACGGGCGCCGGGAATTGGCGCACGGCTTCGCAGAGGTCGCGCAGCCGCGTGATGAAGGCTTCGGCGGATTTCTGGTCGAGTTTTGCCATTTCCTTGATGTCGGCGCCGCCGATCATGCTCTTCTCGCTTTGGCCGGCCAGGATCACCGCGCGAATGGTCCGATCGGTGGCGAGTTTCTCAAAGCCTTCGCGTACGCCTGATGTGACGGCCGAGCTCAGGATGTTCAGCGAACCGGCGTTGCAGATCGACAGCCGCACCACGCCGCGCGGATCGCGGTCGATACCGCAATGGGGATTGAGCATTTCCATCTGATTTTCTCTGATTGGTTTTGGTTTTTGGGTTCAATGGCACGGTTCACGCCACTTCCCGGACAATGCGCTGAATTGTCAAGGGCAGGCAGGCGAGAGGCGTTGCGCGGCGACGGTCGGCCATATAATATGACAATCGTCATCTAAAAGGAGTTGCCATGAGCGCGATTGATACCGCCGACCTGTTTTCTTCAGCCATGCGCCGGGAGCGCGTGGTCGACTGGCAGGCGCCGGGGCCGGCCGCGAAGGCCGCCGCAGGGATGACGGGCATGGAGGCGATGTGCGCGATCCGCGACGGCGTGCTGCCGGAACCGCCGATGGCCCGCCTGATCGATTTCCGCCTTCGCACTGTCGAACCGGGGCGGATCGTGATGGAACTCCAACCGCACGAGAGCCTGGAAAATACCATCGGTCTGCTGCACGGCGCAACCGCGGCAGCTCTGCTCGATACCGCCATGGGTTGTGCGATCTCGACCATGCTTCCGGCCGGGCAGGGCGCGGTGACCCTCGATCTCAAGCTGACCTATCTGCGACCGCTCTCGGTCAAGTCGGGCAAGATCTCGGCCGAAGGCAAAATCATAAAACTCGGCCGCCAGACCAGCTATACCGAAGGCTTTGTCCGCGACGGCGCCGGCAATCTTGCAGTGCACGCGACCGCCACCTTCTCGATGATCGGCGAGGGGCCTAAGACGAAATAGGTGCAGCTTTTTTCGTACGCAACTGCTATTATATGACTGCAAACATCTAATGGTTCAGGAATCGCGATGCGCTATTCGAAGGAGCACAAGCAGGAAACCCACGCGCGGATCGTGAAGAAGGCGTCCGTGCGGCTTCGCGAAAAGGGCGCGCATGGCATCGGCGTCGCCGACCTGATGAAGGAGGCCGGCCTGACCCATGGCGGCTTCTACGCCCATTTCGATTCCCGCGAGGCGCTGGTCATCGAAGCCTTTGCCTATGCGATGGACCGCTCGACCGAGCGCTGGCGCAAGGTCGCCGACGAGACCCCGCCGGACAAGCGTCTCGCAACCATCGTCGAGAACTATCTGACGCCTGTTCATCGCGACGATCCCGGCCATGGCTGCGCGATTCCGACGCTCGGCGCCGAGATCGCGCGTGAGAGCGCGAAGACGCGGAAGGCTTTTGCGGCCAAGCTGGAAGCGATGATCGACATGATGGCCGATCAGATTCTCGACGTGCCGCGCAAAGTCGCGCGCAAGCAGGCGGTCGCGGCGCTCGCGACCATGATGGGCACGCTGGTGCTGTCGCGGATCGCCGGCAATGGCGAGTTTTCCGACGAAATGCTGGCCGCCGGGCGCGAGGCCGTGCTCGGTCGCGCGGCGGCGGCGAAACCGGCGGCGAAGAAGGCCGCAGCGAAGTCGAAGCCGAATTAGAAGCCACCACCACCGCTGTCGTCCCGGCGAAGGCCGGGACCCATACGCCGTGACGGCCGTGTTGGAAAAGAAAGCAATTAACAACGATCTCGGCAGACGATTGCAGCCTGTGGTTATGGGTCCCGGCCTTCGCCGGGACGACACACGTCGCTTCACCGCCCACTAAACAGCGCGCGCTCGTTCTCCACCGTCTCATAGATGTAATCCGCCACCGCGCGGATCCGCGCCAGATCCTTGCTGTCGGCATGCATCAGCAGCCAGAACGTCCGCGAGATCGTGATCTCGTCCGGCAGCACCGGGCGCAGCTCGGGATGCGCCGTCGCCATGAAATGCGGCAGCACGGCGATGCCGAAGCCGGCGATGGTGGCGTTGAGCTGGGCGATCAGATTGGCGCTGCGGAATTTAGCGGAGATCTTCGGGCTAACCTGCGGCAGATAATCCAGTTCCGGCGTGAACAGCAGTTCCTCGATGTAGCCGACGAAACGATGTGCGGCGAGGTCACTGCGCCCGGTAATCCCGGGCGCGCGATCGAGATAGGCGGGGGCGGCATAAAGCCCGAGGCTGTAGTCGAGCAGCTTGCGCCCCACGATCCGGCCTTCCTTCGGCATCGTCAGGCTGATCGCGATATCGGCCTCGCGCTTGGAGAGGCTGAACAGCCGCGCGGTGGCGACCAGCTGCAGGTCGAGGTCCGGGTATCGCTCGACGAATTTTACCAGCCGCGAGGCTAGGAAGTGGCTGCCAAACCCGTCCGGCGCCCCGATCCGCACCGTGCCGGTCAGATGCGCGCGGGAGCCGCCGACCGCCTCCTGGTTGGCGACGATGGTCGATTCCATTGCTTCCGCGCTGTCGGCGACGCGCTGGCCGGCCTCGGTCAGCAAATATCCGGTTTTACGCCGATCAAACAGTTTTGCGGACAGATGCCGTTCCAGCCGGTCGACACGCCGGATCACTGTGGCATGATCGACGCCAAGCTGTTTTGCGGCAACGGATACCGTTCCGCCGCGCGCAATCGCCAGCAGAAAACGGAAGTCATCCCAATCGATCGTACCGCCGCCTTGATCCAGCATTTCCGCACATCTATGGTGCAATTTATCGCACTTGTATCCTAGGAAATGCAGGTCAAAAAGGGCGGTAAAGCGATCTAACCGGGTCTAGGGAGAAGATTCATGCGTTCAATCGGACATTTCATCGGCGGCAAAGAGGTCAAGGGCAATTCGGGCCGGACGGCCGACGTTTTCGAGCCGATGACCGGAGACGTCCAGGCCAAGGTGGCGTTAGCCTCCAAGGCCGAGGTTCGCGCCGCCGTCGAGAACGCCAGGGCAGCTCAGCCGGAATGGGCCGCGACCAACCCGCAGCGCCGCGCGCGCGTGATGATGAAATTCGTCGAACTGGTACAGCGTGATTACGACAAACTCGCTGATTGCCTTGCGCGTGAGCATGGCAAAACCGTTCCCGACGCCAAGGGCGATATCCAGCGCGGACTCGAAGTCGCCGAATTCGCCTGCGGCATTCCGCACCTGATGAAGGGCGAATACACCGAAGGCGCCGGCCCCGGCATCGACATCTATTCGATGCGGCAACCGCTCGGCGTCGTCGCCGGCATCACGCCGTTCAATTTCCCGGCGATGATCCCGATGTGGAAATTCGCGCCGGCGATCGCCTGCGGCAATGCCTTCATCCTGAAGCCGTCGGAGCGCGATCCCGGCGTGCCAATGATGCTGGCCGCCCTGATGATCGAGGCCGGCCTGCCGCCCGGCGTGCTCAACGTCGTCAACGGCGACAAGGAGGCCGTCGACGCCATCCTCGACGATCCCGATATCAAGGCGATCGGCTTTGTCGGCTCGACGCCGATTGCGCAGTACATCTACGAGCGCGCTGCACAGACCGGCAAGCGGTGCCAGTGTTTCGGCGGCGCCAAGAACCACGCCATCGTCATGCCCGACGCCGATATGGACCAAGCTGTCGATGCCCTGATCGGCGCCGGCTACGGTTCGGCCGGCGAGCGCTGCATGGCGATTTCGGTCGTGGTGCCCGTGGGCAAGACCGCCGCCGATCGCCTGATGGAAAAGCTGATCCCGCGCGTGGAGTCGCTCAAGATCGGCACCTCGATCGATCCCTCCGCCGATTACGGCCCGCTGGTGACGCGCGAAGCGGTCGAGAAGGTGAAGAGCTACATCGATATCGGCGTCAAGGAAGGCGCGACGCTCGCCGTCGACGGCCGTGGCTTCAAGATGCAGGGCTATGAGAAGGGATTCTATCTCGGCGGTTCGCTGTTCGACAACGTCACCAAGGACATGCGGATCTACAAGGAAGAGATTTTTGGGCCGGTGCTGTCGGTGGTGCGCGCGCACGACTACAAGGAAGCGCTGGCGCTGCCGTCGGACCATGACTATGGCAATGGCGTTGCGATCTTCACCCGCGACGGCGACGCCGCGCGCGATTTCGCCGCCAAGGTCGAAGTCGGCATGGTCGGCATCAACGTGCCGATCCCGGTGCCGATCGCCTATTACACGTTTGGTGGCTGGAAGAAGTCCGGCTTCGGCGATCTCAATCAGCACGGCCCGGATTCGATCCGCTTCTACACCAAGACCAAGACCATCACCTCGCGCTGGCCGTCGGGTGTGAAGGAGGGCGCGGAGTTCTCGATTCCGACGATGAACTAGCGCGCAGAAGCCGAGCGCAAAATGCATTTCGCTCTCAACGAGGACCAGATTGCGGTTCGCGATATGGCGCGGGAGTTCGCCGCGGAAAAAATCGCGCCGCATGCGATCCGCTGGGACGAGGAAAAGCATTTTCCCGTCGACGTGATGCGCGAGGCCGCGACGCTCGGCATCGGCGGGGTCTATATCCGCGACGATGTCGGCGGCTCGGCGCTGACGCGGTTCGACGCCGCGCTGATCTTCGAGGCCCTGGCGCAGGGCTGCCCGACGGTGTCGGCGTTCATCTCGATCCACAACATGGCGTCCTGGATGATCGATGCCTATGGCAACGATACCCAGCGCCAGAAGTGGTTGCCAAAACTCTGCACCATGGAGCTGCTGGCGAGCTATTGCCTGACCGAGCCGGGCTCCGGATCGGACGCGGCTGCCTTGCGTACCCGCGCGGTGCGCGACGGCGATCACTACGTGCTCAACGGCCAGAAACAGTTCATTTCAGGCGCCGGCAAGGGCGATCTCTATGTGGTGATGGTGCGCACCGGCGCCGATGGCCCCGGCGGCATCTCGACCCTGGTGATCGAGGGCGATACGCCAGGGCTGTCGTTCGGCGCCAATGAGCGCAAGATGGGCTGGAACGCCCAGCCGACCCGCGCGGTGATTTTCGAAAACGCTCGCGTGCCGATCGAAAATCGCCTCGGCGACGAAGGGATCGGCTTCAAGATCGCGATGGCCGGGCTCGATGGCGGCCGCATCAACATCGCCGCCTGTTCGCTCGGCGGCGCGCAGAACGCGCTCGATAAATCGCTTAGCTACATGAAAGAGCGGAAAGCCTTTGGCAAGCGCCTCGACGAATTCCAGGCGCTGCAGTTTCGCCTCGCCGACATGGCGACCGAACTGGAAGCTGCGCGGACCTTTGTGTGGCGCGCAGCCGCCGCGCTCGACCGCAAGGATGCGGACGCAACCATGCTGTGCGCGATGGCCAAACGCTTTGGCACCGATGTCGGTTTCGAGGTTGCCAACCAGGCGCTGCAACTGCATGGCGGCTACGGTTACCTCAGCGAATACGGCATCGAAAAGATCGTGCGCGATTTGCGCGTGCACCAGATCCTGGAAGGGACCAACGAGATCATGCGGTTGATTGTGTCGCGAAAACTGATCGAAGGCGCGCGATGACAGCAGTCGAATCGCCAGAGGGTGACCTGATCGCGCGGCGCGAGGGATCTTGCGGCGTAATCCGCCTCAACCGGCCGAAGGCGATCAATGCCGTGACGTTGGAGATGTTCCGCGACATCGACAAGGCGCTCGATCAGTTCGAGGCCGATCCAGCGGTCGCGGTGATCCTGCTTGAGGGGGCAGGCGAGCGCGGCCTCTGCGCCGGCGGCGATATCCGCGCGCTCTGGGAAAGCTCGAAGGTCGCCGGCGATCTCGGCAAAATCCTGTGGCGCGAGGAATACATCCTCAACGCCCGCATCAAGAGATTCCCAAAGCCCTATGTCGCCTTCATGGACGGCATCGTAATGGGCGGCGGCGTCGGGCTATCCGCCCACAGCAGCCATCGCGTGGTGACCGAGCGGACAAAGCTCGCCATGCCTGAAGTCGGCCTCGGATTTTTCCCAGATGTCGGCGGCACCTGGCTACTCTCGCATTCGCCGGGCGAGATCGGAACCTATTTTGGCCTGACCGGCCAAACCATGAATGGTCCAGACGCGATTAATGCGCGCTTTGCCGACACGGTGGTGCCGTCGGCCAAATTGGCCGCGCTGCGCGAGGCGCTCACCAAAGTCCGGCCCGGAGCAACATCAGCCGAAATCAAGACCCTTATTGATGGCTTTGCGACCGGCGAGACTGCCGGTCCCGTCGCCGCGATACAGGCAAAAATCGACAACTGGTTCGCCCATGACCGGATGGAAGATATCGTCGCCGCCCTGCAGCGCGACGGCTCGGAACTGGCGCTTTCAACGCTGAAGACGCTTGGCGAAAAATCGCCGCGCGGCATGGTGGTCACGCTGAAACTGCTGCGACTGGCGCGGGCGTCGTCCTCGATGGAAGAATGCCTGGTGCGGGAATATCGCGCGGCCCTCGAAGTGTTTGCCAGCGACGACTTTCGCGAGGGCGTCCGCGCCGCCGTGATCGACAAGGACCGCAGTCCAAAATGGTCGCCGCCACGGATCGAGGACGTGACCCCTGCGATGCAGGCGCCTTATTTCGCCGAGATCGGCGCCGACGAACTCAGGTTCAACTGAAACAACAAGAACAGCTCACGCGGAGGATTCGAGATGGCAACTATCGCATTCATTGGCCTCGGCAATATGGGCGGGCCGATGGCGGCCAACCTGGTCAAGGCCGGCCATAAGGTCATCGCCTTCGATCTGGTCGAGGCCTCCAAGAATCAGGCCAAGAGCGACGGCGCCACGATTGCGGAAAGCGCCGCGGCCGCGGTGAAGGGGGCGGATACCGTCATCACCATGCTGCCCGCGGGCAAGCACGTGGTCTCGGTCTGGACCGACGTGGTTCCGGCGATGGCCAAGGGCGCGCTGATCATCGATTGCTCGACCATCGACGTCGAGAGTGCAAAACAGGCGCATGCGCTGGCGGCCAAGCACGGCATGGCTTCCGTCGATGCACCGGTGTCCGGCGGCACCGGCGGCGCCAAGGGCGCGACGCTGACCTTCATGTGCGGCGGCGAGGAGAAGGCGTTCGGCGCCGCCAAGCCGGTGCTGGAAAACATGGGCAAGAAGATCGTGCATTGCGGCGGCGCCGGCGCAGGGCAGGCGGCCAAGATCTGCAACAACATGATTCTTGGCATTTCCATGATCGCGGTCGGCGAGGCCTTCGCGCTCGCCGAGAAACTGGGCCTGTCGCATCAGGCGTTGTTCGACGTCGCCTCGACCTCATCGGGACAATGCTGGTCGCTGACGACTTATTGCCCGGTGCCGGGCCCGGTTCCGACCTCTCCGGCCAACAACGACTACAAGCCCGGTTTCGCCTCCAATCTGATGGTGAAGGATTTGACGCTGGCGCAGGACGCCGCCAATGCCGCGGGCGCCGCGACCCCTCTGGGCAAGCACGCGCAGGAGATCTACAAGGCGTTCGACGCCGCCGGCCATGGCGGGGTGGATTTTTCCGGGATTATCCAGCACGTTCGGAGTCTCGCCGGGAAATAACGGAGAGCCGATGACGAGTTTCCAGGAAGCGCGCGCCTTTCTGCTCAAGCACCGCACCGACTACGACACCGCGGTAAAGGGGTTCCGCTGGCCGGATCCGGTTCCGTTCAATTGGGCGCTGGACTGGTTCGATGCCGAACTGGCGCGTAACTCCGACAGCAAGGACCGCGCGGCGCTGTGGATCGTCGATGCCGGCAGCGACAAGGAGACAAAGCTTTCCTTTGCCGCGCTGTCGCGCCGTTCCAACCAGGTCGCCAACTTCCTGCGCGCACAGGGATTGAAACGCGGCGATCATCTGCTGCTCTTGCTCGGCAATGTCGTGCCGCTGTGGGAGACCATGCTGGCGGCGATGAAGCTCGGCGTCGTCGTGATTCCAGCGACCACGCTTCTGACCCCCGATGAATTGCGCGACCGGCTCGACCGCGGCCGGGCGAAGGTGGTGGTGGCCTCGCAGGATCAGGTCGCAAAATTTGCCAGTCTCGGCGCCGAAGGCCTGGTGCGCATCGTGGTCGGCGCGACATCGAAGCACGAGGGCTGGTTGCCGTTCGAAGAGGCTGCCGGCGCTTCGGAAACATTCGCAGCCGATGGTCCGACCAACGCCGACGACGCGATGCTGCTCTATTTCACCTCGGGCACCACGGCAAAGCCAAAGCTGGTGCGGCACAGCCAGCGCAGTTATCCCGTCGGCGCGTTGTCGACGATGTTCTGGCTCGGGCTGCAGCCGGGCGATGTGCATCTCAACATTTCCTCGCCGGGCTGGGCCAAGCATGCCTGGAGCTGCTTGTTCGCGCCCTGGAATGCCGGGGCCACCGTGTTCGTGGTCAACCAGCCGCGCTTCGACGCCAAGGCGTTGCTCGCGACCATCGGCCGTTGTGGCGTGACGACCTTGTGCGCACCGCCGACGGTGTGGCGGCTGTTCATCCAGGAGAAGCTTGCGGCCTTCAAAGTCTCCTTGCGCGAAGTCTGCGGCGCCGGCGAGCCGCTCAATCCCGAAGTCATCGATCAGGTCCGCACCGCCTGGGGCCTGACCATCCGCGACGGCTATGGCCAGACCGAAACCACGGCGCTCGCCGGTAATTCGCCGGGCCAGACCGTCAAGGTCGGATCGATGGGCCGGCCGTTGCCCGGCTACCGCGTGCAGATCACCGACAATGATGGCCACGCGACCAAAGAGGGCGAGGTGACGCTGGTGCTCGGCGCGGACCGTCCGGCCGGCCTGATGCAGGGCTATCAGGGCGAGGACGGCAAACTGAGCGGCGCCGATGGCGACCTCTATCGCAGCGGCGACGTGGTGTTCGCCGATGACGAGGGTTATCTGACCTTTGTCGGCCGCTCCGACGACGTCTTCAAATCGTCCGACTACCGCATCAGTCCATTCGAACTGGAGAGCGTGCTGCTGGAGCATGAATCGGTCGCGGAGGCCGCGGTCGTGCCCAGTCCCGATCCGATCAGGCTCGCAATCCCGAAAGCCTATGTCCTGCTGGTCGCGGGCGTCGAGCGCACGCCGGAGACCGCGCTGTCGATCTTCAACCACCTGCACACCCGCCTGGCGCCGTTCAAGCGTATCCGCCGCATCGAGCTTGTGACCGAGCTGCCGAAGACGATTTCGGGAAAAATCCGCCGCGTGCAATTGCGCCGGCTGGAGCACGACGACAACCGCGCCGATGCGCTGCGCGGGACGGAATTCCGCGAAGAACAGTTTCCGGAGCTGCAGAAGGTGCGGACTGCCGGATTGGAGACCTGAGTAATGAATGAAGTCTGGAAGAAACCGCCGGTCTCGTTTGAAGCCTATCAGGCCATGGTCGGCAAGGAGATCGGCGTCTCGTCCTGGCACCTGGTCGATCAGGCCAGGATCAACCTCTATGCCGACGTGATCGAGGACCACCAGTTCATCCATGTCGATCCCGAGCGCGCCAAGAAGGAAACCGCTTACGGCACCACCGTGGCGCACGGCTTTCTGACGATGTCTCTGCTGTCGATCATGTCCTACGAGGTGATGCCGGTCATCGAAGGCACCACGATGGGGGTCAACTACGGGTTCGATCGGCTGCGGTTCATGTCGCCGGTGCGCGCGGGCTCCCGCGTCCGCGGCCGTTTCACGCTGCTGGAGGCAATTTTGCGTAAGCCCAAGGAGCTGCAGTCGCGCACCAATGTCACCGTCGAGATCGAGGGTGAAGCAAAACCCGCTTTGGTCGCCAACTGGCTCGGCTTGATCTATTTCGCGTAAGGTTTCGCCAGTCATGCCGGGCTTGACCCGGCAATCCATCACTGCTCAAAAACCTCTCGATTTTGGGTGGATGCCCGGGTCAAGCCCGGGCATGACGAAGAGCAGGAACTGCAATCATGACAATCAGGTTTGACGGACGCGTCGCAATCGTCACCGGCGCGGGCAATGGTCTGGGACGGGCGCATGCGCTGGGGCTGGCCAGCCGCGGCGCCAAGGTCGTCGTCAATGATTTCGGCGGCGCGCGCGACGGCACCGGTGGCTCGCTGACCCCGGCCGAGACCGTGGTTGAGGAAATCCGCAAAGCCGGCGGTACCGCGATCGCCGACGGCGCCGATGTCTCCAATTTCGAGCAGGTCACGGCGATGGTCGAGCGCGCCACCAAAGAGTGGGGCAGCGTCGATTTGCTGTGCGCCAATGCCGGCATCCTGCGCGACAAGTCGTTCACAAAAATGGAAGTCGCCGATTTCGCGAAAGTGCTGGATGTCCATCTCACCGGCACCTTCTATTGCTGCAAGGCGGTGTGGGCCGGCATGCGCGAGCGCAATTACGGCCGCATCGTCGTCACCACCTCCTCATCCGGCCTGTTCGGCAATTTCGGCCAGGCCAATTACGGCGCGGCCAAAGCCGGCATGATCGGCCTGATGAACGTGCTGGCCGAGGAGGGCCGCAAGAACAACATCCGCGTCAACACCATCTCGCCGACCGCGGCGACGCGCATGACCGAGGAACTGCTGCCGCCGCAGGCGCTGGCGCTGATGCGCCCCGAGGCGATCACGCCGGCGGTGGAATTCTTGCTCAGCGAGGACGCGCCGACCCGCACCATCATGGGCGCCGGTGCCGGCTCGTTTGCGGTGATCAAGGTCGTCGAGACCGAAGGCATCAACCTGGCCCAATCCGACTGGACGCCGGACGCGATCGCCGCGAACTTTGCCGCGATCGGCGATATGTCCACGGCGAAGGCGCTGCAGGGCGCGTTCGAGCAGACGCAGAAGTACGTGGGGCAGGCCGCGGCGAGAGCGGGGATCAAGCTGTAGCGCTCGCCGTCATTCCGGGGCGAGGCGAAGCGTCGAGCCCGGAATCTCGAGATTCCCCAGGGCGCAATTGCGCCCCTGAGGTCTGGTCCTTCGGACCATCCCGGAATGACGTTCTTTTTTGCGGTAGGCGAATCCGGCTTACACTCACGCCATGTCATCGCCTCGCGCCAACAACATCGCCATCATCGGTGCCGGCCCCGCCGGCCTGATGGCCGCCGAGGTGTTGGCCAATGGCGGCGCTGCCGTCACCGTCCATGACGCGATGCCGTCCGCCGGCCGCAAGCTGCTGATGGCCGGGCGGGGCGGGCTCAATCTGACGCACAGCGAACCGCTGCCCGCGTTTCTCTCGCGATACGCCGAAGCAATGCCGAACCTGAAGGCGGCCATCGATGCCTTTCCGCCACAGGCGCTGCGCGACTGGAGCGAGGCACTGGGGCAATCGACCTTTGTCGGCTCCAGCGGCCGGGTTTTCCCAAAGGCGTTCAAGGCCTCACCGCTGCTGCGGGCATGGCTGCGGCGGCTGGACGGGCAAGGCGTTCAACTCGCGCTGCGCCATCGCTGGACCGGGTGGGATGACAACGGCCGCTTGCTTTTTCAAACACCCGATGGCCAACGCGAGATCGAGGCGACGGCAACCGTGCTGGCGCTCGGCGGCGCTAGCTGGCCACGGCTCGGCTCCGACGGTGCATGGGCGGAAACGCTTGCCGCCAAGGGTGTGACGATATCAAAGCTGCGCCCGGCCAATTCCGGCTTCACCGTCGCTTGGTCCGACATTTTCCGCGATCGTTTTGAAGGCCAACCGCTGAAAGGCGTCGCGCTGACGTTTGGCGCGCGCACCGTTCGCGGCGAAGCGATCGTCACCCGAACGGGCATCGAAGGCGGCGCGATCTATGCGTTGTCGGCGGACTTGCGCGAAGCGATCCCCAGCGCGGGGCAGGCGACGCTGCAGATCGCGCTGCGCCCTGATCTGGCGATCGAGGAATTGACCGCGCGGCTCTCGGCGCCAAAGGGCAAACAATCCCAGTCGAATTTCCTGCGCAAGGCCGTGCATCTTTCGCCTGTTGCGATCGGGTTATTGCAGGAGGCGGTCAAGATATCCGGCGTGTCGATGGCGTCGCTATCGCCACCTGATCTCGCCCGTCTGATCAACGCCGTGCCCATAGAACTCAACGGCGTCGCGCCGATCGCGCGCGCGATCTCGACCGCGGGCGGTATCGCCTTCGACGAACTCGACGACGCCTTCATGATCCGTCGTTTGCCAGGCGTATTCGCCGCGGGTGAAATGCTGGATTGGGAAGCCCCAACTGGCGGCTATCTGCTGCAGGCGTCGTTTGCCACCGGCGCTGCGGCGGGCAGGGGCGTATTGAAGTGGCTCAGCCTGGCTTCGTAGGGTGGCAAAGCGAAGCGTGCCCACCATTTCGTTGGATAGATAGATGGTGGGCACGGCGCGAAGAGCGCGCCTTTGCCCACCCTACGTGCGTATCACCGCAACTTCCCCCGCGCCGCGACCGGCAGCGTTCCAAGAATCTCGTCGCCGCGCACCATCACCACTTCGTCCATCATGTTGACGACGACGCAGACATGGTTGGGCACGATCCGCACGACGTCGCCGACGTTCGGCCGCGTATTGCTGCGGGTGAGGTCGAGGAAGCCATGCTCTTCGGCAAAACGCGCGATCTTGGCTTCGGGATGCTCGAGGATCAGGCCGTGGCCTTCGAGCCCGCCGGTGTCGGACGTCAGTGTCTTGGAGCCGGCATCGAGAATGCCGCGGTCCGGACCGGCGCGGCTGACGACCGTTGAATAGATGCTGAGTGCGCAATCGTCCCAGCTGGCGACGCCGGCCGCGACCTGCATGCGGTCGTTGTAGATGTAGGTGCCGGGCCGATGCTCGGTGGCGCCCTTGAGCTTGCCGACATTCTTCATGTTCGGCGAGCCGCCGGTCGAGACCATGGTTGCATCGAGGCCGTGGGCGCGGACGCCTGCCAACGCCTCGTCAAAGAACTTCTGCGCTTCCGCCCAGCCGGTTTCGGTCGGGTACAGCATGAAGCCGGCGAATTTCAGCCCCTTGGAGCCCGCGATCTCGCGCGCCAGCGCGATGGATTCCGCCGGGGTCTCGACGCCGGCACGCTTGCGGCCAGTGTCGCATTCGACCACCACCGACAGCTGCCGGCCGGATGCAGCGGCCGCCTGCGGCAGGCCCGCCACCACGACGGAATTGTCGCAGGCGACCGTCATGTTGGCCTTGCCCTGCAGCGCGCCGAGCCGGGCCATCTTCTCCTCGCCGATCAGATTGTAGCTGATCAGGATGTCGTCGATCCCGGCGTCCGCCATCACTTCGGCCTCACCCAGCTTCTGGCAGGTGATGCCCTTGGCGCCAGCCTTGATCTGCATCGCGGCCAGCAGCGGGCTCTTGTGGGTCTTGATATGCGGCCGGTTGGCGACGCCTGCGGCATCGCACGCCGCCTGGATCCGCGCGATGTTGCGCTCGACCCGGTCCATGTCGATCACGGCGGCGGGGGTGCCGTATTCACGGGCGATCTTGGCGGCGAGGGGTGTGGTCATTTTTCACTCCAATTCAGCATGCTCGTCATTGCGAGCGAAGCGAAGCAATCCATCTATCCGAGGTGCAGAATGGATTGCTTCGTCGCTGCGCTCCCTTGCGCAAACGCTTCGCGTTTGTCGCAGGCAATGACGATGGCAACCATCCCACGCATCATGCCTGTTCTATCTCTTCGCGCAGCACCTCAAGCTCCAGCCACTTGTCCTCGGCTTCCTGCAATTCCTTCTGCGCCTTTGTAAGCGCATCGGAGGCGGAATCAAACTTCTTGCGGTTCTTCTTGTAGAGATCGGTATCGTCGAGGATGCGCTGCTGCTTGGCAATCTCGGCTTGCAGCTTCGCCATGGTCTTGGGTAGCGTTTCCAGCGCGTGCTTTTCGTTGAAGTTCAGGCGCCGTTTCGGTCCGGTCGAAGGCGATCCAGCGGCAACCCTCGCTTCCCGTTTCTCTTCGGCGACCTTTACCGCCTCGCGCTTCAGATCCGCGCCGCGCTGCGCCAGCATGTCGGTATAGCCGCCGGCATATTCGATCCAGCTTCCGTCGCCTTCGGGCGCGATCACCGAGGTCACGACGCGGTCGAGGAAGTCGCGGTCATGGCTGATCAGGATCACCGTGCCTTCGTAGTCGCCGAGCATTTCCTCGAGCACGTCGAGGGTTTCGAGGTCGAGATCGTTGGTCGGCTCGTCGAGCACCAGCAGGTTGGATGCCTTGGCCAATGAGCGAGCCAGCATCAGCCGCCCGCGTTCGCCGCCCGAAAGTACCTCCAGCGGCGTGCGCATCTGCTCCTGCGCGAACAAAAAGTCCTTCATGTAGCTGACGACGTGCTTCGGCTTGCCGCCGATCATGACGTGGTCGCTGCCGCCCCCGGTCAGGGCGTCGGCCAGCGTCGATTTGGGGTCGAGGCTTTCGCGGTGCTGGTCCAGCGTCGCCATCTCGATATTGGCGCCGAGCCGGATCGTGCCGCTGTCGGGCGGACTGCCGCCGGTCAGCATGTCAATGAGCGTGGTCTTGCCGGCGCCGTTCGGGCCGACGATGCCGATGCGGTCGCCGCGCTGCACCCGGATCGAGAATCCGTCGACGATCTTGCGGTCGCCAAAGGATTTGCCGATGTTCTTGGCCTCGATGACCAGCTTGCCCGATTTGTCCGCTTCGGCGGCGGCGAGGCTGGCATTCCCGGTCGCGCCGCGATAAGTGCGCCGCTGATCGCGCAGGGCATGCAGATTGCCGAGCCGCTTGACGTTGCGCTTGCGGCGGCCGGAGACGCCGTAGCGCAGCCAGTGCTCTTCGTTGACGATCTTGCGGTCGAGCTTGTGCTGGTCGCGCTCTTCCTCGGCCAGCACTTCGTCGCGCCAGGCCTCGAATGCGGAAAAGCCGCGGTCGATCTGCTTGATCTGGCCGCGGTCGAGCCAGGCGGTAGAGCGCGACAGGTTGGAGAGGAAGCGGCGGTCATGGCTGATGATGACCAGCGCACAGCGGCGGCTCTCCAGCTCGCCTTCCAGCCATTCGATGGTGGTGAGATCGAGATGGTTGGTCGGCTCGTCCAGCAGCAAAATGTCGGGGGCGGGCGCCAACACCCGCGCCAGCGCCGCGCGGCGGGCTTCACCGCCCGAGACATGGGCGGGATCTTCATCGCCGCTCAAGCCCAGCTGCTCGATGAGATAGCGCGCCTGATAATGGTCGTCGCCCGGATTGAGTCCGGCCTCGACATAGGCCAGCGTCGTCTTGTGCGCGCCGAAATCAGGCTCCTGCGGCAGATAGCGGATGGTGGCGCCGGGCTGCACGAAGCGGCTGCCGCTGTCGGGCTCGACGAGTCCGGCGGCGATCTTCAGCAGCGTCGATTTGCCGGAGCCGTTGCGGCCGATCAAACACACGCGCTCGGCCGTCGACACGGACAGTTCCACGCCCGACAACAGCGGCGTGCCGCCAAACGTTAGCGCGATATCTTTCAACTGGATCAGCGGCGGCGGCATCGTTCAGCTCAATTCTGGTTCGGCGCAGGCGGCAAAGCCCGCTGACGCTGGATGCGCCGGATAGTCTGGTCGAGCGCGGAGAGGAACGCCGAGCGGTCGCGCGGCGCAAAGGATCGCGGGCCGCCCGTCACTTCACCGGACGAGCGCAGGTCGGTCATCAGATTGCGTACCGCGAGCGTCATGCCGATCGATTGTTCGGTGAACGGCTTGCCGTTGGGGGCCAGCACCTCGGCGCCGGCTTTCACGCAGCGGCTCGCCAGCGGAATATCCGAGGTGATGACGATATCGCCTTTGCCGGCGCGTTCCGCAATCCAGTCGTCAGCGGCATCCATCCCGGCGCCGGCGGCGATCCGCTCGATCAGCGGATCCTGCGGCACGCGGATGAAATTGCCCGCGACCACGCTGACGGGCAGGCCGTGCCGGCTCGCGACCTTATAGATCTCGTCCTTGACCGGGCAGGCGTCGGCGTCGACATAGATGCGGGGTGGATTCAAGTCAGGCACTTCAGTCGGTTTATTGGGGTGGATTCGGTCTCGTCGTCTCGTCCGCGCGTGGTACTCCATGGGGCGGAAAAAGGCGAGGAAAACAGGCCGGGGAACACGCTTGCCACGACACTTTCTTTGCGTACGATAACGCCCGGAAACAACAAGAAAATAAAGGAAACGGGCATGACAAGCCGGATCGGGCCGTATCGCGTCTCGGCCTACAACACTTCCAAGCATTCCGAGAACAAGATGCACGATGACACGGTGGCGAAGCGCTATGGTTTTAGCGGCGGTCTGGTGCCCGGTGTCGATGTCATGGCCTACATGATGCACCTGCCGGTCGCAAAATGGGGCCGGGCCTTTCTGGAGCGTGGCCTGATCGAGGCGCGCTTCGTCAAGCCAGTTTATGACGGCGAGCAGGCCGACGTCATGGGCGAGGAAACCAACGGCGTGCTTGAGCTCCAGGTCGAGAGCCGGGGAGATATTTGTGCGACCGGCACAGCTTCGCTGCCATCGGCAGCGCCATCATTTTCGCTTTCCGACTTTGTCGAGGTCGCAGCCGCAGGCGAGCGCAAGCCGGTCGATGCGTCGTCCTATGCACTGGGTAAATGGCTCGGCGCGGCGCCGCGCACCTGGGCGACGGACGCGGCAAAACAATATCTGGCGGATATTCGCGAAACCGAAGTGATCTACGCGCAGGAAGGACTCGGCCACCCCGGCCTGTTGCCGCGGGTGATGAACATGGTGCTGGTCGACAACGCCGTTATGGGCCCATGGATTCATGTCGGCACAAGGATGCAGCTCCTGTCAGCGGCCCGCATCGGGGATGAATTGACCGCGCGCGCCAAAGTGATCGGCAATTACGACAAGAAGGGCCATCGTTTCGTCGAACTCGATGCGCTGGTGGTCGCCAACGGCAAGACACCGCTGGCGCATTGCCACCACACCGCGATCTACCAGCCGCGCGAACAGGTGGCGGCGTAACCATGGGCATTACCATCGACTACTATCTGTCGCTGAACTCGCCCTGGACCTACATGGGCAGCGGCCCGTTCGCCGAGATCGCGCGGCGCTATGGCGCGGAAGTCAACGTCAAGCCCGCCAAGTTCGGCCCGATCTTCGAGCAGACCGGCGGGCTGCCGCTGCCAAAGCGCTCGCCGCAGCGGCAGGCTTACCGGCTGATGGAGCTCAGGCGCTGGCGCGAGGTGCGGGGACTTCCGCTCAATGTCGAGCCTAAATTCTTCCCCAGCGATGACGCGGCGGCGACGCGCCTTGTGATCGCGGCCAAGCTGCAGGGCAAGGACGCTCATAAATTGTCGCTGGAGCTGGCGCGCGCCATCTGGGAGCGCGAGGAATCGTTTGCGGACCCCGTGGTGATGGCATCATCAGCGCAACGCGCCGGACTCGACGCCGCCGCGCTGCGCGCCGGCGGCCCGTCGGACGCGGAACTCGATGCGCTGTACGAGCAGTACACGCAGGATGCTCTGAAGGCGGGCGTGTTCGGCGCGCCCAGTTACGTCTTGCCCTCGGGCGATATCTTCTGGGGCCAGGACCGGCTGGAGCTCCTGGAGCGCGCATTGAAGCTCGCCGCCTAGGCGGCGTGCTTCACATCTCGAAGACGCGACCGGGATTGAGGATGTGATGCGGATCAAGCGCGCGCTTCAGCGTGCGCATGGTCTCGATCTCCTCCGCGGTGCGGCTGAGCTTGAGATAGGGCCGCCTGGAGATGCCGATGCCGTGCTCGGCCGAGATCGAACCGCCGAAGTCGCTGGTGAGGCCGAAGACCAGTTTCTTCATCTCCTCATGCTTGTCAGCCGGAGGCGAGTATTTTGTGTTGACGTGCAGATTGCCGTCGCCGACATGCCCGAGCACGATGGTGTAGGCGTCCTTGTCGACCGCCTTGATCGCCTTTGCGACCGCTTCCGTGAACGGTTCCATCTGGTCGATGGCGAGGCTGATGTCGAAGCCGACGGTGGGCGCGGTCGCCCGGCTGAGTTCGACGCTGGAATCGCGAACCCGCCAGATCGCGGCTGTAGAAGCACCTGAATTGGCAATGATCGCATCGAGGATGATGCCTTCACCCAGCGCCTCTTCGAGCAGTTGTTCAACGTCGGCGCGGAGGCGCTCGGCGTTGCTGCCCGAGGATTCCATCAGCAAATAGAAGGGATGGCTGGCTGGCAGCGGCGCGGCGACGCCTCGAACCAGCTGCGTCACGAGGCGGTAATAGCTGTTCCACATCACCTCGAACGCGGTCAGTTCGCCGCCAAGCCGCTTGCGCGCCAGGTCGAGCATCGCCCGCACCTTGTCGAAACTCGGCAGCGCGCAAAGCACCACCTGTTGTTCGGCCGGCGCCGGGAAAATCCGCAACGCCGCGCGGGTCACCACGCCGAGCGTGCCTTCGGTGCCGATGAACAATTGCTTGAGGTCGGTGCCGGTGTTGTTCTTGATGTATTTGCGCACGCCCTTGAGCACGGTGCCGTCAGCAAGCACCGCTTCGAGCCCAAGCACGAGATCGCGCGTCATGCCGTAGCGGATCACCCGGTTGCCGCCGGCATTGGTCGAGATGTTGCCGCCGATCGTGCAGCTGCCGCGGGCGCCGAGATCGAGCGGGTACATGAAGCCGTCCTGCGCGACGCGCTCGTGCACGCGTTGCAGCGGCACGGCGGCCTGGGCGATGACGACCCCGCCGCCGGTGTCGACCTCTTCGATCGCGTTCATGCGCTCCATCGACAGCACGATTTCGCCGGCCATCGGCATGGTGGCGCCGACGAGTCCGGTCATGCCGCCCTGGGTCGTGACCGCAACGCGCGCCCGGTGGCAGATCGCCAGGAATCGCGAGACGTCCTCGGTCGAGCGCGGCCGCATCACCGCAATCGGCGGAGGGACGGGGATGCCGGCTATATCGGTGTAATAGCGCGCATCGATATCGGCGCCGGTCAGGACCGTTGTCGCGTCGAACGTTGCGCGGAGTTCACCGATGATGGCTGGTTGCATCCTATGCCGCCTTCCTCGCCTTGGCCTCCTGGATCGCACGCCAGACGCGTTCTGATGTCAATGGCATGTCGATCTGCGAAATGCCGTACTCCGACAGCGCATCGATCACGGCATTGACGATGCAGGCGAGGCTGCCGGCGCAGCCGGCTTCGCCGCAGCCCTTGGTGCCCAAAGGATTGGTCTTGGCCGGCGAGGGGTGATCGGCGGTTGCCATCAGCGGAATGTCGCCGGCGCGCGGCATCGCGTAATCCATGAAAGAGCCGGTGATCGGCTGGCCGCTGGAATCGTAGCTGACTTCCTCCATCAGCGCCTGGCCGATGCCTTGCGCGACGCCGCCATGCAGCTGGCCGTCGACGATCATCGGATTGACGATGGTGCCGAAGTCAGAGATCCCGGTGTAGCGCACGATTTTCGTAACCCCGGTGTCGGGATCGATCTCGACTTCGGCGACGTGGCAACCATTGGGGAACGTCGACGGCGTGTCCTTGGTGGCGTGATCGACGTCGAGCGTATCGGGCACGCCCTCCGGCACCTTGCCGTCGCGCAGCCGCTGCGCCAGTTCCATGATGCCGATCGAGCGGTCGGTGCCGGCGATGGTGAAGCGGCCATTGCCGAATTCGATGTCGCCCTCGCTGGCTTCCAGCAGATGCGCCGCCGCCTGCTTGCCCTTGGCGACCACCAGCGCCGCGGCTTCGACGATCGCCTGACCGGTCGCGGTGATCGAGCGCGAGCCACCGGTGCCGTTGCCGAAACGCACGAGATCGCTGTCGCCCTGTTCGAGCGTGACCTTCTCGAAGGGTACGCCGAGCTCTGCGGACAGTACCTGCGCAAACGGCGTGGCATGCCCCTGGCCGTAATCGAGCGTCCCGGTGGTTAGCTTCACCGATCCGTCCGGCTCGAAATTGATCTTGCCGAGTTCACCGCTCGGCGGTGCGGTGACTTCGAGATAGGAGCCGACTGCAATCCCGCGCAGTTTGCCCTGCTTCTTGCTTTCCTTTTTGCGCTTGGCAAAATTGGCGTGGTCGGACAATTCCAGCGCCTTGGCGAACACGCCCTGGAAATCGCCGCTGTCATAGGTGACACCGGATGCCGCCGGGAACGGCAGTTGCGCCGGCTTGATGAAGTTGCGCTTGCGCAGGGTGAGCCGGTTGATGCCCATTTCATCGGCGGCGCGGTCGATTAGCCGCTCCATGTAGTAATTGGCCTCGGGCCGGCCGGCGCCGCGATAGGCGCCCATCAAGGTGGTGTTGGTCAGCACCGTCTTGATGTCGACGCCGAGCAGCGGCGTACGATAGACGCTCGCAAGATTCTTGGCGGTGTTGAGCGACAGCGGGCCCGGCGCCACGCCGGTGATGTAGGCGCCGAGATTGCCATAGCCCTTCAGACGCACGGCGAGGAATTTACCCTCGGCGTCGAGCGCCAGTTCGCAATGCATGATCTGCGCGCGGCCGTGGCTGTCGGACAGGAAGCTGGTCGAGCGCTCGTCGGTCCACTTCACCGGACGGCCCAGCACCTTCGAGGCATGCGCGATGCAGGTGTATTCCGGATAGTTCATGTTCTTCATGCCGAACGAGCCGCCGACATTGGCGGTCAGGATGCGAACCTTGTCGTTCGGCACGTTCAGGATTTTTGCAAACGTGACCTTGTTGCCGGAAACGCCCTGGGTCGGCACCTGGATGGTGAAGCGCTCGCTGGCCTTGTCGTAGGAAGCCAACGCCACGCGCGGCTCCATCGACACCACGGCGACGCGGGTGTTGACGATATCGAGCTTTGTTACATGCGCGGCGCCGGCGAATGCCGCATCGATCTTCGCTGCATCGCCATAGTGATAGTCGAGCGCTGTGTTGTTGGGGATGTGATCGTAGAGCTGCGGCGCGCCGGGTTGTGCCGCTTCCTCGGCACTGGTCACCGCGGGCAGCGGCTCGATATCGAGCTCGACGGCTTCCGCCGCATCACGCGCCTGCGCCAGCGTTTCGGCGACGACATAGGCCACGGGATCGCCGACGAAGCGCACCTTGTCGGTCGCCAATGCCATGCGGTTGGTCTGCAGCAGCGGCGAGCCGTCGCGGCTCTTCAGCGGCAGACCGCAGGTGAAGGGGTTGTAGCCGGCGGCCATAAGGTCCTGGCCGGTCCAGGCGCCGAGCACGCCCGGCATGGTCCGCGCGGCCTTGATATCGATGCCGCGGATGATTCCGTGGGCGTGGCTGGAGCGCACGATCCAGGCATAGGCCTGGCCCGGCAGGCTGAAATCATCGGTGTATTTGCCCTTGCCGCGGACCAGCGTGTCGTCTTCCTTGCGGCGCACAGGCTGCCCGACGCCGTATTTTTGCACTGCGATAGCGTTTTCCAGCGACGACGGCGACGTATGATCTTGCATCGAAAAATACCTGAAATGCTTGGATTTCCGCGACTTTCGCGGGCTCGGAACCAAATAACCCACCGATCCCCCAGCGACAACGCCTGTTTGGGCATGGTCCTATGTGATGGGATGTTGCGTAGGCCCTTGGCGCTGCTAAAGTTTCCGTGAGCGCTCATTCTTCGGCGGCAGCAAAGCCGCGGAAAGACAGTTTTGATGAACGAGGATACGCGGCTTGCCGATGGCCTTGCGGCCCGCGCAAGCCCGTCAGGGTCTGCTGTGGCAGGGGCGGAAAGCGGCGTCTACGCCGCGCTCGACCTTGGCACCAACAACTGCCGGCTCCTGATCGCCTGTCCGGCCGGCGACGGCTTCCGCGTGGTCGATTCGTTCTCGCGGATCATCCGGCTGGGCGAGGGCATCTCCTCGACCGGTTCCATCAGCGAAGCGGCGATCGACCGTGCCATTGCGGCCTTGAGTATCTGCAGCGACAAGATCCGCTACCGCAAGGCCCGGCGCCTGCGGTTGATCGCAACCGAAGCCTGCCGCGCCGCGGCCAATGCCGAAAGCTTTCGCGAGAGGGTGGCAAAAGACACCGGCATCCGGCTCGAGGTGATCGATCGCGAGACCGAGGCGACGCTCGCGGTGATCGGCTGCTCGCCGCTGCTCGACCCCAAAGGGCGAGGCGCCATCCTGTTCGATATCGGCGGCGGATCGACGGAACTGGTCCGGATCGAGCGCGATCCAGGGGAAGAAAACGCCGTCCCGCGGATCAAGGCATGGATGTCGATCCCGCTCGGCGTCGTCACCATCGCCGAGCATTTCGGCGGCAAGGACGTCACGGCCGAATCCTATGCGCGGATGATCGCCGAGGTCGCGCAATACGTGGCGCCGTTTGCGGCCGAGCATGGCGGTGATCTGCGTGACATGCATCTGCTCGGCACGTCGGGCACCGTGACGACGCTGGCCGGCGTGTTTCTCAATTTGCAGCGCTACGACCGGCGCCGCATCGACGGCATCTGGATGAACAATTCCGACGTCACGTCGGTGATCCAGCGGCTGCTCGGCATGAGCTATCAGGAGCGCGCCAACAACAATTGCATCAGCATTGAGCGCGCCGATCTGGTGCTGGCCGGTTGCGCCATTCTCGACGCGATCCGCGACGCGTTCCCGCTGCCGCGGCTGCGCGTCGCCGACCGCGGCCTGCGCGAGGGCATGCTGGTCGAAATGATGCGGGAGGACGGCGCGCTAAGGTCGTGCTAAGGCGGCGCACGTGCGGCCTGGCTTACCTCACCCCGCTTGCGGGGAGAGGTCGGATCACATCGCAGATGTGATCCGGGTGAGGGGGTACAGGTCCATCAACTGGAACCAATTTCGCGGATCGAGCCCCTCACCCCAACCCTCTCCCCGTGAAGAACGGGGAGAGGGAGAACCACTGTATCGCGTTTCAATAGTATCCAAAGGCAAGCATCCGCATGGCGAAAGACACCACCGGCCGGTTGCACGTCACGGTCAAGTCTGGTGGCAAGCGCAAGCTGTCATCAAAGCTCTGGCTGGAACGGCAGCTCAACGATCCCTATGTGGCGCAGGCCAAAAAGGACGGCTGGCGCTCGCGCGCGGCCTACAAGCTGATCGAGATCGACGACAAGCATCGCTTTCTGAAGTCAGGCATCTCCGTGGTCGATCTCGGCGCGGCCCCCGGCGGCTGGAGCCAGGTCGCGGCCAAACGCATCGGGGCGGCCAACGGCAAGGGCAAGGTGGTCGCGATCGATCTGCTGGAAATGCCGGAAGTGCCGGGCGTCACCTTCGCGCAGCTCGATTTCCTTAGCCATGACGCGCCGGAAAAACTGCTGGCGATGATGGGCGGCCGCGCCGACGTCGTGCTGTCCGACATGGCGGCCAACACCACGGGCCATCGCAAGACCGATCAGCTCCGCATCATCGGGCTGGTCGAAACCGCGGCGGCGTTCGCCACCGAGGTGCTCAATCCCGGCGGCACTTTCGTCGCAAAAGTGTTTCAGAGCGGCGCCGAAGGCGAACTGCTGGCGCAGCTGAAGCGCGATTTTGCCACCGTCAAACACGTCAAACCGGCGTCAAGCCGACAGGACTCGTCCGAGCGCTACGTGCTGGCGATGGGCTTTCGCGGCGGCGCGAAGTCACAGCAATAAGTTTCCCGTCATTGCGAGCGAAGCGAAGCCCGGTCGGAAGCATGGATTGCTTCGCTTCGCTCGCAATGACGAAAGACTTCCAACAAAAGAGGCCGCCTGATGTGCGGCCTCCTGTCGGTCCGATGTGCGAATGATCAATATTTGTTCCAGGGACCGAACGGAATCGGAAACGGGAACGGGAACGGAAACGGGTCGGTCGGAAAGGTCGGGCCGGTCCCGGTCGGAAGCCGCGGTCCGGTCTGCTTGATCATGCCGCCAGCGACCTTGTTCAGTTCATCGAGGCTCAGTTCATTCTTGGTCATGTCAGTCTCCTGTTGGTTTGGGATTGATCGTTAGCCGATGGTCCAACGCGCGAAGACGTCCTTGAACGTCCAGTCGCCGGTCGGGTACGGCGGGGGCACCGGGCGTCCCGGAATGCAGCCGCCATGCTGGACGCCGCCTGCCACCGCTTCCAGCGCGGCGTCGTCGAGCAGACGAACCGGCTGATCTGAATTCCTAGAGTTCACCATTGTCGTCTCCCGTGTATCCTTGAAGCGAGACCATTCCCGCCATCCGTGATCACAGGGATACGGCATGGGCCGGCCCCTTGCCGTGACCGACGTCACACAGCAAGACGGGGCTTATTTCGGCTTCAAATGGGAGCGCTTGGCCAGCCCGCGGCGGCTAGAGCCTTTCCGTTCCGATGGAATCGGAACGGGGCTCTGGATTCTTGTTTTGACGCGTTTTCTTCACGCGAACCGGTGTCCACGTCGCTGGAAAACGCTCTAGCCCTTGGTGAACTGCCTGAAGTCCGGCTCGCGGTGGAACCAGAATTCGTAGCCTCCGATGTTCTTTTGCATCGCGACGTCGTGGATCGGCTGGTTGAGCGGAATCACCGGAACGTCGCGCATGCACAGCGCAATGAACGCCTTCACGGTCGTTTCGTACTCCGCGGCATCGGTCGCAAAGCGCGCTTTGTCGATCAGCTTGTCCATCTCCTTGTTCTGGTACGAGGAGATGTTGAAGATCGAATTGTTGCCGTGGAAATTCCAGTAGAAGTAATATTCGGGATAATCGAGCCAGCCGCTGAATCGGTTGAGCGCCCGCGGCAATTCCTTCTTGTTCAGCGTCGTCCGCCAGTTGGCGCCCGGAATCTTGCTGATGTCGGCCTTGATACCGATCTTGGCGAGGCTCTCCTGAATGAGCACGATGGTGGGCTCGCCGACCGTTGCCGTGCCGGTGTCAAGCGAGAGCGTCGTCTCGAACCCGGTCTCAAAACCGGCCTCTTTCATCAGCGCCCTGGCCTTGTCGAGGTCGGTGACATAGGGGAAGGGTTGTGGCCATATCGGCTTTGAGATCTCAGTGGGGCCGCCATACATCGGAACGGCGCGGCCGAAGAAGGCGCTGCTCTGGATCTGTTCGTAAGGCATCGCCCAGGCGAGCGCCTGGCGCAGTTTGACATTGTCGAACGGCGGCTTGGCGGTATTCAGCGCCAACGACCAAAGCGCATTCGGGATCGGCACGCCGGAGACCTTGACCTTGCCGTCCTTGTTGACCTGATCGAAATCACGAGGGGCAAAGCCGCTCGAGAGATCGGCATCGCCGCGTTCCAGCGTGGCCCGCCGCGTGCCGGCGGAAGGGATGTCCCGCATGATAATGCGTTTGATTTTCGGAAGCGGGCCGCTCTTCCAGTCGTCGAAGCGCGTCAGGACGGTCTCGGTGCCGGGCTTCCAGCTGTCAAGCTTGTAGGCGCCGCCGCCGGCCTCGTTGTTCTTCAGCCAGCTCAATGCCCAGGGATCCTCTGGCGTCGCATTCTTCTTCGCCAATTGCGAATTGATGATGAAGGGGACGACGACGGCGACGTTGAACAGCAGCAGTTTGTCCTTGCGGACATAGTCGATCCGGAAAGTGTGGTCGTCGACGACGACGAACTGTTCCGTTTTTTCCAGCGAGCCCGCCGACATCTGAAAGGTGGGAAAACCGCCGACCTTGACCGCGCGATCAAACGACCATTTGACGTCGCTGGACGTGACCGGCGTGCCGTCGTGAAACTTTGCGTCCTTGCGCAGCTTGAAGGTGCAGGACATGCCGTCGGCCGCAGCTTCCCAACTCTCGGCCAGTTCAGGCGCGAGTTTTTCGCGGTCGTAGGACAGCGTCCCGTCGGGCAGCGTTTTTGACGCGTAGGTCAGGAGCCGGTCGTAGCAATTCCAGGACAGCCCGTTGACGGTCTGGTTCGAACCGACGCCCTGCATATCAAGCGAATTGGGGCCGAGCTCCTGCACGACCAGCAATGTTTCCGAGCGGCCTTGCGCAGCGGCGTCCGAACCGTGGAAACCTACGGCTGTCGCGCCGGCCAGGGTGGTCTGCAGAAAGTGCCGGCGGCTGAGGAAAAACGATGAATGCGACATGAGCAGCGATCCCTCTGCAGAACAAAGATGCTCATTTGCAGGCAAGGTCTGTGCCACAGGTGGGTAAGCGCTTCGGTACGTTGCGCCTTCATTGGGCCGGGTGCAAACATGCTGAAATCGACGCGATTGCCCGTCGACGAGGCGATCGAATGAAGCGCAGGCAGTTTCGCCGGCGGCGCGGCTTGGCGCGTCCGCAGAAGGCGTCGGTCCATGCGCGCCGTCGCGGCTCAGCTTCCAAAAACTCGCAATAACGGCCTCAGCGCCTTTCAAGCTTCGGCGCCGAGGCCGTTAGAGTCAGAAGCGCTATTCGCGCCAGCGTGTCAGCTGCAGTGCAACTGATCGCCCTTCACGGTCAGCGTACTGCCTGAGAGGACGCAGCTCGCCGCGAACCACAGCCGATGGAGGTTCTCGTAAAGGGTGCGTTCACCGCCGCTCACGAGTTCCAGATCGGTGTCGTCGAGACGATTGGTCGAAGCTTCCGTGTTCGCTTTGGTCATAGACGTTTCCCTCCTTGATTTCTGGCGAGCCCATCTCGCCAGGAGGGAAATCTTTGCCAGTGTATCGATGGATCGCAGTGATAAAAATCACATACAACCGTATGTCAGGACACGGCGCTATCGTCCCACGCCCGAACCCGGAGCAGGAGTTACCGGCGATCCGCTGGGGGAGGTATTGATTGCGGGATTTCCTGATGGATTCCGCGCGCTGTTCGCGCCGGCGGCGGCGCTGCCGGCATCGTTGCTCAAGCCGGTGGTCGAACTGCCTGTCGTCGTGCTGTTGACCGACGGTCCCGTGGTGGTGCCGCTTGTGGTCGATCCGCCGGTCGCGGTGCTGCCACCGGTGGAACCAGTACCGGTCTGTGCGAGCGCGAAGCTGCTTGCAAGTGCAAGTACCGCGGCCAATCCAAGCGTTCCGAATTTTGCGAGTTTCATGGTGTCTTTCCTTTCGAGGTACGAAAGGAAAACGGTTGCGCCCGGATATGTTTCCGGCGCCGGGATCAACTGGGTGTGACGGATCTATCCCAGCCGCTGATCGCGCGCGTCCTCGGTGCCTTCGCTGGCGGCTTTGGTCGCGGCCTTTTCTGCGCCCTTGCGGCTGGAAATCTCGACCGCTTTGCGGCCCGAAATTTCGTGCCCGGCGTCATCGGGCATCTGCCAGAAGAACCAGGCCGACACCGCCGAGATGATCGCGACCACGATGAAGGCCGGGCCGAACATGGTTGCATCCAGTTCGGTGGCGTGATGCCACAGCATGGTCGATTCCACCGAGAACGCGCCGACGGCGACGCCGGCCGAGGTCGCCAGCTGCTGGTTGACGCTCACAAGCGTGGTGGCGCGGCTCATCTGCGCCGGTTCGACTTCTGCATAAGCGACGGTGTTGATCGCGGTGAATTGCAGCGAGCGGAAGAAGCCGCCGACCACGAGGATGAGGAAGATCAGCGTCAGCGGCGTCGTGATCGTGAACAGGGCGCAGGCGGCGAGAAATACCGAGCTGATGATGGCGTTGACCGCCATCATGTTGCGAAAGCCGAAGGTGCGGATGATGCGCGCGGCCAGCGTTTTCATGCCCATGGCGCCGACCGCGGACGAGAACGTCACGAGGCCGGACTGGAACGGCGTTAGCCCAAAACCTTCCTGCATCAGCAGCGGCAGCAGGAATGGCAGCGCGCCGATGCCGAGCCGGAACAGGAAGCCGCCATAGATGCTGGCGCGCAGCGTCTGTAGCCGCAGCATCGAGAAGTCGAGGACCGGCGAACCCGTCTTCCGCGCGTGCACCATATAGAGCGCCATCGAGATCGAACCCACCGCAACCAGGCCCGCGACGACCGTCCACGGCAGGAGATTGAGCCCGGCGACCGAGAGGCCGAAGGCGATGCCGGCGAGGCCAATGCCCGCCAGCACCAGCCCGTAGAGATCGAACCGCTCCGGGTCTTCGCTGCGGATCGGATCGATGTATTTCATCGCCATGAAGATGCCGAGCAGCCCGATCGGAATGTTGATCAGGAAGATCCAGTGCCAGGAGAAATAGGTGGTGATGAAGCCGCCGAGCGGCGGCCCGATCACCGGGCCGATCAGCGCCGGCACCGTCACCCATGTCATCGCCTGCACCAGCCCGCTTTTGTCGATCGAGCGCAGCAGCACCAGTCGTCCGACCGGCGTCATCATCGCGCCGCCGAGACCCTGCAGGATGCGCGCGATCACGAAATGCGTGACCGACGTCGACATCGCGCAGCCGATCGATCCCAGCATGAAGACGCCGATGGCGATGGAAAATACCATCCGCGCGCCGAAGCGGTCGGCGGTCCAGCCGCTGGCGGGAATGAACACCGCGAGCGAGAGGAGGTAGGACGTGATCGCCAGTTTCAGCGTCAGGGGACTGGTGCCGATATCAGCCGCGATCGCCGGCAGCGACGTCGCAATGACCGTCGCGTCCATGTTTTCCATGAACAGGGCGGTGGCCACGATGAGCGGGATCAGGCGCTGTTTGTCCATCGGGAATCGGGGTGCGGGAGGGCAGGCGGGGTGAATTGGGCTGTATCACCCCGCTGTCGGACAAGCCATTGCGGAACCGTGCAAACCACCTAAATCCTGCGTGACGCCGCTAGCTGGCGCCACCGGAGACCCGACGATGATCTACCTGCTCGCCGCGCTGTTGCCGCCACTTGGGCTGCTCCTGAACGGACAGCCATTTTCGGCGATCTTCAACCTCGTTCTGCTGGTGTTTTTGCCTGGTTTTCGGCCTGTTTTTCCACGTCCTGCTGCTGGTGCCGTCGGCGCATGCGCTCATCGCGGTTCACATGAAGCGGGAGGACCGCCGGCACCGGGAGGTGGTTGAGGCGATCCGCCAGCACGGCCCGCCGCCCGGATATCAACGTTAAGGCCCTTTAACTAAGGGCTTTTCGGGAAAAGCCTGTGCATAGCGGCCAAACGCTTTGATTCGGCCGTCCGCCATGCTATCGACCACCGTCAACCCCACCGATGGGCTTCGATTCGACGGCAGCGCCGCTCGCGCAGCCGAAGGCGACGTTCATCTTAAATAATATGCGGCGGAAGGCCGCCGAAAGGAGTTGGCAAATGGCGCAGGGACTTCAGGCTATCCGCGAAGCCTACACGTTCGACGACGTGCTGCTCAAACCCGGTCTTTCCGACATCCTGCCCTCGGAGGCGGATATCCGCTCCCGCGTGACCCGCGCAATCCCGCTCAACATCCCGATCATTGCTTCCGCAATGGATACGGTGACCGAAGCGCGGATGGCGATCGCGATGGCGCAGGCCGGCGGCGTCGGCGTCATTCACCGCAATTTCGATCCCGAAGGCCAGGCCGCCCAGGTGCGGCAGGTCAAAAAGTACGAATCCGGCATGGTGGTCAATCCGCTGACCATCGGCCCCGACGCCATGCTGTCGGACGCGATGACGTTGATGACCGATCACGGCTTCTCCGGCATTCCCGTGGTCACCGGTGCCTCCAAGGGCGTTCCCGGCAAGCTGGTCGGCATCCTCACCAACCGCGACGTCCGTTTTGCCACCGACCCCAGGCAAAAAATCTCCGAGCTGATGACGCATGAAGGCCTCGTCACGGTGCGCGAAGGCGTCAGCCAGGACGAGGCGAAGCGGATGCTGCACAAGCATCGCATCGAAAAGCTGCTGGTGGTCGACGAGCAATATCGCTGCGTCGGCCTGATTACCGTGAAAGACATGGAAAAGGCGGTCGCGCATCCGCTCGCCTGCAAGGACGCGCAGGGACGGCTTCGCGTCGCGGCGGCGACTACGGTCGGCGAGGGCGGCTTTGAGCGCACCGAGCTGCTGATCGACGCCGGTGTCGACCTCATCGTGGTGGATACCGCGCACGGCCACTCCTCGCGGGTGCTGGAAGCCGTCAATCGCATCAAGCGGCTTTCCAACGCCGTGCAGGTCATCGCCGGCAACATCGCCACCAAGGAAGGCGCGCAGGCGCTGATCGATGCCGGTGCGGATGCGATCAAGGTCGGCATCGGGCCGGGTTCGATCTGCACCACGCGCATCGTCGCCGGTGTCGGCGTGCCGCAACTGACAGCGATCATGGATGCGGTCGAAGCCGCCAAGAAATCCGACATCCCCGTGATCGCCGACGGCGGCATCAAATATTCCGGCGATCTGGCCAAGGCGCTCGCCGCCGGCGCCGACATCGCCATGGTCGGCTCCTTGCTCGCCGGCACCGACGAGACCCCGGGCGAAGTGTTCTTGTGGCAGGGCCGTTCCTACAAGGCCTATCGTGGCATGGGCTCGGTCGGCGCGATGGCGCGCGGCTCGGCGGACCGTTACTTCCAGCAGGACATCAAGGACACGCTCAAGCTGGTGCCCGAGGGCATCGAGGGCCAGGTGCCGTATAAGGGCCCGGTCGGCAACGTCATGCACCAGCTCGCCGGCGGTCTTCGCGCGGCAATGGGCTATGTCGGCGCGCGCAACCTCGCCGAATTCCACGAGAAGGCGCAGTTCGTGCGCATCACCGGTGCGGGCCTGCGCGAAAGCCATGTCCACGACGTCACCATCACCCGCGAAAGCCCGAACTATCCGGGCGGAGTTTGAGCTAAGGCCCGTCATTCCGGGGCGATGCGCAGCATCGAACCCGGAATCTCGAGATCCCGGGCCTGGTCCGGACCATCCCGGAATGACGCTGCCTTCATGCGCTAGCAGCGCTGTTTTTGAAAGAAATTGAACATCATGGTCGATTGGTCGGACGACAGGATTGCCGCGCTTTCAAATCAGGATTTGAAGAATCTGCTCGTCAACGCCGAGCGGAAAGCCGCGGCTGATATCATCGCGCGGTGCAACGCCGAGCTGCAAAAGCGCAACGCGGCCAAGCCAGGCAAGGCATCGAAGCCGCGCACCGAGGCAAAAGAGTTCGAGCACGCGATGTCGGAGCAGCTCGCCGAAATCGGCAAGGCGATGGCCGCCAAATTCGATCTGTCGGAAGAGACCGCGAAAGCGAAGTCGGTTGGCATCAAGGGTTTCAAGGCCCACAAGCTGCTCGACTCCAAGGGCTTTGCAAAACTCGGCGGCATGCAGCGCGACGGTTCGGTGGCGGTCGACCGCTATATTTCCTATCGGCGAGGTACTGACATCGTCTCGCTCAGTGTCTTCCTGCTGAAGGATCAGCCGGTCGAAACCCATGAATTTCACGTGATCGCGCCGGCGGCCTTGCTCGATGGGGCAAAGCCGATCGCGGAAGTGCGTCCCACCGCGACCGCGGACCAGAAGCAGACCGCCGATAGCGGGCTTGCTTTCGCGGATTTGCCAAGCGCTGCGGCGGCGTTTGAGGCCGCGCTGGCAAAAATCGCGGCCTGATATTCGAGTACGGTAATATCAGACGTCATTCCGGGGCGATGCGAAGCATCGAACCCGGAATCTCGAGATTCCGGGTCTGGTGCTTACGCACCATCCCGGAATGACGTAGCATCATCGCTACGCTCGCAATGACGACAAATAACAATCCGGAGGAAACAACCATGTCCGCAAAACGCATCGTTCTCGCTGCTCGCCCCGTGGGCGAACCGAAGCCATCCGACTTCCGCCTCGAGGAATATACCGCGCCGACGCCCGGTGAGGGCCAGGTCCTGCTGCGCACCATCTGGCTGTCGCTCGATCCCTACATGCGCGGGCGGATGAGTGACGGCCCGTCCTATGCGGCGCCGGTGCCGATCGACGGCGTGATGGAAGGCGGCACGGTCAGCGAGGTGATCGCCTCGAACAATCCCGGTTTTGCGAAAGGCGACATCGTGCTGTCGCGCGCCGGCTGGCAGACGCATGCGATTTCCGACGGCAAGGGACTCGCCAAGATCGATCCGAAGCTCGCGCCGATCTCGACCGCGGTCGGTGTGCTCGGCATGCCCGGCATGACCGCCTATACCGGCCTGCTCGATATCGGCAAGCCGCAGCCGGGCGAGACCGTCGTGGTGGCCGCGGCCTCCGGCGCCGTCGGGTCGGCCGTTGGGCAGATCGCGCGGATCAAGGGCGCGCGGGCGATCGGCATCGCCGGCGGCAAGGACAAATGCGACTACGTCAAAAAGGAACTCGGCTTCGACGATTGCCTCGATCACCGCGATCCGGATCTCGCCGCAAAACTGAAGGACGCCTGCCCGAAGGGCATCGACGTCTATTTCGAGAACGTCGGCGGCGCGGTGTTCGATGCGGTGTTTCCGCAGCTCAACGCGTTCGCGCGGATGCCGGTCTGCGGCTTGATCGCCGAATACAATAATTTCGGCGAGACCTCGCCGAAATGGGCCGGCAAGATGATGCGCGCGGTGCTGACCAAGCGCCTCACCATCCGCGGCTTCATCGTCAGCGATTTTGCCGCGCGCCATGGCGACTTCCTGCGCGACATGTCGGGGTGGTTCCGCGAAGGCAAGATCAAGCACAAGGAATTCGTCACCGAAGGTCTCGACAGCGCGCCCGCTGCGTTCATGGGCCTGCTCAAGGGCGCCAATTTCGGCAAGCAGCTGGTGCGCGTCGGGCCGGACAAGGCGTAGGGAGTAGGTCTCAGATGCTGCCGCGCTCGACGAAGAAGAGTTCGACCGCGTGTCGCTGCACGGCATGCGGCGTACCGGCCAGACGCGCCAGCAGAAGTTCGCCGGCGATCCGGCCGATCGCCGCGGAATCAAATGCGATCGTGGTGAGGCCCGGCGTCATCTGATCCGCCACGTCGTTGTCGCCGAAGCCGAGCAACGCAAGATCGCGCGGCACGGACAGGCCGCGGGAGCGCGCTTCGATCAGCGCTCCCGTCGCCAATAGATCGTTGGCGCAGAAGACGGCGTCGACCGGATCGCCGCGGGCGAGAAGGGCGCCGAAGGCGGTGCGGCCGTCGACAAGCCCTGTGATCTCGCCGACGGCGATCTCGTGCACGATCTCGATGCCGAGTTTTCCAGCGGCTGCCCGAAAACCGTCGCGGCGTAGCGCGCCGCGGCCGCTGCTGCGACCGATGAAGGCAACGCGGCGATGTCCGGCGGTCGCCAGTCGCCGTGCCGCCATCGCTCCGGCATCCGCATTGGAGAATCCGACGAGCATGTCGATCGGATCACGCGGATAGGCCCATGTCTCGATCACCGGAATGGCCAGTTCCTGCAGGGCGGCCCGGTTCTCTTCGAGCTCGATCACGCCGGTAAACAGCACGGCCGCCGGCCGGATGCCGCGCAGCGACTGCAGCATCGCCACTTCCCGGGCATAGGAGTAGGAGGTCTGACCGACCAGCACTTCGTATCCTTCCGGCTCGAGCGCCGCAGCGAAGCTTCGAACGGCCAGGCCGAACTGCTGGCTGAGGATGTTGGAGACGAAGGCAATGACGACGTTGGAGCGGCCCGAACGCAACGCCCGCGCGTGAGGGTTGGAAGCGTATCCGGTCGCCTCGATGATCCCCAGAATGCGGTCGCGGGTCTCGCGATTGACCTTCTCGGGATGACGCAGCACCCGCGACACCGTGATCGGGGAGACCCCGGCGCGTTCCGCCACCTCTTCGATGCGCGGCGGTCGCCCGACCGCAGTGCCGCGCCCGGGCGGCGCCGGAATTCGCACGACATCATCGAAGGTTGTCACGGTCGGATCGGCCATCGAACCCAAGTGCTGGCGTTGTCTAGAGCCTTTTCCGTTCCGATGAAATCGGAACGGGGCTCTAGATTCTTGATTTGACGCGTTTTCTTGACGCGAACCGGCGTCCACTTCGCTGGAAAACGCTCTAGAGTCGTTTCGCGCATCAAAATCTCATCGGCCCGAAACCTCACCCCGTGTCAACGGCCGGCCAACCTGGACCAGGCAATCACCGCTCTGGCAGTCCGTGTGGAGACGTTGCGAGATCACGATCCCGGCGGCGGGGAAGTGCAGCACTTCCTCCGGCGCCTCGGGTCGTTCGAAATCGTGGTACCAGCCCGCCACGTCGCCGTCCCCAACCCGCGCGCCGACCACGACCGCCGGTTCGAACCAGCCGCGCCGTGTCGCGAACACCGCCTGGGCGTGGCTCTCCAGCGCCAGCAGTTCGGTTTGTCCTTCGATGGGGACGTGTGGGCCGAGCACCGGTGCATCAATGATGCCAAGCGCGAGCAGCAGGCGGTCCACGGCCCGGGCGGTCAGGGCCATCGTCTGCGGCGTGACGGTGCCGCCGGAGCCGAATTCGCCGGAGATGCCGATCGCTCGGGCCCGCGCGGCGGCTGCCATCGAGGTCGGGGCTTCGGGACCGTTTTCGGCGACGAAGGCGAACGGCATTCCGAGCCCCTCCATGAGACTGAGCGCGCGGGCGAACATGTCCGGCGGGCCTTGGCGCTCGATCAGGGCGCAAGGCAGATGCGCCATCGACGTCCCACCGGAATGGATGTCGAAGATCACGTCGTGGCGGGGGAAGAGTTCATGTTCGAGGAAATGAGCGAGCCGGAAAGTCGGCGTGCCCGAGGGGTCGCCAGGGAAGGCGCGGTTGAGATTGCCCTCGTCAAGCGGCGAGCGTCGGCGGGCTGCCATCACCGCCGGGAGATTGGCGAAGGGCAGGATCGTCACCGCGCCCTTGATGATGGCGGGATCGAGCCGGCGAAACAGCCGCGCGAGCGTGATCTCACCCTCGTATTCGTCGCCGTGGTTACCTGCCATCAGCAGAACCCGAGGGCCCGCACCGTTGCGGATCCGGAAGATCGGAATCTTGACCTGAAAATACGGCGATCGATCGATCGAGAACGGGATGCTGAGGTGGCCGGACCATTTGTGGTCGGCGTCGAAGTCGATCTCGTGGAAAAGTCCGGTATGCATTGGATGCCTCAGGGCCGCGTCGTCACCGACGCCGGCCGAAGGTTGAAGGAGAGCACGAAGCGCGTCTCAGACGGCGGCGACGGCCGTCATCTCGACGCGCAAATCGGGGTCGGCGAGCCGCGCTTCGACGCAGGCGCGTGCAGGCGGATTGGCGGGATCGATCCAGGCGTCCCACACCGAGTTCATCGCCTCGAAGTCGGTGATGTGCGGCAGGAAGACGTTGACCGCGACCAGCCTGGAGCGATCGGATCCCGCCTGCTTCAGCAGCGCCTCGATCTTGCCGAGTACCTGGCTCGTCTGGGAAACGATCCCCGCCTTGCGGTCGTCGGCCACCTGGCCGGCGATATGCACCATGCCGGCGCAGACAACGGCCTGGCTCATGCGCGGGCCGACCAAATAACGTTCAATCATGTTTGCAGCTCCTTGAGAAAAAAGAAGTTCGCCTGAACTCACAAGGTCGGCAGTGACTGCTCTTCCTTGAACCACTTCAGCTGCAGAGCGCCGAGCTTGCCGTTCAGCTTGTTGGTGAAGAGGTCGGTGTTGATCCAGTTGAGCAGATTCTGCTCGCCCTGCCGCAAGCCGATATGCGCCGGCGACTGACGGATGAGGAACTTCAGCTCGACCTCCTTGGTTGGATTCTGCTCTTTCACCTTGAGCGCGATCGCGCTGTTCTCGGCGAAGGTATCGGCCTGGCCGGCGAGATAGGCGGCGATCGCCGCGGGAGTGTCCTCGAAGCGCACCAGCTTCACCTTTGGCGCGTTGTCGGTGAGCCAGACGTCGAGCGTCGTTCCCTTGGCCACAGCGACGGTGTGGCGTTCGAGGTTTTCGGCCTTCTTGCCGGTCGCTGTGGCAATCGACTTCGGACCATAAACGCCGAGATTCACCACCGCGTAGGGCTGGGAGAACATGACCTGCTGGGCGCGTTCCGGCGTTGCACCAAGACCTGCGATCAGGACATCGATCTTGTCGGACAACAGGCTCGGGATGCGCGCCGCGCCCGTCACCGGGACGAGTTCGAGCTTCACGCCCATATCGGCCGCAATCAGCTTGGCGAGATCGGCGTCGAGGCCGGCGATTTCGCCCTTGTCGTCCTTGAAGCCCCAGGGTGCAGCGTCGGTGAGGATGCCGACGCGCAGACGTCCGGCACCGAGCACATCCTGCAGCTTGTCGGCCCTGGCAAGACCTGGCGCAGCGAGGACGGCGAGCGCCGTGGTGGCGATAGCGAAGAGGGATTTCAATCTTCTCATAACTCTCTCCTGGTGGCGGCACGATGGCCGGTTTGCTTGGAAGGTGCTCATTTCACCGAGGCGATGAAACTTGCGAGTTCGGGGGTCTCGGGTCGGACGAACAGTTTCGACGGCGGTCCCTGTTCCCAGACGCGGCCCTGGTGCATGAAGACGATGCGGTCGGCGACGTTGCGGGCAAATCCCATCTCGTGCGTGACAAGGATCATCGTCATGCCCTGGCGCGCCATCGCCTCCATCACCTTCAAGACCTCGCCGACCAGTTCGGGGTCGAGCGCCGACGTCACCTCGTCGAACAGCATGAGGTGCGGGGCCATGGCGAGGCAGCGGGCAATCGCCACCCGCTGTTGTTGACCGCCGGAGAGCTGCTCCGGCCAGGCGTCGATCTTGTCGGCGAGGCCGACGCGGGCGAGGACATCCAGGGCAAGCGGGCGCGCTTCGGACTTGCCGATGCGGCCGGTGAGCAATGGGGCCAGCGTGATGTTGCGTTCGACCTTGAGGTGGGAAAACAGGTTGAAGGCCTGGAAGACGATGCCGACGCGCTGGCGAAACTGCCGCAAGTCCGGCATCCTGGCGTGGACCCTTTGTCCCTCGACGTGAATCTCGCCGGCATCGACCGTCTCGAGCGCGTTGATGCAACGGAGCAGCGTCGATTTTCCCGAGCCGGAGCGGCCGATGATCGTGACGATCTCGCCCTCTTCGACGTCGAGCGAAACGCCGTTGAGCACGTCGGTCCGGCCGAACTTCTTGTGGACGTCGCGGATTTCAACGAGAGCCATCGAGGCGAGCCTCCAGGGAACGGGACCACAGCGTGAGCGGCAGGCAGGTTGCGAAGTAGATCGCCGCGACCACGGCGTAGGTGAGGAGCGGCTGGAAGGTCGCGGCGCTCACCACCTGGCCGGCGCGCGCCAGCTCGACGAAGCCGATGATCGAAGCGAGCGAGGTGCCCTTCACGAGTTGGACGAGGAAGCCGACCGTCGGCGGCAGCGACAGGCGCAGCGCCTGCGGCCCCACGATGTGGCGGAATTGCTGCCAGCGCGACAGGCCGAGGCAGGCACCGGCTTCCCATTGCGCCTGTTTCACGGCCTCGAGCCCGCCGCGCCAGATCTCGCCCAGGAAGGCCGCGGTGTAGAGCGTGTAGGCCACCGTAACCGCGACGAGCGCCGGCACCTGGATGCCAAGGAACACCGGCATGCCGAAGTAAAAGAAGAAGAGCAGGCCGAGCAGTGGCACGCCCTGGATCACCTGGATCGCTGCGGCCGAGATCCAGCGCAATGGGGCGAGGCGGCTGATCCGGCCCGTCGCCAGCCCAAGTCCGAGCGGCGCGCCGAAGCCTAGCGCGAGGACGACAAGCACCACCGTCCAGCGCAGCGCCGAGAGCAGCGAGACGAAATCGATGAAGGAGAAGGATCGCATGCGGCGGCCTGCCTCAACGCCGCCGGGGCCAGCGGAAGGCGAGGGCGCCTACCACCGCGAACAGGATCTTGAACGACATCGCCATCGCGAAATAGACCGCGCAGATGATCGCGTAGACTTCGAAGCTGCGATAGGTGCGGCTCTCGATGAAGCCTGCGACGTGGAACAGCTCGTCGGCGGCGACCTGCGAGGCGAGCGAAGTCCCGAGCAGGAGCAGCACGAACTGGCTGGTCACCGCCGGATAGGCGTTGCGCAGCGCCGGCGGCAGCAGGACATGGAAAAACACCTGCCAGCCGCTGAGACCGAGGCATTGGCCGGCCTCGATCTGGCTTTTCGGGACGGAGTCGAGGCCCGAGCGGATGATCTCGACCGAATAGGCGCCGAAGTAGAGTGACAGCGCCACCGCCGCCGCCTCAAACGCCGGCAGCTTCAAGCCGAAATTCGGCAGCACGAAGAACACGATGAAAAGCTGGATCAACGATGGCGTATTGCGGAACAGCTCGATGTAGCTGCGCACCAGCCAGCGCGTGGGCTTCACGCGCCCCTTGAGTGCGACGGCGCCGGCGGTGCCGATCAACAGGCCGAAGCAAGCGGCTATGACGGTCAGTTCGAGCGTGACGATCGTCCCATCGATCAACTGGTCGCGATAGCGCCACAGCGGCAGGAAGTTCATCGCCGTTCCCTCAGCCGAAACGGGTGTGCAGGACCGGCCTCAGGGTCCTGTCCGCATCGGGACCGAAGATCACGCGCCACCGATCGAGCTGGGTGCAGGAATGGGAGAGGCCGAGGGGGATGTGTCGCTCCATCTGTGGCGAGGTACCGGATCACCGTATGATAGAATGACAACGTTGTCATTATCAGTTTTTAGCCATTTTTGGCCCAAGAAGGAGGCAAAGGCGTATCCGGGGAGGGGACGACAGCGGACGAGGAACCTAGCCCGCGCCGAGGACCAGCCGGCCGAGCGAAACGGAACGACCACCAAAGCGGACGGCCGTCGACCATTCTGAATTCGCGGGTTCGCGGGCTAGCTGGCCGGCGCTTTTTGGAGCAGCTCATCCAGGTCGACATCGACCTGGCCGGGCGCTCTGATGTGGCGGACTTCAAAACTGTCGAGCGTGAACCGGTATTCGACCAGCCCGGTTTCCTTGATCGCGATCAACGGCTGCATGCGACCAGGAATGACGAAGCCCACAGAAGGCGCCCAGACATGGCGGATGCGGCCATAGGTGAAATCGCGGCGCTGGTGGACGTGGCCGGAGGCCACTAAACGCAGATCGACCGTGCCGAACATCTCGATCAGCCGCGCCCGCGCCGGCTGCGGCACGTAGCGGATCGCAGAAGACTCAAGCTCGGGATCGTCGGGCGCGTCGAGATAGAGCGGCTTGTGCAGGAACAGCGCGACCGGCTTGCCGTTCGTGCGCGCCAGCTCCGACGCCAGCCAGTCGAACTGCTCGGCCTCGCTGGCAAGCCCGGTGTTCATGATCAGCGAGTTCAATCCGACAAAACACCAGCCGGCTTCGTCGAACCGCCAGCGGTCTTCGCCGATCACAGCGCGAAAGTTTTGCAGGTGCTGTTCGCTCGCCGGATGCGACGGCACCGGTCCGACCGCGGTCGGGTTGTCGCCGATGTCGTGATTGCCGGGCAGATAGCGGCAGGCAACCGGCAGCTCGGCGTGTAGCGATTTGGCGAAGGCGAGATCGTCCGGGCTGGTCGGGGCACTGAATGCGAGATCGCCGCTGTTGATCACGAGATCAGGCCGCGTCGCGTCGATATGCGCAGCTACGCGATGAAAATTGTCGGTGAGCTTTGCGAGGCGGCGGGCGAGGTGGGTATCGGAAATCTGGGTCAGGCGGAATGAGCTCATGCGAAAATCCTTTCGTCGCCGATTATAGATTTGTCGGCGACGGAATGATGGAATTCCAATGGTAACCGCCCCGTCCGACGACAGGCAACCGAAGGTTGTTTGAAGGATTGTTTGAAAAGATGTTCGAATTGAGAACGCCGCGTCTTCCATCCCTCTCACAAGGGGAGAAGGGAAAAGAGATCGGCTCACAGCACGCGGTAGCGGATCGCAAAAGCGTTGTGCGTCTCGGGTGTCACGGTGTCGCCCTTCGCAAGCGTGATGCCGTCGGCCAGATGCCACGGCCCGAACTTGTCGGAATGCGTCGGGCTGGCCGGCAGCCGCAGCTTGAACTGGGTTTGCGCTCTCCCGGGCAGATTGAGCACCACCATGCGTTCGGTGGTGCGGTAGTCGAGCGTGACGGTTCCCGTGAGCACGCTGCGGCCGTCCGATGTCGAGGCCAGCGCATCCTGCACTCTGGCCAACTTCTGGTTCCGGTCGGTGAGCAGTTCCACCTGGGTATCGGCAATTGCCGTCAGCGCCGCCTTCGGCAGCCGGATTTCGAATTCCACGGCGGGTTTTGCCGGATTGATGCCGAGATAGGCCAGCGCGGCATGCCTGACGTCGTAGACCACGAAGGCGAAGAGGGCGATCACGACAACAGCGGCGAGGCCGTGCTTGAAAAGGTCGCGCGGGCTGCGGTAGCCGCTGCGGAAATAGACCGACAGCACGATGGCCACCGCCAGCGCGGCGGCGACACCGGCCAGCGTCGACGTCACAATGCCAAGCCCGCCATCGACGCTGTCGTCGAACCATCCGGTTCCGGCGCCAACCATTCTGAGCAGGGAGGTCACGGAATCGCCGGGTACTTCGGCCACACGGGCCGCGCCGGTCCAGAGCGGTGAGGTGATGTTCATGGCGCCATCTCGAAGGTCGCGTCGGAGCCGTCCGAAGCCGGAATGACCTGAACCCTCCAGCTTTTGGTCACGGCGGAGCCGATTGCGGTTCAAGCGGACGCGGCTGCTGATTTGTCACAGGGCGGCACCCCCGCTATTGGTTGGCCGGGCGGCGAACGCCCTGCGGGGGAGATTCCCATGGGCGTCCTGATGTCGATTCAACTGGTCTTGCTGCCTGTCTTTGCCCAGGTCGGGCTCACCTTTGCGCTGCTGCTGTGGATGGCCACGGCGCGGACCGGTGCCCTGAAAGCGAGGGAAACCACCCTGAAGGACATCGCGCTGCGCCAGCCGAACTGGCCCGAAAAGGCCACCCAGATCGGCAATTGTTACAGCAACCAGTTCGAAATCCCGGTTCTCTTCTACATCCTGATCGCGCTGGCGCTGCCGCTGCGCAAGGCCGATTTCTTCATCCTGCTGATGTCCTGGGTGTTCGTGGTGACGCGCTTTGCCCATGCCGGGATTTTCGTGACCTCCAACGATGTCCGGACCCGCTCGCTGGCCTGGTTCGCCGGCGTCCTTGTGCTGCTGGCGATGTGGATCTACTTCGCGCTGAAGATGCTGTTGCTGATTTGAGAGCATGATCCGGAAAAGTGGGAACCGGTTTTCCGAAGAAGATCATGCTCAAAGAGTAAGGCTTGCGCCCTTCTCGAACCGAAAGCTTTGAATGACCCCCGCCGCTCGGCTGTCCGCAGCCATCGAACTGATCGACACTATCGACGCCCAGCGTGTTCCCGCCGCCAAGGCGCTGAAGGAGTGGGGCACCGCGCACCGCTATGCCGGCTCCGGCGATCGTGCCGCGATCTCGGGCCTGATCTGGGACGTGCTGCGCCGCCGCGCCTCGAGCGCCTGGCTGATGGAGGCCGACACGTCGCGGGCCCGCGTGCTCGGCATGCTCCGGCTTGAGCGCAAGCTCGATACGGATGCCATTGCCGCGCTCTGCGACGGCAGCCGTTTTGCCCCGGAACCCCTGAGCGTCGGCGAACGCTCCGCGCTGACCTCGCGTTCCCTCGACGGCGCGCCGCCGCACATTGCCGGCGATTACCCGGAATGGCTGGATGCGCATCTGGCTGATGTGTTCGGCGACGACCGCGTCGCGGAAGCCACCGCGATGGCCAGCCGGGCGCCGCTCGACCTTCGCATTAACACCCTAAAAGCCAACCGCGAGAAGATGTTGCCGCGGCTTTCTCATCTCGGCGCACAGCCGACGCCATGGTCGGCGATCGGCCTGCGCATCGAACTCGGCGCCGATGCCCGCAACCCCGGCATCCATGCCGAGGAAGACTTTATCAAGGGCGCAGTTGAAGTGCAGGATGAAGGCTCGCAGCTTGCGGCATTGCTGTCGGCGGCAAAACCCGGCGAGCAGGTGATCGACCTCTGCGCCGGCGCCGGCGGCAAGACGCTTGCGCTAGCGGCAATGATGCAGGGCAAGGGCCGTTTGATCGCCACCGACCACGACAAGCGCCAGCTCGCGCCGATCCACGAGCGGCTGTCGCGCGCCGGCATCCACAACGCCGATGTCCGCACGCCGAAGGGCGACGCCGACCCGCTGGCCGACATCCACGCCTCAGCCGATCTGGTCGTGATCGACGCGCCGTGCACCGGCACCGGCACCTGGCGCCGCAACCCCGACGCCAAATGGCGGATGCGCCCCGGCGCGCTCGAGGTGCGCTTGAAGGACCAGGCTGAAGTGCTTGATCGCGCGGCGGCTCTGGTAAAGCCGGGCGGCCGGATCGCTTACATCACGTGCTCCGTGCTGCCACCGGAAAACGGCGCGCAGGTTCGCAGTTTTGTCGCGCGCCATCCGGGGTTTGCGGTCGTACCGCCGGAACAGACGGCGAGCGTGCTGTGGGACAAGGCGGTGGATTTTGCCAAGGCCGCGCTGGAAACGCCGGAGGGTTGGCTGATGACGCCGCGCAGGACCGGAACGGACGGGTTCTTTGTGTCGGTGTTGAAACGCAGCTAACTCGTCATGCCCGGCCTTGTGCCGGGCATCCACGTCTTTGCTTCACCAGCCAAGGAAGACGTGGATGGCCGGGACAAGCCCGGCCATGACGAACGAGCGACTATCCGAGCTCAATCCACAATAAACAGCTTCACCCCCGTCGTCGTCGACGACCGGTGCGCCGCATCGCCGAAATCCGATACCTGATAACTCATCCCCGCCGTCAGCTTGAATTTACGCCCATCCCGCAGCTCGCTATCGAGCTCACCCTCCAGCACATAGAGCACATGCCCGCGGTCGCACCAGTGATCGGCGAGGTAGCCCGGCGTGTACTCGACCATCCGCACCCGCAAGTCGCCGATGTTCAACGTCCGCCACGTCGCCTGACCGGTCTCACCCGTGTGCGTCGTTGGCTCGACCTTGCTCCAGTCGGTGACGGTGAAGGGGAGTGTCGGGATTTTCATGGGGTGAGCGTCCTCAACGATGAATTCACAACTGCCGGCGTCTTGGTCACCTCGCCCCGCTTGCGGGGAGAGGTCGGATTGCGAAGCAATCCGGGTGAGGGGGTACAGGTCTATCGTTAGACCACCATGGCGGAGGGAGCCCCTCACCCCAACCCTCTAAGAGCGAGCTTCGCTCGTCTCGACCCCGCGAAGTGCGGGGCGAGGGAGAAGTCACCCTCTAATGCACCAGATGATTGGCCGAACCCTGCCTGATCTTGCCCTCATCATTCAGCCGCAGATACTCGCAAAGTTTCGCGCCGCGATCGTTCTGATACAACACGATCACGCTGTCCGGGCTCACAAAAATATCGATCAGCTCAAAACGCAAACCGGGCAGCCGCTGCAGAGCCAGGCTCCAATAGGCACGAAGGGAATCCTTGCCGCGCAGCGTGCCCGAGGCATCGAGCGCCGGAATCCCGTCGGACGTCATCTCGCTGTCCTCGGCATACATCGCCAGCACGCGTTCCAGATCGTGCGAATTCCAGGCGGAAATCCATTCCCGCCCCAGCGCGGCGAGGTCGGCGGCATCGTGGGGCAGGCTTGCCATGGCTTCCTCCGTTTCCGTCACCCAAATTAGGTCAATAATACTGACATAATGGCGCCTGTCCATCCCCGCAGAAGAATGTGAGTCCCCCGTTTGTGCGGTTGCGAGTACGGCCCCCGTCGCGTAATTCCTGTCCATGACAGCAGCACAGCCCGCAGCAGAGTCGACGCCCTCAGTGGCCTCGGCGCACGACAAGATTCTGATCGTCGATTTCGGCAGTCAGGTGACGCAACTGATCGCCCGCCGCGTGCGCGAGGAGGGCGTCTATTCCGAGATCGTGCCGTTCCAGAAAGCCGAACAGGCCTTCCAGGAGATGAAGCCGAAAGCGGTGATCCTCTCCGGCGGTCCGGAATCGGTGCATGAGGCCGGCTCGCCCCGCGCGCCGCAGCTCATTTTCGACTCGGGCGTTCCCGTGCTTGGCATCTGCTACGGCCAGATGACCATGGCCGCCCAGCTCGGCGGCGAGGTCGAGGGCGGTCATCACCGCGAATTCGGCCGCGCCGACGTCGAGGTCAAGGCGGCGAGCCGGCTGTTCGAATCCACCTGGGGCATGGGCGAAAAGCACCAGGTCTGGATGAGCCATGGCGACCGCATCACCAAGATGCCGCCGGGCTTTTCGGTCGCGGGCGTCAGCGCCAATGCGCCGTTCGCGGTCATCCAGGACGAGAAGCGCAAATATTACGGCCTGATGTTCCACCCCGAAGTGGTGCACACGCCGGACGGCGCCAAACTGATCCGCAATTTCGTCCGAAAGGTTTCCGGCCTCACCGGCGACTGGACCATGCGCGCCTTCCGCGAGGAGGCGATTGAAAAAATCCGCGCCCAGGTCGGCAAGGGCAGGGTGATCTGCGGCCTCTCCGGCGGCGTCGATTCCGCGGTCGCCGCGGTGCTGATCCACGAGGCGGTCGGCGACCAGCTCACCTGCGTGTTCGTCGATCACGGCATGCTGCGGCTCGATGAAGCCAAGACCGTCGTCGACCTGTTCCGGCACCACTACAACATTCCGCTGGTGCACGTGGACGCGTCAAAGCAGTTCCTCGGCGAACTCGCTGGGGTCACCGATCCCGAAGTAAAACGCAAAACCATCGGCCGCCTGTTCATCGACGTGTTCGACACTGAGGCGAAAAAGATCGGCGGCGCGGATTTCCTGGCGCAGGGCACGCTCTACCCCGACGTGATCGAGAGCGTCTCCTTCACCGGCGGCCCGTCGGTGACGATCAAGAGCCACCACAATGTCGGCGGCCTTCCTGATCGCATGAACATGAAGCTGGTCGAACCCCTGCGCGAATTGTTCAAGGACGAAGTCCGCGTGCTGGGCCGCGAACTAGGCCTCCCCGAAATCTTCGTCGGCCGCCACCCGTTCCCGGGCCCCGGCCTCGCCATCCGCTGCCCCGGCGACATCACCAAGGAAAAGCTCGACATCCTCCGCAACGCCGACGCCGTCTATATCGATCAAATCAGGAAACACGGCCTCTACGATGCGATCTGGCAGGCCTTCGCCGTGCTGCTGCCGGTCAAAACCGTCGGCGTGATGGGCGACGGCCGCACCTACGAATACGTCGTCGGCCTCCGCGCCGTCACCTCCACCGACGGCATGACCGCCGACTTCTATCCCTTCGAGATGAAATTCCTCGGCGAGACCGCGACGAGGATTATCAACGAGGTGAAGGGGGTCAATAGGGTGGTGTACGACGTGACGAGCAAGCCGCCGGGGACGATTGAGTGGGAGTGAGAACCGGCTGACGTCGTTGGTTTTCAGTGTCCGGCCTTTGCGCGATCGATGATCCAGCGCGGGTCTCAGCATCGACTTGCGGTCGGTCGTACGCTGGGTTTCCCGGGCGTGGGCGCGATGTGGAACCGGTTAGATGACCGCATACGACGATGACGATGTGGCCGGCCGCAGCCGAACCATTGCGGACCTCGAACAAAAACTGAAAAACGTCTCCGCAGAGCGCGACGAGCTGTTTGAACAGCAGGCGGCTACCGCGGCTATATTGAGGGTTATCGGCGGCTCCCGATTCGATCTCCGAACCGTGGTGGACACGATCGCGCGCTCGGCCTGCCAGATTTGCAAGGCGGATCTTGGCGCGGTGTCGCTTCGTGACGGCGACACGTTGACGACCCTTGGCGTGTTTCATACCGATCGCAAGATGGCGGATATGGTCCGGCAAATCCCGATCAAGATCGACGATCAGAGTTATGTCGGCCGGACAGTGCTTACCGGCATTCCCTCGACTGTCTCCGATTTCGAGACCCATAGAAAAACCAACCTCTACACGTTCCGGAAGGCGCTCGGATTCAAGTCGATCATGTTCGTCGCGTTGATGCGGGAGGGACGGGCCATCGGCGTCTTCTCCATGGCTCGCAACTCGGAAGGAGAATTTGTGCAGCGGGACATCGACCTGGTCAACACGTTCGCCGATCAGGCTGTCGTTGCCATCGAGAATGTGAGGCTCTTTGAAGAGGTTCGGCAGCGCTCGGACGAGTTGGCGCAGTCGCTCGATGAGCTGCGTTCCGCGCAAAATCGCCTGGTGCAGACCGAAAAGCTGGCGTCGCTGGGCCAGCTCACTGCCGGGATCGCACATGAAATCAACAGCCCGATCGGCACGGGTCTGACGATCGCTTCGAGCCTCGTCCTGCGATGCAACGCCTTTGTCGGCGAACAGGCAGCCGGTTCGCTGCGACGTTCCCAACTCGACGCGTTCGTTGCCGGCGCGCGAGACGCCGCCAATCTGCTCGTCGCCAACCTGGAACGGGCGAGTGAACTCGTACGATCGTTCAAACAGGTCGCCGTCGACGAGACAGCCGCGGATCGCCATTCATTCGATCTCGGACTCGCAACCAGCCAAATGCTGGCAACGCTGCGGCCCCACCTGAACGGACTTGACGTAACGGTGGAGACCAACGTTCCCGACGGCATCGTGATTACTTCTTATCCCGATCTGTATGGGCAGATGTTATCCAATCTGTTTATCAATGCCGTGGTGCATGGCCTTGCGGAGATGCCGCGCGGATTCATCAGGATCAGCGCGCGGCGCGAGGCGGACCAGGTGGAAATCGTCTTCAGCGATAACGGAAAAGGAATGTCCGACGAAGTGCGGCGTCTCGCATTCGACCCGTTTTTTACCACCAACCGTAATCAGGGAGGGACCGGGCTGGGCCTTCATATCGTGCACAACATCGTGGTGCAGCGATTTCGCGGTACCATAAAGCTCGAGTCCGGTCCTGGACGAGGCACGACGTTTGTTATCTTGGTGCCGCTGAACGCTCCCGGTTAGGCGCGGCCCGCGCCTCACCCCGCCGCTTGTCTTCCCCCGATGATTTGTTGTCCGAAGCGCGTAGGACCTCCTACCCTCGGTCAAGTGGGCGGTCTCCCTTTATTTCGAAAGAGTAGCGCCGTGCTCGATGCTGTCCAGGACGCTTCGCGCCGGCTGCGCCGGTGCCAAAGGGCATCCTGGACAACATCTGCGCGCGACGCTCTGCCGATCGGCAGCTCTTAGGGTGGATTATTAGCCGAAGGCGTAATCCACCGCATTGCTTCACCGTGACAGCCTAGTGGTGCGGCGGGTTACGGCTTCAAGCCGCCGATTCCGAGCGTGCTATTGACGAAAATTGAAGCTTTGGATAGCAGCTTGCTCGCCCGCCATCCAACGCCGGCAGCTACCGGCTCGGTCAACCGGCCAAGGGTCGTTTTCCCTGGCGCGAACAAATAGCCACCGCCGGTCGGTGTGATCCACTGTTGTCCGTCGTCTGAAAGTTCGACCGTTCCCGAAGGGAAAGCAATAGGCATACTCCTCGGACCATTATTGCGACCAACCAGAAGGTCGTGACCCGCACTTCCCGCCGGCGCGGCTGGACTGTTCATCCACGCTGAGGTCAGAAATTCCAACTGCTCCTGAATGGAGGTCTGGTAAGATATGAACGCCAGACCACGTTCAGCGGGCGGGTCGCTATCAAATGGCGGTCCGAACGGAATGCCGCGGCGAAGGATGCGCAACACATCGACGACGTCCTTGGGGCCGGATCGAGGATTCACCTTGCGGATGTGAGCGCCCAGCGGGCATTCTGCCCATAATGGGTCGCTCGGAAAATCAAAGGCGTTGTCGTTCGGACGTTGGCCCGGATCGGTGGTGACGCCGATCAGCGTGAGCGCGCCCTTCGGCCAGCGGCCAACGATCAAAGCCTCAAGATGGGCCGCAGTCAAACCAGGAAAATGTTGCGCAAGTGCTTTAGCTTTTCGATGGCAGAAGTCACGAAAGGCCCCCACGTCCTGCGCCAACCGGCGAAACACTAAAAATGAACCGTTGCGCAGATACCCCTTGGGGTCACCGCCTGGGAGATAAGGATTCTCGCCCGCCTTGCGTGCATAGCCAAACACGAAGTTGCCTGCATCGATGACACCGCCAGTATCTATGCCTCTGACCAGCGGTTGCGATACGCCGTCCCGAAAGCCGAAATGCTCAAGGTCGTCGATCCTCCGCGCAGTCTCCCGATACGAATTGCGAAGCCCGGCCGCTGCGGCCTGGGCGAGGAGTTCATCGGCGCGCCCATCAGCGGCACCCTCATTGTTCGACCCGAAGATCAGCAGCACGTCGAGCGGGTTATCGGGACTACCAACCCGCCAGGCATTTTGGTCCGTGCGATCACCCAGAACCGGACGAGCGCGTTTGCGAAACCCAAGTGTGAAGCCTGCATCGAAAAAAAACAGATCTTCCCGGATTTGGGCGAGAAAATCGGAGCCAATGCCGATACCTAGCCAGACACGCTCGCCGGTCCCCCCGGTGAGTTGAGCCTTCATGATCCCGCGCTCCTCGCGGATATCCGCCATCGACGTAATCGACGGCGCCAACCCTGCCAGCCAAGCGGCAGCATCGCTAGCTCGGCCGGCATCGACTGAAAGTCCGATCAGGACTTGCATATTGGTATTAAAACCAGCGAGGACGTTTCCTTGGATTTCACGTAGATCGAGTTCCACCCCTTAACGGCCCTTATCTAGCGGCGCGGTTGCGGCGACGGCAGCCAGGTTGTGCGTTGACGCGACGATTGCAGCGGGGTCCTTGATCAAGCCAGGGAAGGCGAGGTCAAAATCAGGTGCGCAGGTATCGTTCGTTATCACCAATTGCTGGGTGCCGTGCCGGCGGCAGCAAGTGCCGGTACATGGCAGGCTGGGGTTCTCGCTTCCGTGCTCCCGATCCCAGACGGTTACGAAGAGGTGCACTTGTAGCAAGTCAGCGAGTTGACCAACGAAGCGAACCGGTTCTCCGTCAACTTCAAGGTCCTCAAGCGTAAGTTTTGAGTTTTTGGGAGGCGCAAGTTCCAGGCGAAGCACACGGCTGGTGCTCGGCTTGTCGAGGCCGTTTCCGCGTACCACTGTCCACCAATCCGGCGTAAGATCTTCGCCGCCCCGGGTCTGAACGCGTTGGTGGTTTATCGATGCGATATAGAGCCCGACTGGATTTGCAAGCGTGTAGCGCTTGTTGTTGCGCACCAGCCCATAGGCCTGTTGCGAAATGAGTGGGTCGCTATTTCTATTCGGATTTCCGCCCTCGCAGCAGCAGAGCAGTTCCTCGGGATTGGTTCCGTCAAGGATGGTTCCGTCGGCCTTCAAGCGAAGAATGCCGGAAACCCCGGCCAGATTGACTTCTGCGCCAAGCGAGTTCGCTCGATGAGAGAGATGTACGATGCCCGGATTGATATTGAAGCGATTGCGCGGGTTGAAGCTGCCGGGTTCAGCGACGGTTAGGCGGGATCCATTGGGCAATCTTCGGTAGATGCCGTGCCGCGCACGCAAATCATCTACCCTAATTGTCGAGTCCTCGGTGAAGTCGCGATACAACTCCAACGCTCTGCCTTCGTCGTGTTCGAACAACTCTGAGTAATAGTCGTAACCCTCGGCTACAAATATGGCTTTTGACAGCTTTCCATCGGTGTTCCTGCGGCCAACCCATTCGAGATATTCGTCCTGACGATGGCGAACCGGCAAATGGAGCACGCAGTCATTTTGGTCGACAAATACCCCCGGCCTGTGATCCTCATCACCCAGATGCTCCGCCGCTCGGCGCGTGCCGTCATTGTCGCCCGTCACTGGTTTGAAATCGAGCCAGGGTTTTCGTCTTGTCACGGCGCGTGGAAATGCTGGCCAGGAAGCGATATTGACTGTCTGCCCGGGAGAACTCGGTGGGGTCGTCGCAGGATCGATGTAGCCGAGCGTGGGGGCGTGTTCGGCGATCTCGTCGTCTGTCACGTCGCCTGGGTTTTTCTTGACAATGTCCGCAACGAGTTGACGGACAATGCCACGAGCTTCCTCTGCCATGGCATTATGCCAATTTCTCGGATTTCTGAAGTCGGTTACGCCACCGGGTGCCTCGAATAACCAATCCGTCATGGTGTGCTCCCTTATCCAAGCTAAAAATCACTTTGCCTCGGATGAACTTCACGGCCGAATATGCCGAAGAATCTGGTAACCCGAAAGAATACACGTAAAGGTAGCATTTATGACATTCGGAGTCGAGTTAATAAGGGGAGTTGTCCGCGGTAGCTCGCGAGCCAAGGTGGAAGCAATCCATCGATCGCTCGCGCCGCTTTGGACTGCCGCGCCTCTCACGCAATAACGAAGTTGTCGTTCCACCTGCGACAAAACAACCCGACGGGCAAATCACTTATGATTATCGGAAATCATGTCAAGTACAAAAATTCCGAAAAACAAAAATATTCTTGTTTCCATCGACCCCAAATCAGGAGCACATCTTTACCCATCCCGTCCCACTCAGAGGGGCGTCGGCCGTCGTCACGACGAGGGACGGGTTGCGGTGGACGCTGATGTTGCGATTGACGGTCGCGGCTGATGCGTACGGCGAAAGCGTGTGGTCCTGGCGCCCGTAACGGCGTCAAGTCTTTCGGGAGCCAACGCTTCCGAGGGGCGACGGTGGCAATAGAGGCCGTCTCACCGGGGAGAGCGCGTTATAAGCCGTAAAGCCATTGCGCAGGGAATGTCGGATGTTCTCCGCTGCCCTGTATGCTCATGTGCAGCATTCTTATGCACAATCGCACATGAGACCGCGGGTGCAGCGCGCATCCGGCATTCCCTGCGCCCTCTGTCTTTCGAGGGCGAAACCAAAGCAATAGCTCGGGCATGTCGTGCCGCGAGAATGCGGCCCCGTGCCACCGTATTGTTTCACCGCGACGAAGCGGCGGGTTACGCTAAGTTTATCATCGGGCGCGCATTCGCGCGACCCGGCGGCTAACCCCGCCCTACGGGCCATTCGGCGGAACAGGCGTGAGGTTATCTTTAAAAAATCCCAGACACCATGTCGGCCCGATCAAGGCTCATTCGTCCTCGGGGCACCAACCCGCAATCCAAGAGGTCCATCAGCATGCCCAGCACCATCCGTTTGCACCGTGTCCTGACAACCAGCCCGCAAAAAGTCTATCGCGCGTTCCTCGAAGCGGATGCGCTTGCGAAATGGCTTCCGCCGAACGGCTTTGCCTGCACCGTGCACCATCAAGAGCCGAAGGTCGGCGGTACGTTCAAGATGTCCTTCCGGAACTTCACGACGGAAAAAAGCCACTCGTTCGGCGGCAAATATGACGAGCTCGTTCCGGGCGAACGTCTGCGCTACACCAATACATTCGATGATCCGGGCTTGCCCGGCGAGATGCAGGTGACCGTGACGCTGAAGAAGGTGTTGGTCGGCACCGAGGTGAATATCGAGCAGGCCGGTGTGCCGGACGTCATTCCAGTCGAGGCTTGCTATCTCGGTTGGCAGGAGTCGCTGCGAAACCTGGCGAAGTTGGTCGAGCCCGAGATCAATCAGTAGGGTTCGTAGGCTGGATAAGCCGGGCGCGAGCCCGGAATCCATTAGGCCACATACTCTGTAGATGAATGGATTCCGGGCTCGATGCTGCGCATCGCCCCGGAATGACGGAGAGAGAACTCGTAGGATGGATTAGCCGACTTGTCCGACGTGGCTCGCAGAGCGAAGGCGGAAGGCGTAACCGGAACGAAGAGGTGGCCTCATGATCGTGAAGTCCTGCAGTCGCAACGTCCTCAGCGGCACGTCGGGAGGGTGGCGCGTCTGGTCGCTATCGGACGGCTACCTCGATATGCCTGCGTCCCTTTTGCGAGACGCGCGGGATAACCCCGTGCCACAGACCGGGCGGGCGGGGACGCTTCGCTTATCGGTCAATTGCTTCGCCCTCGCAGGTCCTGATGTCGACGGCGTTCTGATCGACAGCGGAGGAGGTGGCTGGAACCCGACAGTGGGGCGTCTCGAGCAGACCATGGCGGATGCCGGGATCGAGCCGGCTTCGATCACGGTTCTGGCGTTGACGCACACCCACCAGGATCACTTGCACGGGCTGTTGACCGCGGACGGCCGGGTGCTGTTTCCCAACCTGAAGACGATCGTCATTTCCGAGGCGGCTGTGGAGAGCTTTTTCGCCGAGGCGCACCTTGCGCGGTTCCGGCCCCTGCTGAAATCCATCCGGGATGGCGATCGGGTGGCCGAGCGATTGAGCGCGGTCGCATTGCCCGGTCATGCTCCCGGTCATACCGGCTACGCGTTTGATACGAACGAAGACCGTTTTCTGTTTTTCGGGGACATCATTCATGTCCCGGCGCTGCAGTTTGGCAATCCCGATTTCAGTTGGGGCTATGACGACGACCAGCCGGCTGCACGCGCAACCCGCCAAATGGTTCTCCATGAGGCGGCTGAGACCGGGACGTGGATCGCCGGCGCGCATCTTGGCTGGCCGGGCATTGGCCGCGTCGTTCGCAAGGGCGAAGCATACGGCTATGAGCCGGCGGCAGGATGATCGCACACATGGAACGAACAACCGCGGGCTGGGGCAGTGGGCTCCTCGGCGTGATTATCTTCAGCGGATCGCTGCCGGATGCGCCAGCGTCAGCACAAACCCACAGACTGACCCCCGCGAACGCTTCTTGCGCCGCGGGGGCAGTCTGGAAGATGAATCAGTTCGGGCGGTCGGTCGCACGGCGAAGGTCGCCGTCTCCTTTCAAACGGCGAACGATCCAGCGCCCGATGTCGCCGAAGATGTTGCCGCCGCTGATCGCCTCGAGCTCTGCATCGGTCAATTCGCGGATTTCCGAGGTCTTCTGTTCCATGTTCTGCATTGTCGTCCACTCCTTGTCAGGTCGGGCGGACCATTCCGCCGTCGATGGGCAGATCAATGCCGCAGGACGCCGCGCGTCGCTGTGACTGACGTCACACGGCGTCGCTTGGGTGCCGACGAGGTTCGAAAACGCGGTGAAGAAATCTCAAGCTGCATCTGCCGCAGCAAAATGCGCCAACTGGTCTGCGTGTGCCTTCACGAAAGACGGTCGGGCCGTGGCGCGCGCGACATAGTCGTGACAGGCGGGATATTTTGCGAGGCCGTCGAACCGGGCGACGAGGCGCAGCACATCCACCATGAGGATGTCGGCGACGGAAAATGTCCCGGCGAGCCATTCGCGTCCTGCCAGCACGGCCTCCATGTGTTTGAGCCGGTGCTGATGGAGGAACCCGTCAAAGAGTTTCAAGGCCGGCGTGTCGCCGGTGTTGCCGGAAAAGATGAGCAGGGACCAGGGCAGCCTGGCCATCTCGACGGAGTTGAGCGCGGCGAACAGCCATTGCTTCGTATCGCTGCGAGCGCGCGGATCACTGGGCATCAGCGCGTCGCTGCGCTCGCCGAGATGCAGCAGCATCGCGCCGCTCTCGAAGATCGAGATGTCGCCATCGGTCAACCACGGCACTTGGCCGAACGGCTGGTGGGCGAAATGTTCGGCGCTCCGATCGCGAAACGGCACGCTCTCGACCCGGTAGGGCAGGCCGGCCTCTTCCAGCGCCCAACGCTCGCGGATGTCGCGCACATAGCCGCGCGGCGGTTCGGGAACCCAATCGAAGGTGGTGAGGATCAGGTCGCTCATTCGGCTTCTCCAGAAAAAACCTCGAGAAAGACGGGTAGTTTGTCGAGCAGGCCGCTCCAGCCCTGCTCGTGACTCTTGCGCGCCTCATCGTCGGGAAGATGCTCGTGTCGCAATGTCAGCCTGGTGCCGCCGTCGTCAGGCTCAAGCAGAAACGTGACCAGCGACTCGCGTGCCTTCGTTCCCGGCAAGTCCCAGGTGAACACCAGCTTCCTTTCGGGAATCACCTCCTGATAAATTCCGGTGGGATTGTGCTCCTCGCCGTTCAGCAACCGGAAGACGACGCTGAAGCGGCCTCCCGGCCGCACGTCCGCCTCGGCGCGCAGTGTCGGCCCGGCATCAGGACCCCACCACTGCATCATCAGTTTGGGCTGCGTGATCGCCGCCCACACCCTGGCGGGCGGGGCCTTGATTCTGCGCACGATGGTCACGCTCGGCAGGCTCCACGTCATCGCTCGCCATCCTCTTCCACGAGCGCAACAAGGCGATCGAGGCTGACCGTCCAGAGCCGCTCATACCGTTTGAGCCACTCCATGGCCTCCCGCATCGGCCGGACCGAAAGATGGACCGACACGGTGCGACCGGTTTTGGTGCGCTTGATCAATCCCGCATCGGACAGCACATCCAGATGCTTCATCATTCCAGGCAGTTTCAGCGAAAACGGCCGGGCGAGTTCGCTCACCGAAAGCCCGGGTTTTTCCTTCAGCCGTAGCAGGACGGCCCGCCGGGTAGGATCGGCGAGCGCGGAAAACGTGCGGTCCATACGGGATGCTTGATACTTCACCATGTAGCGAAGTATTGCTTTTGTCGCCGGCGGTGTCAACTTCGCCGTCGGATTGATGAGGTTTCCAACCGATATGACTGAGGATAATGTTGACGCGATGAAGCCAAGACCCGCCGACCCCTCCGAAACCAGCGTGCTGACACGCCTGTGGTATGACGGCTGGCAGGATGCCCACGCCGCGATCCTGCCGCCGGCGCTGGCGCGTGCGCGCACGTTTGAAGATTTTGCCGAACGGATGTCCGCCGCGCTTGCCGATGTGCGGGTGGTCGGCCCGCTGGGCGCGCCATTGGGCTTTGCGATGCTGAAGGGCGATGAACTCAACCAGTTCTACGTCACATCGGCATCGCGCGGCACGGGTGTCGCGGCCACGCTGATCGCGGATGCTGAGGTACAGATGTCGCAGCGCGGCGTCGAGACGGCCTGGCTCGCCTGTGCGATCGGCAATTCGCGCGCCGCAAAATTCTACGAGAAGAGCGGATGGTATCTCGCCCGGACGATGGTCAACCGCCTCGATACCGTTGACGGCCCGTTCGATCTAGAAATTTGGCGTTATGAGAAGCGCCTGGCGCAGCGGTGAAGTTGCTGTGACTATTGCGACGTCATTGCTCGATTTGCAGCAATCCGACCGCAAGATGCCGGAACGCCGCGACTGCCTTGGCAAGAACGGCGCGGGGATCGTCAGCCGCGGCAATCCACAGCGCGGCGCTGAGCGCGGCGCCATTGAGCAGCCGGGCGGCCGCTTCCGCATCCACCGGCCTGACGGTTTTCGCATCGATCAGCGCCTGGATGGTTTGCGTCGTGGTGCGCAGGCACTCGTTCTGGTTCGGCCATCGCGAGGGATCGCCGAGCACGGCCGGCCCGTCCAGCAGCATGATGCGCTGGATCTCCGGCTCCAGCGCCATCTCGATAAAGGCGATGTTGGCGTCGAGAAATCCGAGCCACGCGGTCTTGGCCCGGTCCTGGACGGCGCGCATCCGCGCCACCATTTCCGCGTCGATCTGGTCGATCACCGCCTGCAGCAGGCCCTTCTTGTCGCCGAAATTGTGGTAGAGCGCGCCGCGCGTCAGGCCGGCCTTGGCGGTCAGATCGTCCATCGACGCCGCGGCATAGCCCTCCGCCGCAAACGCCTTGCGGGCGGCCCTGATGAGCTTGACCCGGGTCTTCTCCACCATCTGCGCCCGCCGCTTTGCGACCAAAGCCAACTCCGATCAAAAAACATACGCAGCGTATGCCATTGACATACGGCGCGTATGAACAGATATAGCGGCATGCGGGGCGTATATCAATGCTCCCGCCGGCCGCGACCGTTGCGGCCGGGTCTTGCCTCGTTCAAACGGAGTGAAACAATGTCAAAACGCGACGCGATTTTCCCTGCCGGCCGGCAGGCGCTGTACGAAATCAACCGCTACTCGGCGGCGATCCGCTCCGGCGATCTGCTGTTCGTCTCCGGCCAGGTCGGCAGCCGCGATGACGGCTCGCCGGAGCCTGACTTCGCAAAGCAGGTCCAGCTTGCCTTCGACAATCTCGCCGCCGTGCTGAAGGCCGCCGGTTGCACCTTCGACGACGTCGTTGATGTCACCACCTTTCACACCGACCCGGCCAAGCAGTGGGAGACGATCGGCCCCATCAGGCTGAAGGCGATCGGCGAGGCGCCTTACCCGAACTGGACCGCGGTGGGCGTGAACTGGCTGGCCGGCTTCGATTTCGAGATCAAGGTCATCGCGCGCGTTCCGCAGTCTGCCTGATTGGATGGCGGCGTATCGCAACGAGAAAAGCGCCGTGTCACCGCAATCCGCAATGCAGATCGGCGCAGCAAGCCAGCGACGCGCCAGCCTGTCAGCGCCATCCGCCCGGCACGGTCTGCAGCAGTTTCTGACCGGCCTGGGTTTGGTCGGAGGCCAAAGCGACCAGCACTTTCGCGACGGTGGCGAAGGCCAGTTTGGGAAGACCCGGAACATTGCGCACCTTGTTCAGTGCCACGAGATCCCAGGCGGGATCGGGCGGTCCCTTCCTCAGGCTCACTGGATAGACCGCGGTCCAGTTCGCTTCGCAACGGGAGAGCGCCTGCTCGGCAATGGATTTGTCGTCGAACAGCCTCTTGGCGATGAAGTAGTAGAACAGAATCCTGGGAAGCAGCGACGCCTTCGCCGCCGTTTCGCCAACACCGAAGGAGGACATCAGGACGAAGCGCTTCACTCCCGCCTGATTGATCGCCGAAATAACCTTGGGCAGCATTCGCCGTTGAAAATCGGTTCCCCGGAGCAGGGTCCCGACCGTAACGCGGGCGCCGAGGCAGGAGATGACAGCATCGGCTCCCACGAAGGCCTCGCGCATGGCGGCCTCGTCCTCGATCGAGCCGCTGACGACCGTGAGCCGTTGACGCGGCGTGACCGCCCGGGCGTTGCGGACAAAGGCGGTCACGTCATGCCCGGTCGCCAGCGCCTCGTCCACGACGAGCCCGCCGGTCGTTCCCGTTGCTCCCAAGACCACCATTTTCACTGCAGGCACCTCGTTACATGTGGACATAGGGATATTGGTACAAATTTCAATTAATCCAGATCGGTCGGCGCAATACGTTCTGTCATTGCGGCCGGCGACTGATCGCTCCTCAACCCCGCGACACCTTCTCGAACCGCTTGATCAGCCGCTCGCGCTTCAGCCGGGACAGCCGCCTGATCCAGAAAATCCCGTTGAGCTGATCGATCTCATGCTGATGGCAGACCGCGCGGAGGCCTTGCGATTCCTCGGTTCGGGCATGGCCGTCGATGTCGTGATAGCTGATCCGCAACCGCGCGTGGCGCTCGATGTCATCGTTGACGCCGGGCATCGAGACGCTGCCTTCCTGGTGCATGATCATCTCGGGCGAGGCCCAGATGATCTCCGGATTGACATAGGTCCGCGCGCCATCGACCGGGTCGAGATCGAGCACGACGACGCGAAGCAAGACGCCGATATGCGGCGCGGTGATGCCGATGCCGGGGGCGGCGTGCATGGTTTCCAGCAGGTCCGTCGCCAGCTCGCGCAGCGCGCCATCGAACGCGGTCACTCGCTGCGCGGTGAGCGCGAGGCGCGGGTCGGGATAGCGGACGATGGGACGGATCGTCATGAGCTGTTGTAGCGCACACGATGGCGCGCGTGAACCTCGCGAGCGGCGCGATGGATTGCGTCGCGGAGCTTTCATCGGGCGAGCATTCGCGCGACCCGTCGCACTCGCAATGCCGAAAGTTGGGTCGCAGGGTGCGACAAAACAACCCGTCGGGCAAATCTTTCAAGCCCCGAAATAAAAAATATTTCGCGTTTCCAGAAGGGCAAATCAGGGGCATATTTCTCGCCATCCCGTCCCACTCAGAGGGCGTCGGCCGTCGTCACGGACGTTGGACGGGTTGCGATGGACGCAACAGTTGCGCCTGACGAGCGCTCTGAAGCGTACGGTGAAGTCGTGCGGTCCCGACGCCCCGATGCTGGCGTCAAGTTGGTGGAAAGCTCAGGCTTCTCACTGATGACGGTGTCAACGAGCTCGGCCCGACCGAGGAGAGCACGAAGTAAGCCGTAAAGCCAATGCGCAGGGAAGGCCGGATGCTCTCCGCTGGACCTGTATGCTCGTGTGCGCACTCTTGTTGCACAATTACACACGAGACCGTGGGTGCAGCGCGCACCCGGTCTTCCCTGCGCCCTCGGATTGGAGAGGGCAAGGAAATCTGGCAAAGCTCGGGCATATCAGGCCGCGAGAACGCGGACCTGTGTTTGATCCGTGGTGTAACAACAAACACCGCCGTCGTCCCGGCCTTGAGCTCAGATGCGCAATTGCGCATCGGGGGACCCATAACCACAGGCAGAAGTTTTGCGAAAGGTCTCTGCTACCTGAGTCTTCATCGAGAGATCACGCGGTATGGGTCCCGGCGTTCGCCGGGACGACGCATGGGTGGAGTCATGTTTGACAATACTCACCACGGACAGACCTGCTATTCCAGGCAGGCCGCGCCAAATCTGTCTGTCTGTGGCAACATCACCGCAATTCTCATCCTCGGCCAAGGATAAATCCATGTCACGCGTGTCGATCAAGACCAAGAACGATCTCCCGGCTGAGTTGCAGCCGCTGTGGGACAAGATGACGACGTATGGCGCGTTCGAGAACCAGGCGGGTGTGATGGCGCACCGGCCGCCGATCTTCAAGCATACGTGGTCGCTGCTGGTTGATCTCGCCGAGAGCGGCACCTTGTCGAAACGGCATCTGGAGATCGCGCTGGTCGCGGTGTCCCTGTTGAACAAGTGCGACTATTGCGTTTCGCACCACGCGCCGAAACTGGCGATCCAGGGCGTATCGGAAGCGGGCGCCGAACGGCTGCTCGACTACAAGGACCATCCGGAACTCGATGACGTCGACAAGCTCGTGGTCGAATATTCCGTTGCGGTGAACAATAACTGGAGCAAGACCCGCGACGAAATCTTTACCCGCCTTCGCGAACATTTCTCCGAAGCCCAGATTGTCGAACTGACCTGGCGCATCGCCCTGTGTGGCGCCTTCAACCGCTTCACCGATATCCTGCAATGCGATATCGAGCCGAGCGTCCCCGCGCGTGAAGCCGCCGAGTAGCCCGCGCGATGTCCGACGATATGAACTGGCTTTCCGCCCGCGAGATGACCCGGCGCTTCGCCAAGGGCGACCTGTCGCCGGTCGATGTGTTAGAAGCGACGCTGGCGCGACTGCATGCGGTCAATCCGGCTCTCAATGCGACCTGCCTGCTGGATGAGCCGCAGGGGAGACGATTAGCTGCGGTGTCGGCGGAGCGCTGGCGTCGCGGTGAGCCCATGGGGCCACTCGACGGCGTGCCGGTCGCGATCAAGGACACCGGACATGTCAAGGGGTGGCCGATGCGCATCGGCTCGCACTCGACGGCAACGGCGCCGAGCACGGAGGATACGCCGGGTGTCGCGCGGCTGCGTGAGGCCGGCGCGGTGTTCTTCTGCAAGACAACGACTCCGGAATTCGGCTGGAAGGGGATTACGCACGGCCCGCTGACCGGCATCACGCGCAACCCCTGGGATACTTCCCGCACGCCCGGCGGCTCCAGCGGCGGCTCGGCCGCCCTGGTTGCGGCGGGCGTCGTGCCGCTGGCCACCGGCGGCGATGGCGGCGGCTCGATCCGCATCCCCGCCGCATTCAGCGGTGTGTTCGGATTGAAGCCGAGCTACGGCGTGGTGCCGAATTTGCTGGGGCCGATGGGAACGCTCGCGGTCTATGGCGGCCTGTCGCGCGACGTCGCCGACAGCGCGCTGCTGCTGAACGTGCTGACGCGCCCCGATGCGCGGGATTCCTTCGCCATTCCCTATCGCGGCATCGACTATCTCGATGGCCTCGACCAGGGGCTGGCGGGAATGACAATCGCATGGTCGCCCGATCTCGGCTTCCCGGTCACCGAGCCTGCAGTCGTCGCCGGCATGCAGCCGGCCATCGACGCACTGGTGAAGGCCGGCGCCGACGTGAAGAGCATTGATCTGGATCTGTCAGCTGCGCAGCCTGCACTGGAAGTGATCTGGGGCGCATCGCATGCCGCTGTGGTACGCGATTTCGACGGCGCGCAACTGGCGGCGCTCGATCCGGGTCTGCTGCGGCTGGTCATCGCCGCCCAGGATATTTCGGCGAGCGAATTGCAGGCGGCCTATGCCGACATGCGCACGCTCAGCCAGCAGATGCATCACTTCCATCAGCACTACGATCTCTTGCTGACGCCGACCATTCCCATCACCGCCTTCGCCGCCGGCATCGACACGCCCGATTCGGCACGCTTTCCCCAGTGGTTCGATTGGACGCCATTGACGTGGCCGTTCAATCTCACCCGCCAGCCCGCGGCCTCGGTGCCGTGTGGTTTTGTCGAAGGCTTGCCGATCGGCCTGCAGATCGTGGGGCCGATGTTCAGCGAGGAAAAAATCCTCCGCGCCAGCCGTTGTGTCGAACAGGCATGCGCCAGCGGCGCGCGGCCGACCCTTGTCTAGGAAGACTTGCCAATCAAGCCTTGTCGATCAGCCGAACGTGAAGGTGTAAGCGCTCAGGCCGGCCTTGGGCACTTTCAGGCGCAACACATGCTCGCCGCTGCTGCCGCTGTAGAGAGGATAAAGCCGGCTTCCATCGATGGTGACCGGCGGCTGCGGCGTGCCGTCCACGGTGATGGAGACCGCTTGCGGCGATGCGCTGCCCGCGACCAGATTGACCTTGGGCGCGTTGAAGCGGAGCACGATCTCGCTACCGTCTGCCGAGGCGGTGGCGCTGTCGCCAACCAGCTTCCAACCGCCACCGAGCGCGAAGCGACCTTGCGGCACGCTGTCCGGCAGCGCGTAGGATCGCTCTCCGGCTGCGGCATCCTGCGAGCCCACGATGGCGCCGTCGTTCTTCTCCGACCCGAGATAGACTTCGGGCGTTTCGATGCCGGCGAGATCCGGATCGCTTGCCTGCGCCGCCGGCTTGGCTTCGCCGACGAGGCGGGCGATCGTGTTCTCCATCTGCTGGTAGCCGCCTTCGCCGAACTGCGTCGCGACGATGGTGCCGGACCTGTCGATCAGATATCCGGCCGGCCAATACTGATTACCGAAGGCGCGCCAGGTGCGGTACTGATTGTCCTGAGCAACCGGGTATTTGATACCGAAGCGCTTGGTGGCGGTCTCGACATTCGCCGTCTCCCTCTCGAAGGCGAATTCAGGCGTGTGCATGCCGACCACGACGAAACCCTTGTCCTTGTAGGTGTCGTACCACTTCGTCACATAGGGCAGGGTGCGCACGCAGTTGATGCAGGAATAGGTCCAGAACTGCACCAGCACGACCTTGCCGCGCAGGCTTTCCAGCGTCAGCGGCGGAGAATTCAGCCAGGCCGAAATTCCGGCGAATTCCGGCGCGGTGCGGCGCTCGCTCGATGTGGTTTGCTCACCGCGGGTCAGCGACGGGCTGAACTGCACGACGACGAGGAAGCCGACGATCAGAAGCACAATGACGGTGAGAAGCTTGCGCATGGTCATAGTCCTGTTTGGTGGTTCGGGTAGAAGTCCGAGAGCCACACCGTGATGATGGTGTCGTATTGCGTGTAGAAAGCGAACGCGACGAGCAGTACTGCCGCGCCGAAGCTGCGCTGCAGGGCAGGCGTGTAGGGCACGAGCCTGCGCATCTGGGTGGTGGCGTATTGCCCGCCATAAGCGATCAGCAATATCGGGAGGGCCGCGCCGATTGCGTAAGTGACGAGCAATACGCTGGCGCGTGCGAGGTCTTCCGACGTCGCGATCAGCGTGAGTATGGAGCCGAGCACCGGCCCGGCGCAGGGCGTCCACAACACGCCGAGCGAGAGGCCGAGAACGAGGCCGCCGAAATTGCCCGGTCCGGCAGCCCGCACGGCGCCATCCGCGTGCGCGAGGAGACCGCTCAACCGCGCCACAAGCCACTCATAGGGTTGCGGCCAGAGCATCAGCACGCCGAATCCGCCGAGCAGCACGATGGAAATCTTGCGCAAGCTGTCATGCGACAGCCCCAACACCGTTGGGAACGCGCTGAACAGCAAGGCGAAGCCGGAGAAGGCGATGACGAAACCGCCCACGATGAACATTGGCCGCAACCGGCCGTGCTGGCCGATCGACGTGCCGAGCAGGATCGGAAGCAGCGGCAGGATGCACGGCGCTGCTGCCGTCAGCAGTCCTGCCGCCAGGGCGAGGGCTATGTCGATCATCGCAGTAATCCCCGTGGGAAGCCGTCGCCGTCACTTCTTCAACGTCAGAAGCGGCTTGCCCTTTTCGACGATGTAGGTGGCGAGCTCGCTGCCGGTGACGCTGCCGACATTCTTGGCCGCGTGAACGGTACCGGCCGGAATGAACAGAACATCGCCCGCCTTGAGTGTGACCGGTGGCTTGCCCTCGATTTCGTATTCGAGCGTGCCCTCCAGCACATTGACGATCTCTTCGCCGGGATGGCTATGCCTGCCGAACGCCGCACCCGGCGCGAAATCGACGCGCACCTGGACGGCCTCGCGTCCGGGAATGCTGAGATCATGCCGCTGCAGGTCGGTTCGCGTGATGCCGGACGGCTGTGCCTGCGCCGCAGGCAGCGCCAAAACGCTTGCCGTGATCAACGCCGCGCTCGCTACAACTCGCATCGCCTTCATCAGATGGTTGCTCATATCGATTCTCCTTGGGTTGAGGAATTTCACGAGCCCGCGTGGACCGGGCCGAGACCCGGCCGGTCCGCGTGGGATAAAAGCTGCTCACAGCGGCAGCGGCTCGCCGGCCTGTTCCTTGGCGATGTACTCGGCGTACCAGTCCGGCCAGTTCACATCGTGCTGGCCGCCGTTCCGCTTCTCGTGCTCGCCATGGGCTGCCGCCGCGCGGCGAAGCGCGCTGGCGATTTCGGCCGACGACGAGAAATTCGTGTCGCCTTCGACGCGTCCGGGGGCGCGGGCGGTGACTTCCTGGAACAGCCAGCCATTGCCATCAGGATCGCTAAAGGAAGCATACGACTGGTAGGTGCGACGCTCCGGATCCGGGCCGCTGGCGCGATCACGCCCGAGCAGGAAGGGTTCATGTTTGGCGGTGAACACGCCGTCGGCGGCATGGAACACTTCGCTCACGTCGACGCCGCGACCCTGCAATTCCTTGCGCGCGGCTTCGATGTCGGAGACGACCAGATAGAGTCCCTTTGCGGAGCCGGGGGCCGCCGCGGTGACGTTCTTGCCGAAGATGACAGAAGCGTCGGAGCCGGGCGGGGTGAACTGGATAACGCGATAGTCCTTGCCATCGGCGAAGTCGGCATCGAGCCGCCAGCCGAGGCTGCCGTAGAACGCCTTGGCGCGATCGACGTCGGAAACCGGGATAACGACGACCTCGAGCTTCATGGCGGGGGTCGCGGTCTTGCTTGCATTTGTCATGGTCCTTCTCCCTTTGCGAGTTAGATCGGATGCGATCTATTTGCGTACGCGCTATAAAGGCCCGAAAGCCTCGAAAGTCAACGTGTCCGATTAAATCGTATGCGATATATTATTCACGTGTTCGTGTCCGGCAGGCGGGCGCCGGCTACGGTGAAAGACGGCCCAGGGCCGATTCCCCAGACAATTCAAACGAGAAGCGGCGCGGCATGCCGGAAATGCCGGGAGATGTGTAAGTTGGCGACGGCGGGCGCCAGTGCTGGCTGGAGCAATTTGGACGACATCGACGAGGGAAAGTAAGGCCGGCCGCGCGCTGCGCCGCTCCTGAAGCCCGGTAGATGTGCGCGATGATAGAAGCGTTCAACTACGAATGATTCTCCGATCAAAGGTCCGCTGGTGGCACCCGTCAAAATCAATCCCGACAAGATCCGCGAATTCAAGGACGCCGTGAGTTTCTACAAATGGCTCGGCAGATACCACGACAAGGAAGACGAAATCTGGATCAAGATCCACAAGGTGGATTCAGGATTCAAATCGATCACGCCCAAGCAGGCCATCGATGTCGTGCTGTGCTGGGGATGGATCGATGGCCAGCGCAAGGGTTTTGACGACAAGAGCTATATGCAGCGCTATACGCCGCGCACGAGGAAAAGCATCTGGAGTCAGATCAACGTCGATAATGTCGCGCGGCTGATCGACGAAGGCCGGATGACCGATCACGGCTTAAAGGAAGTCGACGCGGCCAAGTCCGACGGACGCTGGGCGCGCGCCTATAACAGCAAGGACATGAAGATCCCCGATGATCTGCAGGCCGCGATCGATGCCGAGCCCAAGGCAAAGGCCATGCTGGCGAAACTCAGCGCGCAGAACCGCTTCGCGCTGGCGTTTCGGACCCACAACATGAAAACCGAATCCGGACGGAAGAAGAAGGTCGAGACGTTCGTCGCGATGCTCAAGCGCGGCGAGACGATCCATCCGCAAGGCAAGAAATGAGGCGAGAAATGAGTGATGTTGCGGTCACTCCGCCAGCGCCTCCTGGCGGCTGCGCCGGATCGCGGGGAATATCATCAGCAGGAACAGCACCGCGACCAGGGCGAGCAGCGTGGCGCTGATCGGTCGGCGCAGGAAGACCGAAAAATCGCCGTCCGCCAGCAGCATCGCGCGCCGGAAATTTTCCTCAAGCTGCGGGCCGAGCACGAGCCCGAGCAGCAGCGGCGCGGGCTCGACGCCGACCTTGATGAAGAAGTAGCCGATCACCGCGCAGCCGAGCATCAGCCAGACGTTGAACAGATTGTTCGCGATGCCGAAGGTGCCGATGCAGCAGAACAGCACGATTGCCGGGAACAGCAGCCGGTAAGGAATTTTGAGCATCGAGACCCAAACGCCGATCAGGGGCAGGTTGATCACGAGCAGCATCAAATTGCCGACCCACATGCTGGCGATGACGCCCCAGACCAGTTGGGGTTGCTCGCGCATGATCTGCGGCCCGGGCTGGATGCCCTGCATCATCAGCGCGCCGATCATCAGCGCCATCAGGGCATTGGCGGGGATGCCGAGCGTCAATAGCGGGATGAAGCTGGTCTGCGCGCCGGCATTGTTGGCGGCCTCAGGCCCCGCGACGCCCTCGATCGCGCCCTTGCCGAAGCGGGAAGGATCACGGGCGAGCTTTTTCTCCAACGCATAGGATGAGAACGGCGGCAGCGCCGCCCCGCCGCCCGGCAACACGCCGAGGACGGAACCCAGCAGTGTGCCGCGGACCATCGCCGGGAAGGCGGCGCGAAGATCGGCGCCACTCGGGATCAGGCTGCGGATCGACTGGCTGACGACGCGCATCGTCGCCGGGCGCTCGAGGTTGGCGATGATCTCGCCAAGGCCGAACAACCCCATCGCGACCGGCACGAAGTCGAGTCCGTCGGAGATCTCGGGGATCCCGAAGGTCATCCGCGGCGCGCCAGAATTGACGTCGATGCCGACGAGGCCGAGCAGGATGCCGAGCAGCACCATCGCGAGCGACTTGGCGACGGAGCCGTGCGCGAGCACGACGGCGGCGATCAAACCGAGGACGAGCAGGCTGAAATATTCGACAGCAGTGAATTTCAGCGCCAGCGCCGCCAGCGGCAGGCTGAGCACGGCGATGACGACCGTAGCTACCGTGCCGGCAAAGAACGACGAGATCGCGGCGATGGCGAGCGCGGTCCCGGCCTTGCCCTGTTTGGCCATCTCGTGGCCGTCGAGGCAGGTGACGACCGAAGACGTTTCGCCGGGCACGTTGACGAGGATGGCCGTGGTCGAGCCGCCATATTGCGCGCCGTAGAAGATGCCGGCCAGCATGATCATGGCGGACGGTGGCGACAGGCCGAAGGTGAACGGCAGCAGCAGCGCGACCGCGGGGATCGGCCCGATGCCGGGCAGCACGCCGATCGCGGTGCCGATGACGACGCCGATCAGGCAGAACAGCAGATTGTTCAGCTGCAGGGCGGTAGAGAGCCCCATCAGCAGATTGTCGAAAAGCTCCATGTCAGAACCACGCTCCAGGCCAGATCGGCACCGGCAAGGCCAGCGCCTTGACGAAGAGCAGCACCGCGGCCGCCGAGAGTCCCAGCGCGAACAGCAGGGTTTCGATCGGCCGCGCTTCCCGCGTCGCCAGGCTAGCGATCAGGATTGCGGCAAAGGACGACAGCGCAAGGCCGTAGCGCGTTGCTGTCAGTGCGAACACGGCAACGGATGCCGTGATCGCGAGCAGGGGCTGCAGCCGGACCGGCGCGATCCCGACAAAGGGGCGGCGGAGCCCGCGGACACTGAACCAGAGCCCGAAGCCCAGCAGCATGATGGCGATGGCGCGCGGCATGTAGCCCGGCCCCATGTCGGCGGCATTGCCGCCCGACAAGGTGCGCGTCGCCGCCAGCGCGATTGCAGCGACAGCGATCAGGAACAGGCCGAAGAGCAGGTCCTGCCAATCCGTTCGGCGGGCGTTCATCACAAGCCTCGCTTGGCCAGTATCGGTCGCGTCATTCGCCCTTGATGCCGGCTTCGCGAATGATGTCGCCCCAACGCTTTGTTGAATCCTTCAGCCAGGTCGCCATCGCATCCGTGCTGCCGGCGCGGACTTCGCCGCCCTGTTCGGCGATCTTGGCCTTGATCTCGGGTGTCTCCAGTATCTTGCCGATCTCGGCATTGAGTCGTGCAATCACTGCCGGCGGCGTACCGCTGGCCACGACGATGCCTTGCCAGGTGCCGAACTCGCCGCCGGGCAGCTTGGCTTCCTTGAACGTCGGCACGTCCGGCGCGGAGGGGACGCGGTTCTCGCCGGTGACCGCGAGGCCGATCAACTGCTTGTTATTCACGAAGGGAAGGGTGGCCGACGCGCCATTGATGAGGGCGCCGCTCTCGCCGGCAACGACGGCGCGGGTGGCCGCAGCACCGCCCTTGTAAGGTACGTGCTTGAACTGGATGCCGAGTTCCTTCTGCATCACCACGGCGGTGATGTGATTGGCGCCGCCGACGCCGGAGTTGGCGACGGCGAGTTTGCCGGGATTGGCCTTGGCATAGGCAATCAGTTCCGCCGCCGTCTTGACCGGGATCGATTCATGCACGGCCAGCACATAGGGGCCGAACATCACCATCGTGACGGGGGCGAGGTCCTTTTCGAGACTATAGGTCAGGTTCGAAAACAGGCTGGGCGCCGTCGTTAGCGATCCGAGATCCGTCAGCAGCAACGTCGTGCCGTCAGGCGTCGCCTTGGCGACGGTGTCGGCGCCGAGATTGCCGGACGCGCCGGGCTTGTTCTCGATCACCACGCTCTGGCCGATCGCCGCCGACAGTTTCGGGCTGATCAGCCGCGCCAGGATGTCGGAGGTTCCGCCGGGCGCGAACGGCACGATGATGCGCACCGGCCGGTCGAAGTTTTGGGCGTATGCAACGCCGGGCAGTTGGCTGAGCAGGATGGCTGCGGCGGCGGCGAGGGCGGCGCGGCGCCCGAAACGTGGAAGCATGTTTTTCCTCCGGTCGAATTCGCGCAAGCGCCTGCGGCGTCGCGCATCGCGGTCTTTGGCCGCGCTGATGGCACGATAGGCGATGACCGATCCAATAGCGAACTAGAATGAGGATGGTCCGATACCAATTTTGGATCAAATAGCAGGGATGCGCTAGGCTAGCGAACTGGGAGCCGGTATGCGGCAAACGATAAAGGGAGTGGGATGTTCGAATTGAGTCAGGTCCGCTGCTTCGTGGCCGTGGCCGAGGAGCTGCATTTCGGCCGCGCCGCTGCCCGGCTGAACATGACGCAACCACCGCTGAGCCGGCAAATCCAGATTCTCGAACGGATTCTGGGTGTAAAACTGCTTCAGCGCGGCAATCGCCTGGTCCGGCTGACACCGGCCGGACAAAGCTTCCTGACTGAGGCGCGGCTGATCCTGAAGCTCACCGAAAGCGCGGCCTTGTTGGCGAGGCGCGTGGCGGAAGGCAAGGCCGGCTCGGTCAATATCGGCTTCACCGCCGCGTCTTCCTACAGCTATGTCCCCGAGCTGGTCGCGGCCTGCCGTCAGCAATTGCCGGATGTCGAACTGATCCTCAAGGAAATGGTCAGCGGCGACCAGCTCAAGCGTCTCGGTGCCGGCGAAATCGATATCGGCCTGTTGCGGCCGCCGATCCCGCGCACCGGCCTGCAGTTTTTCCGGGTCAAGGCCGAACGGATGATCGCGGCGGTGCCGGCCGGGCACAAGCTCGCCGGGGCGACGACGATTGATCTCAGGGATCTCGCGGCCGAACCGTTCATCACATATGCTCCCTATGAAGCCCGTTACTTCCATGACCTGCTGGTGGAGCTTTTCTCGCGCGCAGCATTGGCGCCGGTCTATGTCCAGCACCTCGCGCAGATCCATTCGATCCTGGCCATCGTGCAAGCCGGCGTCGGCGTCGCCCTGGTGCCGGAAGCGGCCGAGAAACTGCAGTTCAGGGGCGTCGCCCTGCGTCCGCTGGCGGACGACCAGCAGCGGGCGGCCGAACTCTACTTCGTCTGGCGGGACGACAACGACAATCCGCTGTTGCCGGTGATCGCGGCGATCGCCCGCGATCTTGCCGGCGCCTGAACCATCCAATCAATGGATCATTCGATCCAGCAATTGGTCTGCGGCGGCATCTGTCCCGGTCTACTCCTGAGGTCTTCACAGCGAGGACCGCAGCGATGAGCAGAATGACCCCGAAGGAAATGGCACTGACGATCGGCAACGGGCTGCTGTCGTTTCCCGTTACGCCGTTCGACACAGCCAACAAATTCGACGCCGCGCGCTATCGCTCCAATCTCGACTGGCTGTGCAGCTATGAGGTGGCCGGTCTGTTCGCGGCCGGCGGCACCGGCGAATTCTTCTCGCTGACGCCGGCGGAAGTGGTCGACGTCGTGGCAACCGCCGTGCAGCAGACCGCCGGCCGCGTGCCGGTACTGGCCGGCGTCGGTTACGGCACGGCGATGGCGACGGAACTTGCCGCCGCTGTCGAGCACGCCGGTGCGGACGGCATCCTGCTGCTGCCGCCTTACCTGGTTTTCAGCGAGCAGGCGGGGCTGGCTCATCATGTCGAGGCGGTGTGCAAGGCGACCAGCCTTGGCGTCATCGTCTACAACCGCGACAACGCCATCCTTACCGAGGACACGATCGCAAGACTTTGCGAACGCTGCCCGAACCTTGTCGGGTTCAAGGACGGCGTCGGCGACATCGAACAGATGACGCGGATCTATCTGCGCATGGGGGACCGGCTGACCTATGTCGGCGGATTGCCGACGGCCGAAACCTTCGCGCTGCCTTATCTCGAAATGGGCGTCACGACCTATTCCTCCGCCGTGTTCAACTTCGTGCCTGAGTTCTCGACCAAATTCTACGCGGCCGTGCGGCGGCGCGACCGCGAGACCGTCCAGGCGGGCTTGCGCGATTTCATCATGCCGCTGCTCGCGATCCGCAACCGCAAGCGCGGGTATGCGGTCTCGATGATCAAGGCCGGGATGAAAGTGATCGGTCGCGATTCCGGCCCGGTGCGCTCGCCGCTGACCGACCTGACGTCGGGAGAGGTCGAGGAACTTTCGGCGCTGGTAAGCCGGTTGAAAGCAAGTGAATTCACGCGCCGGTCGCTCGCCGCCGCCTGAGTTCGTGCGGCTGCACGCCTAACAAATCCCTTGTAGGCTCGTCCGCAACCGATTCTCGGTTGCGGAGGGGACGCGTATGGCGTTGCGGTCGATCAAACGCATGGCGCTCGCGCTGCTGGTATGTGGCGTAGGCTTCAGCCCTTCAACAGGCGCCGATGCCGCCGAACCGATCCGCATCGGCGCGGTGCTGCCGTTTTCCGGCGGCGTTGAGCTTTACGGCCAGCAGGCCAAGCTCGGGCTCGACCTCGCGGCCAAGGAGATCAACGCGGCGGGAGGTGTTCTCGGCAGACCGATTGAAGTGATTTACGCCGACGACAAGACGAGGCCGCCCTCCGCCGAGGACGCGATGCGCAAGTTGCTCGCCGATGGCGTTGTCGCGGTAGTCGGCCCCGTCACCTCGGCGAACCTGAATGCGATCGTGCCAATCGCCGAGAACCTGAAGACACCGCTGCTCTACGCCACCAATTTTGAAGGCGGCAAGTGCAGCCGTTATGTCTTCTCGTTCTCGACCGTGCCCAACCAGGACATGGGCCAATTACTGCCCTACATGAACCAGACCTTCGGCAATACGTATTTTCTGCTGGGCGCCGACCGGGTCTGGCCGCACCAGATGTTCGATATCGCAAAACCGCTGATTGAGAAGCTCGGCGGCAAGGTCGTCGGCACGCAATATACGCTGGGCACCGAGACGGATTTCACCCCGCTGATCGCGCAGGTGGCGGCGGTCAAACCGAAGGTGCTGCTGTTCGCGCTGAAAGGCGACGGCATCGATTTCATCCGGCAGGCCGACGAGCAGGGGTTGTTCAGGGAAACCACGGTCGCATTCCTCGGGTTGTCCGAAATCGATCTCGGCATTTTCCGCGGCAAAGGCCAGAACATGTATACGGCGGTGCCTTCGGTCGCCACCAGCGACGATCCCGCCATCAAGGCCTTCGTCGGCAAGGTTCGCTCTGAGGCCGGCGCCGACGTCCTGGTGTCGAACTATGTCATGACCCACTACAACACGCTGATCGCGCTCAAGGCAGCGATCGAGAAGGCCGGCAAGGTCGACAAGGAAGCCATCATCGACGCGATGGCGGGGCTGGTCTTCGCATCGCCGACCGGGCCGGTGACGATCGACCGGAACCACTATGCGACGATGAACATGTTCATCGCCAGGACGCAGGGGAACGAACTCGTCACGGTCCGCGCGCTCGGCCAGATCGCGCCGCAGCCGGGGTGCAAGCTGGCGGATCGCTAATGCGGAGGCGCTCTATCGAGCACCTCCAAAGGCTCCGCCGCTGCCGCTACTGGCCGTAGCCCACAAGCAGTTTCGGTAGCCACAATACCGTCGCGGGAAACAGCGAGATGATGATCAGCACCGCGACCCCGGCGCCCAGGAAGGGGCCGAGTTCACGGCTCTCCTCTTCCAGCTTCACGCCGGCGAAGTTGGCGCAGATGTAGAGCAGGATGCCGACCGGTGGCGTGATCAGCCCGAGGCAGAGGTTGAACACCATCACCAGTCCGAAATGGACGAGGTCGATGCCGACGGCCTGAACCACCGGCACCAGCACCGGGATCAGAATGAACATCGCCGGCAGCGGCTCCATGAAGATGCCGATGATGAGCAGGAAGACGTTGATCATCATCAGGATGATCGTCGGATCCGAGGAGAGGGAGCCGATCCAGACCGCGAGCGCGCGCGGCGTGCCCGACACCGCGAGCAGCCAGCCGAAACCCGATGACAGCGCGATGATGAACATCACCAGCGCGGTATCGAGGGCGGTCTGGATCAGGATCGGCCAGATCGTCCTGAGGCTGAGCTCCCGGTAGACGAAGAAGCCGATGAAGGCGGCGTAGACCACGGCGATGGTGGCGCTTTCGGTGACCGTGACGATGCCGCCGGTGACGCCGATCAGGATGATCACCGGCATCATGAGCGCCCAGCTTGCCGGCAGGAAGAGCCGCGGAATCTGCCGGATCGGCACGGCTTCCGAGACCGGGTAGTTGCGCTTCACCGAAATCCAGTAGGCCGCGACCATCAGCGACAGCGCAAGCAGGACGCCCGGCACGATGCCGCCGAGGAACAGCGCGATGATGGAGACGCCCTTTCCTGCGGATAGCCCGTAGATGACCAGCGGGATCGAGGGCGGGATGATCGGTCCGTTGACGCAGGCCGACGCCATTAGCGCTGCGGCGAAACCGCCGCCATAGCCCTGTTTCTTCATCGCCGGGATCAGCACCTTGCCGAGCGCCGAGGCGTCGGCCGCCGCCGAGCCCGACAGGCCGGAGAAGATCATCGCCGCCGTCACCGAAGTCAGCGCCAGACCGCCGCGGAACCGGCCGACCATGGCGTTGGCGAGGCTGATGATCTGGTGGGTGATGCCGCCGCCATTCATCAGGTTTCCGGCCAGGATGAAGAAGGGGATTGCGAGCAGCGCGTAGGAATCGGCGCCGACCAGCGTGCGCTGCGCCAGGATCGACATCGGCAGCGAGCCATGGGTCAAGATCGCGCCGATGGTGGCGAGCCCCATCGCGAAGGCAATCGGCACCGACAGGGCGAGCAGCAGGAAGAAGCCGCCGATCAGAACGGTGCTCATCTCAGAAATCCCCCGCGAAGCCGTCAGGCTGCCGCTTGGAGGGATCGACGATCTTCTCGATGAAGTAGAGCATCATCATCGCGCAGGAGACCGGCGCCGAGAAATAGAAGAAGGCCGGGGTGATATCGAGCGCGCCATAGGTGTTGGGCAGGACGTCGATCGAGAGTTTCAGGCTGTAGATGAACAGCACGATGATGAAGGTCAGGTTGGCGAGTTCGATCACCCAGAACATCACCTGCTGGGCGCGTCCCTTGAGCATGCCGATGAACATGTCGACGCCGATATGCAGCTTTTGCCGGTAGAGTACCGCCGCGCCGATGAAGGTGATCCAGATGAACAGGATGTTGGAGACCTGCTCGACCCAGGCAATCGGTGCGTTGATGACATAGCGCCACCACACGGCGGCGAGGGTGATCAGCACGATCGCCGCGACGCAGAGCCCGAGCGCGAACTTGGCGATCTCGGTGATGCCGTCCGATAGCCTGCCGATGAGCGCCTTCATGCGGGATGCTCCGCTGTCAAACAACAATTGCCCGCCCCGGACGCGCTCACGCGCCGCCTCGGCCGTGGACCGAAGCGGTGCGCGTCCGCAGCGGGTCTGAACGCATCAGGCGATCTGGCCGATGCGGTCGGCCCATTTCTTGCCGGCCGGAAACTCGGTGGTCAGGCCCTTCACGGTCGCCGTGAAGGCCGCCTTGTCGACCTCGGAGATCACGATCTTCTTGGCCTTGATCAGTTCCAGGATGCGAACGTCGTCGCCGATCACCTTCGGCCGCATCTCGGCTTCCATGTCGCGCGCGGCCTGGTCGACGGCCTGGCGCAGCTCCGGGCTCAGTTTCTGGTAGGCCTGTTCGCTCATGACGACGCAGTTGTCCTGCATCATGTGCTCGGTCAGCGACAGATGGGTGTTGGCGTCGAAGATGCCGGAATTGTAGGTCAGGCCCATCGGGTTCTCCTGGCCGTCGATCACGCTCGACTTCAGGGCCTGGAAAACTTCGGGGAAGGGAAGCGGGGTAGGCGAGGCGCCGAACAGCTCGAAGGTGCGGCGCCAGAGCGCGGTTTCCGGCACGCGGATTTTGAGCCCCTTCATGTCGGCTGGCACTTTCACCACCCGGTTGCAGGAGAGCATGCGCGGCATGCGCGGGATCGCGCCGAGCGGCCGCAGCTTGGAGGTCTTGGCGATGTCATCCTGATATTCGGCGCGCATCGTGTCCCACACGCGATCCTTGTGGGCGACGTCCTTGAACAAATAGGGATGGGTCCAGACCTCTGCCGGGCGGTACCAGCCGGCGACCACACCCTGGCCCGGCGTTGCGATCTGGATCGCGCCCTGGAGGACGGCCTCGACATGCTCGCGTTCGCCGCCGAGCGCGCCGCCGTGGTGGCCGGTGATTTCGATCTGGCCCTTGCTCAGTTCGGCGACGCGCTTGCTGAAGAAATCGAGGCTGATGCCGATGAAATCGTGCTGCGAGGCTGCGCTGGCGCCGATCCAACTGAGCTTCTGGGCCCTGAGCACGCCCGGCATGCCGATCAGCGCCGCGCCGGTCGCGAGCCCGCCGAGCATGGCGCGGCGGGATAGATAGCTTCGTCCCTTGGTCGTCATGGTTAGTCCTCCTCGGTTGTGGTTCGGCCCGTTGTTCGGGCTCTGGGGCGATGGCGGGGCGCAACGGCGCCCCGTCATGAAGTCGGTCAGGCGACGCGGGTGTTGGGGCGCGCGAAGGCCGCCTCCATCTCGCGCCGGACTTTTACGGCGAGATTGGCGGGGTCGTAGGCGACGTCGCTCCATTTCAGGCGCTGGCCTTCGGCGATGTCGGTCTTGAGCTTGACGTTGTGGGCGAGCCCGAGCGGCAGATAACCTTCATCGAGCGAAGCCGAGGCGGGCGTCTGCTTGCCCCATACGCAGAAGCCGCCTTCGCCGTCGAGCATCTCGCCGGCCTTGAGCGCGCGCTTGGCGGTGGCGACGACATCCGAGTTGAACATGATCGGCGCGCCCGTCGGCTCCTTGCGCAGCGCGGCCGATGCGACCGAGATGCCGAGTTCCAGTCCGATCATGTGGATCGGCCGGTACAGGCAGGAATATTTGCCGGTCTTGTCCGGCAGCATGCTGTACTCGCGGAAGCACTCCTCGCTATAGGCGCTGTCGCTCTCGAAGACGACATAGGTCCCCATGACGAGGCTGTTGGCGACATCGGTGCCGTCGCGATAGACGGAAGACGTGACCTCGGTAACGCCACTGCGCTCCAGAACGCCGCCGTCCGATTTCGGCTTGCATATCTCGGCATGCTCGAAACGTGTCGCCGGCGGGAAGGAGAGGCCGTCGGCCTGCGCATGAAGGCCGGTCGCGTTGCAGACGGCGGTCATCTCGATGCCCGACTTGGTGCCGTCGACGAAGCTGTTGAACATCTTCGGATTGATCGAGTTGCGATCCTTGATCTTCATGTACTTGTCGAGAATGTCCCAGACCGTGTCAGGGGTCGACTGGTGGTAGGTCGGGTGGTAGCGCGTGCCCTTGCCGGCCGACACCACTTTGAAGCCCGCCGCGCGCGCCCAGTCGACATGGTCGGCGATCAGCGCCGGCTGGTCGCCCCAGGCGAGCGAATAGACCACGCCGGCCGCGGCCGCCTTGCGGGCCAGGATCGGGCCGGCGACGGCGTCGGCTTCGACGTTGACCATGATGATGTGCTTGCCGTGCTCGATCGCTTTCAGCGCGAAACGGATGCCGGCGCCGGGATCGCCCGTCGCTTCGATGACGACCTCGACTCCGGGATGGGTGACCAGCTTGTCACCATCGTCGGTGATATGCGTCGCGCCATTCTTGAGCGCGTCCTCGATCGAGGCGGCCGCATACTGCTCCTGCGGCCAGCAGGCGAGCTGCAACTGCGAGCGGGCGCGCGCGGTGTTGAGGTCGGCGACGCCGACGATGTGCATGCCGTCGGTGTTGCGGGCTTGCGAGAGGAACATCGTTCCAAATTTTCCGGCGCCGATGATGGCGACCGTGACCGGCCGTCCGGCCGCCTTCCGTTCCAGGAGCATGCGATGCAGGTTCATGTTGGTGCGCCTTCCGCCTTCGGCCGATCGACGATCGGGCCAGCCTCATCCAGTGAGGAATCGACGGAAACAGCGAGTGCTGTGCCGCGTACCAGGCGGCATACAGCGACCACCAGGGGCTTGCGCCGCCTGCCGGTCTTCGCCCCCCACGATGGCGGGTGACGTCTCTTCCCGATCGCTAGCAGCTTCTTTTGATGAGCTGCATTCCTCATTTATGCGTGCTAGCATGGGCAAATGGGGCAACAAAAGCGAATAAGGATGCCTGAATCGATGAGCCATGTTCGTCAATGATTGGCGAGTTGCCGCCCCTGCAGTGGCTGTTGACCTTCCGCGCCGTGATGGAAACCGGCAGCTTTGTCGGTGCTGCCAGGCTGTTGAACCTGACGCCTTCTGCGATCAGCCATCAGATGCGCGCGCTGGAAGGCACGCTGGGGCGCCCGCTGTTCCTGCGCGTCAAGCGAACCGTCATCCCGACGGAGGAGGCGCTGACCTACAGCGCATCGGTAGGCGAGAGCTTCGCCCGGCTCGTGACCGCAACCAGCCGCGTCGCCTCCGGCGCCGGCGTGCGCCGACTGCCGATCCACGCCTCGCCAAGCTTCGCGACGCTTTGGCTGGTGCCACGGCTCGGTCAGTTCCTGCGCGAGCACCCGGCGATCGACATTGCGCTCTACGCCAGTCACGAGCCGGCGCGGCTCGGCCAGGACGGCATCCTGGTCGATATTCAGTATGCGCGTCCGGTGCCGGAATCCTGCGAGGCGGTGCCGCTCGTCGAGGAGTTGATCGTGCCGCTGGCGAGCGCAGGCTTCGTCGCCGAGCATCGGTTGACGAGCCCTGCCGATATCGCCCGCGTGCCGCTGATCCACTCGCTGCGTTGTGTGGTGCCTTGGGACCAGTGGTCGGCCAGGCACGCGCGGCTGGTGCCGCTCAATCCGCGCGGCCTGCAATTCGACCGGGCCCATCTTGCGCTTGCTGTCGCGGCAGACGGGCTTGGCCTCGCTCTCGAATCGACCTTGCAGGCGGGTGACCATCTGCGCCGAGGCGCATTGATCATGCCTTTCGGGCCGCTCGGCATTCCTGCTGTCGCCCACCGGCTGCTCTATCGCCGCGAGGATCGCGCCAATCCGGAAATCATCGCCTTTGTTGATTGGATCACTGGCATGCTGGCGCAGGAACGCCATTCCGAGTGGCGGTGAACAATGGATTTACATGCAGGATGGATCACGCCGCACCCCGTGTGCCGTTCGGACCCCGGTCGGGACCGGGATCGCGGCCGGCGGCGGCTGAGGTCAGCCGGCCGAGATAGTGCGCCCAACCCTTGTCATGGCTGGCGCGGGTTGTCTCGTTGGGAAGGCCACTGTGCGTCATGCGCAGCAGCGTGCCGCCATCCTGTTCGATCAGATCGATTTCGATCAGGCTTGATCCCGGCGGCACCTCGTCGTTGGTTTCCCAGCCAAAACTGTAGGCGAGGCGGTGCACCGGCACGACCTCGCGGAATGCGCCGCGCGCGGTGGCGCTGCCAACGCCTTTCAGGAGATAGAGCCCGCCCGGGTGCATCTGTGTCGTCGCCTCGGTCCCCATCCATTGCACGATCTTGTCGGGATCGGTGAGGAAGGCGAACACGCTGGCGCGGGGGGCCGCAATGTGGGTCTCGCGCTGGACGACGAACGCTTCAGTCATCGAAAACCTCGTTGCTCGTTGGCATGAAGAAGGTGCAACCGATGCGAACATATGCCCGCGCGCGGATTTACCAAGGGCGGTTGATGACAATGACGCGCCGCTGCCACATGATCGGCCCATGCAACTCAATTCGACGCTGACATGGCTGGTGGATGCGGCGGGCGCTTCACCGGGTGCGGACCGGTTCCTTGCCGAACTCGGCGCACATTTGATCGCTGATAATCTGCCGCTCGCCGGCGGCGCCCTGACGCTCGCGGTTCCGCATCCGATCATTGCCCGTCGTACCTGGCTATGGCGGGCCGACAACGGCGAGGTGATCGAGGCAGTGGGCTTCGCGCCGGCGGGATTCGCAAATGCAGGACAGAAGGATTCCGCCGGTGATGCCGGCCGCCGCTGGCTGGCCGGGCTCGCGGGCGGAATGGTGCATGAAGACGTCGTGGGGCCGGTACCGGATGGACCTGTGCTTGGCTGGATCGCTCCGCACCCGTTCGCGGAATCCGAGATCGGTCGGCTGCGCGAGGTCGCCCGTTTTGCCGCCGCACCACTCGCAGCACTGTCAGCGCGCGCGACGCTGACCGCAGCGCTTGAGGCCTATCTTGGCCGCCGCAGCGCCGCGCGCGTGCTGGCGGGACCGCTACGGCGCGATGTCGGCGAAACCATCCGTGCCGCGTTGCTCTATGCGGATTTGCGCAGCTTCACCGCGCTGTCCGAGACTTCGCCGCCGGCTTCCGTCATCACCGCGCTCGATGCCTGGTTCGATTGCATCGCAGGCGCCGTTCACGCCTTCGGCGGCGAAGTTCTGAAATTTATCGGCGATGGAATGCTCGCGATCTTTCCAGTCACTGGGGAAAATCCCGGCGATGCCTGCAACGCGGCGCTTCGTGCGGTCACATCGGCGCAAGCCGGCATGGCGCATCTTGACGGGATCAGGCGAGAGCAGGGGCTGCCATCTCTCAGCTTTGGCGCCGCGCTGCATCTCGGCGAAATCCTGTGGGGCAATGTCGGCGCGGCGGACCGGCTGGATTTCACCGCGATCGGTCCCGCCGTCAATCTGGTCAGCCGGCTCGAAGGGCTTTGTCGGCCGCTCGGGCGGACGGTTCTGATTTCCGGTGCGGTCGCCGCCGAGACCACCGCAAAATTGATCCCGCTCGGAACGCATCCGCTGCGCGGCATCGCCGCTCCCTGCGACGTCTACACCGTGCCGGACGGTTAGCCTCGGAACCCAGAACTCGATCACAAAGAAGTTAAACCGATCGGTTGACAATCCACTTCGGGCGACTATGTTAAACCACATGGTTGAACAACAAGCCCATCTCGATGCCGTCTTTCATGCCCTCGCGGATCCCACCCGGCGGGCAATGCTTGGCCAGCTGGCGGAACGCGAACTCACGATCGGGGAACTGGCGACCCCGTTCAGCATGAGTTTCGCGGGCGTCTCGAAACACGTGCGCGTGCTCGAGAACGCGGGGCTGGTAACGCGCACGATCCAGGGCCGGACGCATCTGTGCCGCCTGCAGGCGGCGCGGCTTGCAGAAGCCAACGAGTGGCTGCGGCGTTATGAGCGCTTCTGGAATGAAAAACTCGACACGCTGGAATCCCTGTTGCGCGCCGAAGACGAAGCGGCAGCAAAGAAAAGCAAGACGTGAAGGAGTAGAACTATGGATGCGAAGACACCCGATGCCTACGGCACGCTGATCGAACCCACGACGTTGAAAATTCAGCGGCTGTTGCCCGGTCCGATCGAGCGCATCTGGGCCTATCTCACCGACAGCGACCTGCGCCGCAAATGGCTGGCGGCAGGCGCGATGGAGATGAAGGTCGGCGCGCCCGTCGAATTCGTTTGGCGCAACGGCGAGCTCAACGATCCGCCAAGCCCGCGCCCGGCGGATTTTCCCGAAGAGCACCGCATGCAAAGCCGGATCACCGAATGCGATCCGATGCGCAAGCTTTCCATCGCCTGGAACAACAGCGGCGACGTGACGTTTGAACTGGAGCCAAAAGGGCAGGGCGTGCTGCTCACGGTGATCCATCGCCGTCTGCCAGATCGCTCGACCCTGCTTAAGGTCGGCGCCGGCTGGCATATGCATCTCGATGTCCTGGTCGCCCGCGCATCCGGCAAGGAGCCGGCGCCGTTCTGGGAAGGCTGGAGCAGGCTGCGCGACGAATACGACCGGCGGCTTCCAGCCTGACGCCGCAGCACGACGCGTAACGCAACAAGCATCGCAACCACCAGGAGGCTAGCTATGACTCTAGCAATGAAGACTCATGTCGTTTCGGCCCAGGACTGGGAAGCCGCACGCCAGCAGATGCTCGTGAAGGAAAAGGCCAATACCCGCGCCCGTGACGCGCTGGCGGCCGAGCGCCGGCGGATGCCGTGGATGGCGGTAGACAAGAAGTATTCGTTCGAAGGACCTGGCGGCAGCGCGAGCCTGGTCGACCTGTTCGACGGTCGCCGTCAGCTGATCGTGTACCGCGCCTTCTTCGAGCCCGGCGTGCACGGCTGGCCCGAACAGGCCTGCCGCGGCTGCTCCATGGTGGCCGACCAGGTCGCCCACCTCGCTCATTTGAACGCCCGCGACACCACGCTCGCGTTTGTCTCGCGCGCGCCGCAGGCGGACATCGCGCGGCTGAAGAAGCGGATGGAATGGAAGATGCCCTGGTACACCGTCACCGACAGCTTCGACAAAGACTTCGGCGTCGACGAATGGCACGGCACCAATGTGTTCATCCGCGACGGCAACAAGATTTTCCGGACCTACTTCATCAACAACCGCGGCGACGAGCAGATGGGCGGCACCTGGAACTACCTCGACATCACGCCGCTTGGCCGGCAGGAGGTCTGGGAGGATTCTCCGGAAGGCACTCCGCAGACGCCGACCTACAAATGGTGGAACTGGCACGACAGCTATGTCCCCGACGCCGCGCCGGACAAGAAATGGGTCGAGGTGTCGGATGCCGGCGAGGCCGCCATGCGCAAGCAAAGCGGCTAATCCGGCGACGTCAGCCGCCGCTCGCGCAGTGCTGCGCGAGCGGGAGCAGCCAGGTAGCAGTAACGCAGGAGAAGGACATGAGTGAGACGCATGCCGTCGCACGCAGCACCGGTGCGATTCCTCGCAACAACGGCAATGCGGCCGCGACCGGCGCCGCCGAATTTCTATACCTCGCGGCCGCGCCGACCTTCGCGATCATGGCGTTGCTCACGTCCGTTCTTGGCGGCGGAGCGGTGGAGGCGTTGTGTTCGCCGGCGTCACCGCTGAGCGGAATGGTTCCGATGTATTTGCTGATGAGCGCCTTTCATCTGGCGCCATGGCTCAAGCTGATTTCTCACCGGTGAAATGGTGTTGACCGGTGCTGATCCTGCTTTCGAAATCCAGATTACCTCGCATCACCCCCACGAAAAGGAACAACATGAGCAAAGCTTTTACCGGCGGCTGCGCCTGCGCCGCGATCCGTTTTGAAATTTCCAGCGAACCTGTCTTCATGAACCACTGCCAGTGCCAGGACTGTCAGCGCAGGAGCGGCACCGGGCACGGCTCCTATCTCACCTTCGCGGGCAGGAACAGCGTGAAACTCGAAGGCAAAGCGGCGCATTGCGACGTCGTCGGCGACAGCGGCAATGTGAAGACGCACAGTTTTTGCCCGGCCTGCGGGTCGCCGGTGTATCTGACTTTTGCTGCCATGCCGGATCTCTTCACCGTGCACGCGGCAAGCCTCGACGATCCCGGCCGCTTCAAGCCGCAGGCCGTCACCTACGGAATACGTGGCCACGCCTGGGACGATCTCGATCCGGCATTGCCGAAATTCGACAAGATGCCACCTGCTGCCAGTTCCTGAACCGGCCATATGCTCTAAAATATTATCCTGATCATGTCGCCTTTGGCGCTTCTCAAACGTCTTGAACCGAGAAGCGCCAAAACGGAGATTTGTAATGGACCATTCTCGCTATCGTTGGGTGATCGTCGTGGCCGGCGGCACGCTGGGCTGCGTCGCGGCCGGGGCGATGTTTTCCCTGCCGGTGCTGCTGCAATCGATCACGCGGGATACTGGCTGGTCGGTCGCAGGCGTATCGAGCGCGATGACGATCGGTTTCCTGGCCATGGCGTGCTGCAGCATGCTCTGGGGCAGCCTGTCCGACCGCTTCGGACCGCTGCCGGTGGTGCTGACGGGATCATTGGTGCTGGCCGGAAGCCTCTTGCTCGCCAGCGTGGTGACTTCGCTGCTCGCGTTCCAGTTCATCTTCGGCGTTCTGGTCGGCGGCGCCATTGCCGCGATCTTTGCGCCGATGATGGCCTGCGTCACCGGCTGGTTCGATACAAATCGCAGTCTCGCGGTCTCATTGGTGTCGGCCGGCATGGGAATAGCGCCCATGACCATGGCGCCGCTGGTGGCCTGGCTGGTCTCGGTCCACGACTGGCGAACGACGCTGCAGATCGTGGCTGGTATCGTTGCCGTGATCATGATTCCGGTATCGCTGTTGGTGCGGCGCCCGCCGGCGCTCGCGGCGGCCAACGCCCCAGCTTTGGCAAACGGCGAGCAGCAAACCGAGATGTCGGTAGGCGAGGCGGTGCGTTCGCCGCAGTTCGCGATCCTGCTGCTGACGAATTTCTTCTGCTGCGCCACCCATTCGGGTCCGATCATCCACACCGTCAGCTATGCCGTCAGCTGTGGCATCCCGCTGATCGCGGCGGTTTCGATCTACAGCCTCGAGGGGCTCACAGGGCTCGGCGGCCGTGTCGCGTTCGGCATCCTCGGCGACAAATTAGGCGCCAAGCGCGTTCTGGTCACGGGATTGCTGGTGCAGGCCTTCGGCGCGCTGGCCTATGTGTTCGTCCGCGACCTTGCCGGCTTCTATGCTGTCGCGGCGGTGTTCGGATTCATCTATGCCGGCACGATGCCACTCTATGCTGCAATCGCGCGCGAGAATTTTCCGCTGAAGATGATGGGCACCGTGATCGGCGGCACCGCGATGGCCGGCAGCCTCGGCATGGCCATGGGCCCGGTGGCCGGCGGTCTGATCTACGATACCCTTGGCAGCTACACGTGGCTCTATGTCGGCTCCTGGGCCATGGGACTTGGCGCGTTCCTGATCGCGATGACCTTCAAGCCGTTCCCCAAGGCGAACGCCAACGCGCAAGCGGCGCAGGTGCCGGCTTCGGCATAATCGGATAAGCAAACCCGGGGCGCTGTTGGCGCGCCCGGGCCTGGCTAGGCGAAAGCGAGTGCGGCGGCGTAGGGAAAGCGAAGATCACCGGAAGCGAAGCCCGGTGGTGAAACCACGATTTGCCGCGACCCGTTGCGGAATTGGCTGACATCGTGGCCGGATATTCCCTGGAATTGGACCTGCAGAACCCGTGGTTCTGCCCATTCGCCTTTTGCGCCGAACTTGATATCGCCCATCACGGTGTGAAACGTCGCGGCGCGGGTGTATGCCGCAAGGCTTGAATCGTCGAAGCCACCGGTCGCTTCGACCGCCTGCGTCACCACCTGCATCTGGGCATAGGCGAGCGGTGCCATGTAATGTCCGAGGAGATCGACGCCAGCTTCGCCAGCGCGCGCCTGGTAGGTGTTCAGCATTTCCTGAACGCCGGGAAGCATCCGCTTCGGGATCGGCACCCAATATTCGTAGTTCACGAAGCCGTTGAGCAATGGTCCGAGCGTGGTTTTCACCGCCGTGTTCTGCGGACCGATCATGGCGCCGCCGACCATTTTGGGGCGAAAGCGATGTCCGTGGATGGTTCGCACGAGGCCGATCGAGTCGGCGAGGTAGGAGCAGAGAAACAGCAGATCGCAATCGGTTGCGGCGACCGCGTCGATCACAGGTGTGAAATCGTCAGTGGTCAGCGGATAGGTGGCCTCGTGGACGATCCGGAAACCGTACTTTTCGGAATTCGCCTTCGCACCGAGGACAGGATTGCGCGAGAACTCGGCGTCCGCAGAAACCAGCGCCACCGTGGCAGGCTTGGGCTTCTGCTCTGCGGCGAGCGCAAAGAACCCTTCGGTGAGGGCGGCGTTCGGATCAGGGCCGGTCGGAATCATCGCGAAGTAGTTCGGATAGAGCAGCGCGTGGTTGACGCCGAGACCCATCAACCCGACGAAAAAGCGCTGCCGCTCCATGATGGCAGGCATCGCTGGCAATATGGTGTTGGTGCCGTAGCCGCCGATGACGAGATCGACGCGATCATCGTCCAACAGACGTCGGTAGATGCCGGGGACGCGCGAAGCGTCCGCGCCATCGTCGTAGCAGATCAGTTCGACGGGACGGTCGAGCAGCCCACCCCGTCGGTTGATGTTCTCGCGCCATATCTCGTGAGCGAGCCGGGCCGATTTGCTGTTGTCGGCGACCGGACTGGTCAATGACAGGGCGTAGCCGATACGGATTGGCGCTGGCGTGATGGGCATGACGTCGCTCTTCAGACGCCGGCCCCGGCGCGCCCGGCGAGAAGTTGCAGTTCCCAGGCCAGCGCGACAGCGCTGGCGCCGCCATGTTCGAGAACGACGGCCGCGACGCCGGCCGCGGTCTTCTCGCGCGCCCAGTCGCGCTGCCATTCGCCCAGCACCGCAAGCCAGGTGATCGGCACCGCGCCGGCGGCGACCATGCGGCGCACCGCCATGTCGTGGGCTTCCAGCGAGACGCCGCCTGATGCATCGGTGACGATGAAGACGTCATACCCTTCGGCAAGCGCCTGGATCGCCGGCATCGCAAGGCAGATCTCGGTGTAGAGCGCGGCCAGCACCAGCTGCTTGCGCCCGCTCTTCTTGACGATGTCGGTAACCTGCGGGTCTTCCCAGGTGTTGATGAAGGTGCGGTCGATCGGTTTCTGCTCGGGGAACACATCCTGCAGACCCTTGATGATATAGCCGCCGCGCTCTTCGATCACTGTGGTCAGGATCGTCGGCACGTCGAACACTTTCGCCGTCTTGGCGAGACCGATGACGTTGTTGATGATCATCGTCGGCTCGTGGCTGTTCAGATTGGTGAACTGGTACGGCTGATGGTCGATCAACACCAGGATGCTGTCTTCCGGGCGAAGCAGGGCGTCGAGGCCGGTCTTGGCAGGCATGAATACTCCTTGGAATGTGTAGGCGCTCAGGCGCCGGTGGGGTCGAGAAAGACGTGGAGGGATTGGATACGGCCGTCTTCGATCCGGGCGACATCGGTTCCGGTCACGACGGCGGGACCATCCGGAGGACCGGACCGCCAGCGCAGCCGTCCCATGCCGTGATGACCGACAGCGGGACCAACCGAAGTGAAGACGAAATTGGGCGGCAGGTTCGCCAGCAATGCTTCCACCGCCTGACTGATGGCGGCATGGCCGGTCGCCGCGGCATCCGGTGGTTCATACAATGTCGCGTTGTCGGCATAGAGTTCGGTGACGGCTTTGAGCCGGCGCGAGGCGTCGCGCTCGCCGAACACCCGCGCGAGGTTCGCCTGCATCAGGCTGTCATAGTCGATGGATTGAGCGGTCATCTGCTGCGTTCCGGGGGTGAGAAATTCCGGAAGGCGGGTGTCGTCACGCACTCAAGGCAGCTCGCCCGCCTGTCCGGTCGGGCGACTATTTATTCTGCCGTGTGGGAAAGGCACTGTTCGATTCTGCTGCCGGCAGTTCAAAACTGCTATGGGCTCAGTTTTTTCGGTCGTATCGCCACGCCGCCGGTGTCGCGCCGGTGAGTTTCCGGAAGGTGCGCCCGAAATGTACCGCGTCGGCAAAACCGGTGGCTTCAGCCACGTCGTCGAGCGAAGCGCTGGTATCGATTAGCAGCGCCTGCGCGCGCCGGATGCGGGCGTCGAGCTGCCAGCGGTAGGGCGCCATCCCGGTCGAAGCCTTGAACGCCCGGCTGAACTGCGACTGCGACAGGCCCGCCAGCTCTGCCAGACGCGCAAGTTCAACACGCCCCGGCAAATGCGCGTTAAGATATTCGATGACGCGCTGAAGCTGGTGGGGTGCCAACCCCTTGGCATCCGCGCCCGGTGCAGGTGGATCGGCGAACAGCCGCGCCGCGATCGCCGCGACCAACCCATCGCCATAGAGTTGCGCCGACGGATCGGGATCGTTCACCGCGTCGGACAGCAGCCTGACCAGGGTCCATATTCGATCATCAGCAAAGCGCAACCGCGGCGCAGTACTCGCATCGGCGTTGAAGCCGGTGGCCAGCCGCTCACCCAATACCGCAAGGTCGAAGCTCAGGGTGGCGTCTTTCACAATGCGCGCGTCGGCGCTGCCCCACATTTCCATGCCGGCGGGCGCGAAGTGCATGTGCCGGGGCATATAGGCGATCGGGCAGGGCTGGTCCTCGCGCAGGCGTGGTTCGCAGCGGCCTCCGACCTCTTCCAGCACCACGCTGAGGCGGGTTTCGGTCTGGTGGCGGAGCGGATGAACCACGTGGCCGGCGCAGTGATATTCGCTGATTTCGACGCTCACGCCGTTCCACGCGCGCTGCGCGACCGCCAGGCTCAGCACGTTCTCCGGCAACGAGGTCAGGCGGTCGGCACGGGTAAGCAGGTCGATATCCTCCGAAATGCGGCCGATATCATATCACAACCCCCTCCGCCGCGGCAGCATTCATCCCGCCCGTATCTATGGATGGGCCCGGGCACGTATTAGCGCGCCCGGGCCCGTTGTCACCTTGATCAACTTGCGGTGTCAGGGATCAGCCGGCAAATGCCTTTTCCAGATCGGCAATAACGATCTTTCGCATCTTCATCATGGCCTGCATGGCGCGATCGGCCTTGTTGCGATCGGGATCGCCGAGGTATCGGCCCAGCGCCGTGGGCACAACCTGCCAGGACAGGCCGAATTTGTCCTTCAGCCATCCGCATTGCGATTCCTCGCCGCCATCGGCGGTCAGTCTGCTCCAGAAATAGTCCACCTCTTCCTGGGTCTCGACGCTGATGAAGAAGGAGACCGCCTCGTTGAACCTGTATTTGGGGCCGCCATTGAGGGCGTTGAACTTCTGCCCCTCGAGTTCGAAACTCGCCATGAAATCATTGACGACCTCGACCTTGGCGTTGGGAAACACCGATTTGTAGAACGCGACGGCCGCGGGGACGTTGTTGTCAAACCAGAGGAACGGCGTGATGGAAGTCATGACGGATGTCCTTGTTGGTCGGGGTGATGGGCAGGCTCGGTGCTTGGAGAGAGAGGGTGGTCCGGGCAGGCAGGCAGATCAGCGAGGATTATTGGGCCGTCGTCGGCGTGGGCTCATCGGGTGGACGAACGAGGGCACAGGATTCCGACACGGTCTGTTTCTTTTTTCGCAACGCCCAATCCACCCCTCCGGGGGCAGGGCTGGTCTGGTAGGCTTCCTCGGTTCGTCTGAAACCGGATTGCTCATGTCCATTGATCTTGAACGCCTTCGCGCTGAGACGCCCGGTGTTGTCAGCCGTGTCCACCTCAACAATGCCGGCGCCGGCCTGATGCCCTTGCCGGTGCTGCAGGTGATGACAGACTACCTCAGGCGAGAGGCCGAGATCGGGGGGTACGAGGCGGCCGCCGAGGCTGCACCACGCCTTGACGGCGTCTACGACAGTGTTGCCGGTCTGATCGGCGCCGCCAGGGATGAGATCGCGCTGACCGAAAATGCCACTGTGGCGTGGCAAATGGCCTTTTACGCCCTGCCACTGCGCGCGGGCGATCGTATCCTGACCGCGCGGGCCGAATACGCGGCAAACTACGTTGCGTTTCTGCAGGTCGCCAAGCGCACGGGGGCGGTGATCGAGATCATCCCCGATGACGCAAATGGCGTGCTGGACGCGGAAGCGCTGGAGCGGATGCTCGACGAGCGCGTGCGTCTGATCGCGATCACCTGGGTGCCGACGAATGGCGGCCTGGTGAATCCTGCGGCTGACGTCGGCCGCATCGCACGGGCGCACGGGATTCCCTATCTGCTCGACGCGTGTCAGGCCGTCGGACAGATGCCAGTCGACGTAGCGGCGCTTGGCTGCGACATGCTTTCGGCGACTGGACGCAAGTTCTTGCGCGGTCCGCGCGGGACGGGATTCCTGTATGTGCGTCGCGAACTGCTGGGCAAGCTCGAGCCACCGATGATCGATCATTTTGGAGCGCCGTGGGTGGCGCCCGATCGCTACCAGCTTCGGCCTGACGCCCGTCGCTTCGAGACCTGGGAGAACAACTACGCCGCAAGATTAGGGCTCGGTGTCGCGGTGGACTATGCGCAAGCGATCGGAATCGAGCCGATTGCCGCGCGTTGCCGGACGTTGGCCGGCCTGCTGCGCACCGGGCTTGGCCAGATTCCGGATGTAACGGTCCATGACCTCGGACCGCATCCGGCGGCGATCGTGACATTCTCCGTCCCTGGCTTTGGGGCCGATGCGGTGAAGACGCATCTGGCCGGCGCGGGGATCAATGTCAGCACGTCGGACCCTGCGAGCACGCTGCTCGACGCGAAGCGGCGCGCATTACCTTCGATCGTGCGCGCCTCGCCTCACTATTATAATACGGAGGACGAAATCGATCGTCTGACGACGGCTGTTCGGAAGCTCAGGGATCGCCAGTGATCAGTTTGCGCATCCCGCCGCGTCAAGAAGGAGCGGATTGCTTGGTCGCTTTCGGTCGGCCGCTTGCGTTCGGACCGCCATGGCGCGAAACTCTGCGCCAAGACTGATATCCCCCGCACTCCAACGAAAGCAAAAACCTGATGGCACGCGTGCGCTGTATTACCGAAATGGGCATGGGCGTTGATGTTCATGGCCGCGACGCCACCAAGGCCGCGAAGCGCGCGGTCTCGGACGCGATCCGCCATTCCAGCCTCGGCTTCTTCCGGATGCTGGGCAAGACCGCTAACGATATGTACGTCGATGTCACCATCGCCGTGCCGAACCCCGAGGCGGTGGATACCGCGGCGGTCGCCAAGGAATTGCCATATGGCACCAAGACCGTGAAGGCGATCGCGGGCGGGCTCGAGATCCCGTCCGATCTGGGCAACGATCCTATCCTGATCGCCAACGCTGCCGTGATCGTGAGCTTTGACGACGGTAAAACCGGCTAGACACCCAACAAGCCGTCGTCCAAGCTGCCGATAAGAACAACACCGGGGAAACAAGGGAGCGTCACCGCCATGAAGCACTCTGTCAAATCCTTGCTCGTGTCCGCGGCGCTCTGCGCCCTCCCGCTCTGGCCCGCACATGCCGAGTTGGACGTTCCCGCGCTCAAGGCCGCAATCGAAAAATCGTTCGAGGCGGACTATCCAAAACTCGATGCGCTCTACAAGGACCTCCATGCCCATCCTGAGCTCGCCTTTCAGGAGGTAAAGACCGCGGCAAAACTCGCCGCCGAGATGCGCGCGCTTGGTTTTGAGGTCGCCGAGAAGGTCGGCAGGACCGGGCTGGTTGCGATCTACAAGAACGGTGACGGCCCCACCATTCTGGTGCGCACCGAGCTCGATGCGCTGCCGATGGAGGAGAAGACCGGCCTCGACTATGCGAGTCGCGAAAAGACCACCTGGAACGGCCGGGAGACGTTCGTCGCGCATAGCTGCGGCCACGACATCCACATGGCGAACTGGGTCGGAACGGCCAAGACACTGGTAGGCCTGAAGGACCAGTGGAAGGGCACGCTGATGTTCATCGCGCAGCCGGCCGAGGAAATCGTGCAAGGCGCGAAGGCCATGCTGGATGACGGCCTGTTCACGCGATTTCAGAAGCCCGATTTCGCCTTTGCCCTGCATGCCGGCGGCGTTCCCTACGGCAATGTCAACTATCGCGTCGGTGTCGGCTCATCCACTGTCGACGGCCTCTATATCAAGTTCCGTGGCCGCGGCGGTCACGGTGCGATGCCGCAGCTGACGATCGATCCCGTGATGATGGCGGCGCGCTTCATCGTCGATGTGCAGAGCGTGATCAGCCGCGAAAAGGATCCGACCGAATTCGCAATTGTCACCATTGGGTCGATCCATAGCGGCACGGTCGGGAATATCATCCCGGATGAGGCAACGCTGCTGGGGACGATTCGTACCTTCAAGCCCGCGGTGCGCAACAAGTTAGTGGCGGGTATCGAACGGGTGGCGAAGGCCGCCGCTGCGATGTCGGATGCGCCGCCACCGGAGATCAATATCGCGGAGGGCACCAAGGCCGTGATCAACGATCCTGGCGTGGTCGCGACCGCCGAGAAAGTGCTCAAGGCGGCGTTCGGCGAAAAATTGAGGCAGACGCCGGCGAACACGACAAGCGAGGATTTTTCCGAGTTCGCCGGAGCCGGGGTGCCGTCGATGATGTTCAATATCGGCGTCTACGAGCCTGAACGATGGATGGCGGCAAACAAGGCCGGTACGCCGCTGGCGGGCAATCATTCACCGCTGTTCGCGCCGGTGCCGAAGCCGACTATCCAGACCGGCATCACGGCGTTGACGCTCGCCGTGCTCAGCGCGTTCGATCAGCATGCAAGGGGCAAATAAACAATAATGGTTGAAGACAGCAGCACCTACTGGAAGAAAGCCCGCGTCGAATTGCGTGCCGCCGGCTTCGAACCGGACCGCGCCGCGAAGACCAGCGCCGTCGTGACGATTGCGAGCGCCTATACCAACGCGCATCGCTGCAACAATCGCGTGCGTACCATTACGGATTTGCTCGTCGAACTTCTCGCCGAACGAGGCGGCCAGGGGCTGATCGTGGGGGCGCCTGCGGTGTCGGACGCGCTGACGCAGGGCACGCCGACGGCGGGCTACAGCCTGGCATCGCGTGACGTCGTCGCCGATTGCTTCGAGATCGGCCACTACGCGCACCATGGCGACGCCATGATCGTGATCTCCGGCTGCGACAAAACAGGAGCTGCCGCCCTGATGCCGCTCGCGCGGACCAATGCCTTCGGTCTCGTGCTCTATCCTGGCACCAGTTCGCCGGGCCGGGTGTCGTTCGGGGCGTGGGCCGCCAAGGGCAACAATCTGACGGTGATGGATTACGCCGAGGCGCGCGCGGCCAACGATTCCGGTCGCATCTCGTCGGAAGAGTTCCTTGAAATTGAACGCAACGTGATGCCCGGCAGCGGGACCTGCGGTGCGATGTTCACCGCCAACACGATGAGCACGATAGCGGAAGCGATCGGCATGATGCTGCCGCGCGGCGCCTCGCATCCCGCCGACTACCATGCCGGCAGCGATATCCATGCCGACGTCCGCGCGCAGGCCCGTGCTTCGGTCGACGCGCTGTACCGGCTGATCGAGGCCGGCATCCGGCCGCGCGACATCATGACCGAGCGTGCCTTCGAGAACGCGATCACGACCGTCTACGCGATGGGCGGTTCGACCAACATGTATCTCCACCTGCTCGCGGTCGCGCGCGAGGCGCAGGTGCCGGTTGGGATCGAACGCATCCAGCAGGTCGGCGAGCGGGTGCCGCTGCTGGCCAATCTGCAGCCGCACGGACCGTTCGCGATGGGAAGCCTGCATGCGATCGGCGGCGTGCCTGTCGTGATGAAGGAACTGCTGCGCAACGGCCTGCTGCATGGCGACGTCATGACCGTGACCGGCAAGACGCTGGCGGAAAACCTCGCTGATGTGCCGACACTGGAGCAGATCGGCCCGCAGGAAATTGTTTCCCCGGTGTCCAATCCGGTCGCGCCACCGAACAACCATATCAGTGTCCTGAAGGGTAATCTCGCGCCCGAAAGCTGCCTGCTCAAGCTGTCGGGCAAGACGCTCGACAACGGACAATTTCGCGGCACGGCCCGCGTGTTCGAGTCCGAGGCTGCCACGATGGCTGCGATCCGCGCCGGCGAGATCGTGGCCGGCAATGTGATCGTGGTGCGCAATGTCGGTCCGGTCGGCGGGCCGGGCATGCCCGAAATGGTAATGCTGACGATCCAGTTGCAGGGGCAGGGCCTCGGTGAGGATGTCGCGCTCATCACCGACGGGCGCTTCTCCGGCGTCTCGCACGGCATCCTGATCGGCCATGTCTCGCCGGAAGCGGCGCGTGGCGGGCCGATCGCGGCGGTGCGCGACGGCGATATCATCGTGATCGATCCCGGCGCTCGCACCGTCACCCTCGACGTGTCGCCCGAGGAGATCGCCCGGCGCATGGCCGACTGGCGCGCGCCTGACGCGGCACGGGTGCGGCGCGGCTCGGTGCACGACAAATATATCCGGCTGGTGTCGTCGGCGCATTATGGCTGCGTGCTTTGAGCGGACTTGCGCCAGCAAAACCATGACCCATCCGCTCGATCAGCCCATCTGGAGCGCTCTAACGACCCGGCAGCAGGCGCTGGCGGAGGGCGGTGCCGTGGCGCGGCGCTTTCCGCTCACGATCGCGCCATTCGCTGACATGGTGGACATGTCACCCGAAAGCTTTGCAGCCCTTGGCGCGTTGATGTCCGGAACCGAGATCGCTGTGCTGTTTACGTCAGAAGCGGTCAGCGTGCCGGATGACTTCAAAACCCTGCTTGCCGAGACCGGAGAGCAGATGGTCGGCACACCAGCGCAAAGTTCGCTTCCCGGCGTGGACATCGTCACGCTCGGCGCCGCCGATGTGCCCGAGATGATCGCGCTGGTCGAGCTGACAAAACCCGGTCCCTTCAGTACGCGAACCCATGAACTGGGAACGTTTCTCGGCATCCGGGTCGATGGCCAGCTCGTCGCGATGACCGGCGAGCGCATGAAGCCCGGCAATTACACCGAGATGACCGCCGTCTGCGTACATCCCTCGTATCGCGGCCGCGGCTACGCGCAGGCGTTGCTCGGTGCAGTGGCCAGTCAGATTGTGGCGCGGGGAGAAATTCCGTTTCTGCATGTGTTTACCAGCAATGAATCCGCCATCGCGCTGTATCGGCGGCAGGGAATGGAAATCCGCCGCCGCCTGCATGTGACGGTGCTGCAGAAAAAGGCGTGACGGTTCAATCAGGCGATCGTGAGCCCTTGTTTGATCTCTTCCAACGTTTGGAAGAAATGCGTCGGCCCGGCGGCCTGCAGCGCGGCGGGCAGGGCGTAGCCCCACGCCACCGCGCCTGAATCCATCCCGGCGGTCTTGGCGGCTTCGATATCGCGGAGTTCGTCGCCAATGCAGAGGACTTCGGAAGCACTTGTTCCAAGCTGCCGCGCAACGCGCTTGAATTTGTGATGCTTGCCGAAGAGCGAGGCGCCGCAGTCGAAGCGCTCGATCAGCGCCGCGGAAGGACCGAGGACCTGGCGTACCGATGCTTCGCTGTCGGAGCTGACGATCGCGGTGTGGATGCCGAGGCTCTGCAGGTCGGCCAGCAGTTGCGAGGCGCCGTTGAACAGCGATATCTGGTTTGCGGCCGCAAGCTTGCGCCTCCGTATGTCGCGCGAGATGGCTGGAAGCTTCCACATCGGCATGTTGAGGCGGGCGATGATTTCGCGGCCCGAGCGTCCGCGCAATCCCTCCAGTTCCTCGGCGCTGACGGGCGCGAGGTCGAACTTCGTGATCAGGTCGTGAAAAACGGTTCGAAACCAGGGAAGCGAGTCGGCGAGCGTGCCGTCGAAATCGAAAATGGCGAGGCGATAGCGGGGCATGCGGGATCGACTAGCACATCACCTGTCGCCGCCGAAATAGTCCGGCTTGCCGGTGGTCCAGGTCTCACCCCAGAGCTGACCGCCGCCGTCGACCGTCAGCGTTTCGCCGGTGACGAATTTGCCGGATGGGGCGGCGAGGTAGACGCTGGCTTCCGCGATGTCCCAGGGCGACCCCGCGCGCATCATCGGGTTCGAGCGCGGATAGGCGGCGCGGGCTTCCGGCGTGTAGACGTTCCAGCCCTCGGTTTCGATCGCGCCGGGCGCCACGCAATTGACGCGGATGTTCAGCGGCGCCCATTCGACGGCGACGGCGCGCGACAGCCCGATCACGCCGGCTCGCGCCGCGACCGAATGCGCGATGCCGTAGAGCCCGTGTGTCGTCACCACCACGATATTGACGATGCTGCCGGGATGCTTGCGGTCACGCCAGCGTTGCGCGGCGGCCTGCATCATGTACCAGGTGCCGTTTAGGTTGGTGTTGATGACCGTGTTCCAGCCCTTCACGGAAAAGTCGATCGCGGCTTGCGGAAACTGCCCGCCGGCGCTGTTGACGAGAATATCGAGCCTTCCATGGGCGTCCCAGACGGCGTCGAACAGGGCGTCGACTGCGTCGGGCTCCCTGATGTCGGCGGTGTGGGCCGATGCTTTCAGGCCGCGTCCGGCCATTTCGGCCACCAGCGCATCGAGCTTGCCCTGATCGCGCCCGACCACGGCGACATGCGCGCCGAGCCGCGCAAACAGCCAGGCGATCGCTCGCCCGATGCCGCCGGCGCCGCCCGACACCAGCACGACCTGACTTTTGAGAGCATCCGCCGCGAACACAGTCGGATGAACCGCGAGCTCCGCGTCTGTCATGCCCAGCTTCGGCGGCGACGGATGATCAGTCATTGGTGGCGCCAACCCTTGTTAAGCGCGGCAAGGTTCGTACATTACCCGCCTGACAACAACCAAGCAAAGAACGAGTGTCAATGTCCGACCTTTCCGGCTTTCCCATCACAAAACGCTGGCCCGCCAAACATCCCGAAAAACTTCAGCTTTATTCGCTCCCGACGCCGAATGGCGTCAAGATCTCGATCATGCTGGAAGAGATCGGGATGCCTTACGAAGTGCATCTGGTCGACTTCAACAAGGACGACCAGAAGACGCCGGAATTCCTGTCGCTGAATCCGAACGGCAAGATACCCGCGATTCTCGATCCCGATGGACCCGGCGGCAAGCCGCTTGGTCTGTTCGAGTCCGGCGCGATCCTGCAATACCTCGCCGAGAAGACCGGCAAGCTGCTGCCGGCGGACGCCGCGCGCCGCTGGCAGACCATTCAATGGGTGCACTTCCAGATGGGCGGGATCGGACCGATGTTCGGCCAGGTCGGCTTCTTCCATAAATTCGTTGGCAAGGAATTTGCCGATAAGCGGCCGCTCGAGCGCTATGTCGCCGAGTCCAAGCGCCTGCTCGGGGTGCTGGAGATGCACCTCAATGACCGGCAGTGGGTGATGGACGATGAATATACCATTGCCGATATTTCGATGCTCGGCTGGGTGCGCAACCTGATCGGTTTCTATGGTGCGCGTGAACTCGTCGCGTTCGATAGTTTTAGACACGTGCCGGCATGGCTGGAGCGCGGCCTCGCGCGGCCTGCCATGGAGCGCGGCCTGAATATTCCGAAGCGGCCTTAGGAGAAGCGCTTGAGCAGTTCGTAGACGGTCGGATTGTCGGCGCAGGCGCCGAAACCGCATTCAAGGAGGGTCGAAACCACATTGAGACCTGTCAGCCCGATCACGAGCCAGACGGCGGCCTGCGCAAACAGGCCGCCGGTCGGCGGCAATGCAGCGCCATCATCTTCGAACTGACGGTCGAACAGCAGCGCCGCCGCGAGCAGAACGATGGCAGCGATGAAGCCGATCAGGGCCCAGGTGTAATAGTGATAGCCGAGCAAGGCCGAACCATAGCCCGGATCTCCCGGCATGATGTGCAGCAGCACCTGCCGCGTCGAGGCGACCGCGCCGGCAACCGCTGCCAATAGCGACAGCGCATAATGGCTGGGGCGGGGCCCAAAGCGGATGTTCAGGATCGGGCCGATCGCCAGCATTGCGAACAGGATGCGTTGCAGCAGGCACAGCGGGCAGGGCAGTTCGTGCAGCAGGAGCTGCGCCGCGAACGCCGCCGCCAACACCAGCGCGACGGCGTAGAGGCTGAGCGCATTCAGGGTGATGGCGCGGGTCTGGGTCATGCGCGGCTCAGAACGACAGTTTCAACGTATCGGTTGCGTGATGCAGATAGGTTGCGACGCAGGCGATCATGGCGGCGGCGTAAAGGCCGAGCGCAAGGGCCCGAGAACCGCGCCAGGCAACCAGCATCACGATGCTTGCTGCCAGAAACAAAAGGGTGAATTCCATGCGGGGCCTCACCTGCGGGTGACACGTCAGTCTATGATGGATTCGCTGATCTGCATTGTATAAAAACCTGCGGACGCTCCGCCAGCATGGCGCCAAATCTGGAATGCATTGAAATGCCCATCACCATCTACGGCATCAAGAACTGCGACACCATGAAGAAGGCCCGGGCCTGGCTCGACAGCCAAGGCGCCGCCTACGACTTCCACGACTACAAGACCGCGGGAATCGCCAAGGACAAGCTCAAGCAATGGTCCGATGAACTCGGCTGGGAAACCCTGCTCAACCGCGCCGGCACGACCTTCCGCAAACTGCCGGATAGCGACAAAGAAGGGCTGAACGAGCGCAAGGCGCTGGCGCTGATGCTGGCGCAGCCGTCGATGATCAAGCGGCCCGTGCTCGATCTCGGCGGCAAATTGCTGGTTGGCTTCAAGCCGGATATATACGCCAAGGAAGTGGTGTCGAAGGGCAAGCGCAAGGCTTAGTCGAGTTAGAGGCCTAGTCGAGCTAGAGGCCTAGCCCAGTTCGATGACGTCGTCGGACAGCTGCCGGCTCGCGGTGCTCGGCACGAAATCACGATCGATGATGGCCCGGACCAGGATCACAGGAACGGCTTTGGGCCGGAGGCCCATCAGGTTGTTGATCTTGAAGCCGCCCTCGATGCTGATGCTCTTGTAGGAGCCCACGATCTGTTCGACCGCATCGCCCCGGCCGAACGGCATCAGCAGCCGCTCGTAGGACACGTCCTTGTTGTCGGCGTCCTGCACCGTTGAAATCGAATAGGCCGGCCGCCTGTGCTTCAGGCAAGCGCGATACAGGGCAATCACGCGGGCATACCGTTCAGGCCCGAGCGCGTCGTCAAGATAGCGATTGATGCGCTGAGCCGGGCTGAGATGGTCGCTGCCGTAAGTGGCGCTTAATCTGGCGCCTGCCTGGGTAATCAGGAAGCGCGCGCCGTCGCCTTCGCCTTCGACGTCAAATCCCATCATGTCGGGCAGTTCGTCGCCGACGCGGTTCGGATTGAAATCATCGACGAGGGGAAGAGGCCCGTGCCTGGTTGCGGCGCGCAGCCACGCATTCAGGAGCTCGCGCTGCTTGATCGACCTCACGACCGAAGGATCGGCACTTGCGAATTCCATTGCCCTAGCCGAATTCGAGCACGTCGCCGGACGGAATGCGGCCGGGCGCGCGATGGAAAAGATCGCGGTCGATGATGGTGCGAAGCTTGGGCACCGGCAGCTTGTCGCTTCCGCGCATCAGATTCCTGATCTCGAAACCGCCATCCTCGCTGATGGTCTTTAGCGATGCGATGATGCGGGTGACGTTGCCGTCGTCGGAGAACGGCAGCAACAGCCGCTCATAGGCAACGATTCGCCCGTAGATGTCATCGATATTGGCGATGGTGTACGCGGGCAGGCGGCGGGCGATGCATTCGTAATAGACCGGCATCACGATCGGTGCGAGCCTTGCGCCAAGATACTCGTCCAGATAGCGGCCCTTGCCGGTATTGCCATACGCGCTCGACATCCGCGTGCCGTCGCTCTGGATCACCAGGCGCGGCGGCTGAGCGCCGGTATCGACATCCAGAAAAACAAGGTCGGGAAGTTCATCCTCGATCCGCGCCGGTTGAAATTCGTTCATGCGCGGCACGGCCTGATCTCGGGCAAAAAGCCGCAGCCAGGTGTTCAGCAAATCGCGCTGCTTGATCGATTTGACGATTGATGGGTCGGCGCTTGCAAAATCCACGGCCGCGATCCCTGCCTGACTAAATCGCGAGATGATCTGCCCCGGGCGGTAATATTCTATGAAACGGCCCGATTGCAGCAAAACACCGTTAACGGCGGCTTTCCGGTGCACGGGTACGGCGGAAAAACGCTCCGGCCCCCTGCCATTCGCGCAGGCCGTGCAATTCGACTAAGGGCGGATTTGGAACCGGCACTAATGCTTTGGCCTAGCCAAGCTTTCCGCCTTGCCTAATCCGTGCCGTTGACGGCATATTCCGCCCGGAGGCGGCAGGTCCGGGACGGTTTCCAAGGCGTCCGGGAGAGCCTGCCCGACAAGGGAAAAATTGGCCGCGCGCGAGGGGACTTCGCAGCGGGCTGATGGGGGAAGTTTGTTTGGCCGATGAGATCATTCTCGAAACCCACGGATTGACCAAGGAATTCGCGGGTTTCTTCGCTGTTCGTGACGTTGCTCTCAAGGTGCGTCGCGGCAGTATTCATGCGTTGATCGGGCCGAACGGCGCCGGCAAGACGACATGCTTCAATCTCCTGACCAAGTTTCTGAAGCCCTCGGCGGGCCAGATTCTGTACAAGGGGCAGGACATCACTGCGATGGCGCCGGCCGATGTGGCCCGCCTCGGGCTGGTGCGCTCGTTCCAGATTTCGGCGGTGTTTCCGCACCTCACGGCGCTGGAGAATGTTCGGGTCGCGCTACAGCGCCAGCATGGTTCTTCATTCGATTTCTGGCGCTCCAAGAGCGTGCTCGATCGCTTCAACAATCGTGCCCATGAGCTGTTGAACGACGTCGGCCTGAGCGAATTCGCCACGACACCGGCGGTCGAGATGCCCTATGGGCGCAAGCGCGCGCTCGAAATCGCAACGACGCTGGCGCTCGATCCGGAGATGATGTTGCTCGACGAACCGATGGCCGGCATGGGCCACGAGGACATCGACAAGATCGCGGCGCTCATCAAGAGCATCTCGGCGAAACACACGATCCTGATGGTCGAGCATAATCTCTCCGTGGTGGCGAACCTTTCCGATATCATCACGGTACTGACGCGCGGTCAGGTGCTGGCGGAAGGCAACTATGCCGATCTGTCCAAGGACGAGCGCGTCAAGGAAGCCTATCTGGGGGCCGGTCATGGCTGAGGTAAAGATGGCGGAAGCCCCTGCAAAGACGACCGGCACGCCGGTTCTCTCGGTTCAGAACCTGGAGGCCTGGTACGGCGAATCCCACATCCTTCACGGCATCAACTTCAATGTGAATGCCGGCGAGGTGGTGACGCTGCTCGGACGCAACGGTGCCGGCAAGACCACCACGCTGAAATCGGTGATGGGGATCATCGGCAAGCGCACCGGTTCGATCCGCTTCAACGATCAGGACATTACCCGCGCCGCGTCCGACAAGATCGCGCGGATGGGCGTCGCCTTCTGCCCAGAGGAGCGCGGCATTTTCGCAAGCCTCGACGTTCGCGAAAACCTGCTGCTGCCGCCGATCGTGCGCCCCGGCGGCCTGTCGCTCGATCAGATCTTCGAGCTGTTTCCGAACCTGAAGGAGCGGCTCAACAGCCAGGGCACCAAACTTTCGGGCGGCGAGCAGCAGATGCTCGCGATCGCCAGAATCCTGCGTACCGGCGCGCGGTTCCTGATGCTGGACGAGCCGACCGAAGGTCTGGCACCGGTTATCATCCAGCAAATCGGTCACACCATCGCGCGGCTGAAGTCAGAAGGCTTCACCATCTTGCTGGTCGAGCAGAATTTCCGCTTCGCCGCGACGGTCGCGGATCGCTACTACATCGTCGAGCACGGCAAGGTCATCGACGGGTTCGCGAATTCGGAACTGCAGGCCAATATGGACAAGCTCCACACTTATCTTGGCGTCTGATCGGTATAGTTCGGCAAGCAAAATTCAGGGAGAAAATATGAAACAGAAAATTTCGGCACTTCTTTTCGGTACCGCGCTGACGCTGGCCGCAAGCGGCGCGCTGGCGCAGGACAAGAACATCAAGATCGGCGTCCTCACCGACAATTCCGGTCTTTATTCCGACCTCGGCGGCGCCGGCTCCACGCTCGCCGCCCAGATGGCGATCGAGGATTCCGGGCTTGCGGCCAAGGGCTGGAAGATCGATCTGGTCTCGGCCGACCACCAGAACAAGCCCGACATCGCCACGACCATCGCGCGCCAATGGATCGACGTCGAGAAGGTCGACATCTTCATGGACGTGCTGAACTCCGGCGTTGCGCTGGCGGTCAACAATTTGGTGAAGGAAAAGAACGCCATCATGATCAATACCGGCGCGGCGTCGTCGGACCTCACCAACGCCCAATGCTCGCCGAACACAATCCACTGGGTCTACGACACCTACATGCTGGCGAACAGCACCGGGCAGGCGCTGGTGAAGGCCGGCGGCGATACCTGGTACTTCCTGACCGCGGATTACGCGTTCGGCCACGCGCTGGAGCGCGACACCGCCGCGGTCGTGACTAAATCGGGCGGCAAGATTATCGGCACCGTCAGGCATCCGCTGAATTCGTCGGACTTCTCCTCGTTCCTGCTGCAGGCGCAGGCCTCCAAGGCCAAGATCGTCGGCATGGCCAATGCCGGCGGCGATACCACCAACACCATCAAGCAGGCGTCGGAATTCGGCATCGTCGCTGGCGGCCAGAAGCTGGCCGGTCTCCTGCTGTTCATCACCGACGTTCACTCGCTCGGTCTGAAGGTAGCCCAGGGCCTGAGCTTCACCGAGACGTTCTACTGGGATCTCAACGACGACACCCGCGCGTTTTCCAAGCGCTTCTCCGAGCGCATGAAGAACAAGGCGATGCCGTCCATGGTGCAGGCCGGCGTCTATTCCGGTCTGATCCACTACTTCAAGACGGTCGACGCGATGGGCGGCAATCCGCATGACGGCATCAAGGTCGTCGAGAAAATGAAGGCGGCGCCGACCGACGACCCGCTGTTCGGCAAGGGCACGATCCGCGCCGACGGCCGCAAGCTTCATCCGGCCTACCTGTTTGAGGTCAAGAAGCCGGCCGAATCCAAGGGGCCGTGGGACTATTACAAGCTGATCGGGACCACCCCCGGCGACCAGGCTTTCCGGCCGCTTTCGGAAAGCGCCTGTCCGCTGGTAAAGAAGTAAGACGATCGCCCGCCGGCACCGTGCCGGCGGGCTTCACTTCGCGTCACTACGCGATACCTTCGCGTCACCGCGCGAAATAGCGTCACAACGAAATCGAGTGCGAAACCGATGCAAGCTCTCTACGCACAGTTGTTGGTGGGACTGATCAACGGCTCGTTCTACGCGCTGCTCAGTCTGGGGCTCGCCGTCATCTTCGGCATGCTCAACATCATCAATTTCGCCCATGGCGCGCTCTATATGATGGGTGCGTTCTGCGCCTATTTCCTGCTCAATTTGGCGGGTATTGGATACTGGCCGGCGCTGATCATTGCGCCGATCGTGGTCGGCATCTTCGGCATGATCCTGGAACGGACCATGCTGCAGTGGCTTTCGGGCCTCGATCATCTCTACGGGCTGCTGCTGACGTTCGGTATCGCGCTGATCGTGCAGGGCGTGTTCCAGAATTATTTCGGCTCCTCGGGCCTTCCCTATGCGATCCCCGATGAACTGAGGGGCGGCATGAACCTCGGCTTCATGTTCCTGCCGATTTACCGCGGCTGGGTGGTCGTGTTCTCGCTCATCGTTTGCCTCGCCACCTGGTACCTGATCGAAAAGACGCGGCTTGGTGCCAATCTGCGCGCCGCGACCGAAAACCCGACACTGGTGCGCGCGTTCGGCATCAACGTGCCCAGGATGATCACGCTGACCTATGGGCTCGGCGTGGGCCTCGCGGCGCTGGCCGGTGTCTTGTCCGCCCCGATCAACCAGGTCCGGCCGCTGATGGGCGCCGACCTGATCATCGTCGTGTTCGCGGTGGTGGTGATCGGCGGCATGGGCTCCATCATGGGATCGATCATCACCGGCTTTTCGCTCGGCGTGATCGAAGGACTAACCAAATACTTCTATCCCGAAGCTTCAAACACCGTGGTTTTCGTCCTGATGGTACTGGTGTTGCTGGTGAAGCCAACGGGTCTGACCGGACGGGCGGCCTGATATGAGCGCATTGACTGACGATACACTGCCGGCATCACCGCGCGCCGTGCGCGACGAGATGATCGTATTCGTCCTGATGGCGGCGCTGCTGGCGATCGTGCCGCTGACCGGAATCTATCCGTTCTTCGTGATGCAGGCGTTGTGCTTTGCGCTGCTGGCCTGCGCGTTCAACCTCCTGATCGGCTACGGCGGGCTGTTGTCGTTCGGCCACGCGATGTTTCTGGGCACGGCCGGTTACTTCACCGCGCATGCGCTGAAGGTCTGGGGGCTGTCGCCGGAGCTCGGAATTCTGGTCGGCACCCTGGGTGCCGCCGGGCTTGGCGTCATTACCGGCGTCGTCGCCATTCGCCGTCAGGGCATCTACTTCTCGATGATCACGCTGGCGCTGTCGCAGCTTCTGTATTTCATCTACCTGCAGACGCCGTTCACCCATGGTGAGGACGGCATCCAGGGCATCCCGCAGGGCTATCTGTTCGGCATCTTCAATCTCGCCAAGCCGACGGTGCTCTATTACGTCATCCTCGTCGGGTTCCTTGGCGGTTTCCTCTTGATCTATCGCACCATCAACTCGCCGTTCGGCGAGGTCTTGAAGGCGATCCGCGAAAACGAACCGCGCGCGATCTCGCTCGGTTACAAGACCGATCACTACAAATTGCTGGCCTTCATCCTTTCCGGAACGATCGCCGGTTTCGCAGGTTCGCTAAAGGTATTCGTGGCGCAGAACGCCTCGCTCACCGACGTGCACTGGACGATGTCGGGCGAAATCGTGCTGATGACGCTGGTCGGCGGTCTCGGAACCGTATTCGGTCCGGTGGTCGGCGCCTTCGTGATCATCGCCATGCAGCAATATCTGGCCGGTTTCGGCCAGTGGGTGACGGTGATCCAGGGCGTCATCTTCGTCGCCTGCGTGCTGACTTTCCGCCGCGGCGTGATTGGCGAGATCGCGCATTTCTTCCGCCGTTCGCTGTAAATTGCCCGTTCGGGTGCATTTTTACGGCCTACAAAGCGGTGGATGACCACTATTCCGGGGTCCGTCGTCGCGCGCTTTGCCTGTGAATGGTCTATGACAGTTTTGTGACAGGCTGCCTCGGGCAGCCGTTCCAGAACGATGGATAAGGCCGATGTTGCGCTGGTTTCGCTATTTCCTGCCCAAGGAAGAGCGGTTTTTCGACCTCTTTGCCCGTCATTCCCAGACCGTCGTGCAGGGGGCGCTGGCCCTGCAGGACATGCTGCGCGGCGGCGACGAGACGCCGGTGTTCTGCCAGCGCGTCAATCAGTTCGAAAACGATGCCGACAATATCACCCGCGAGGTGCTGACTGCGGTCCGGCGCACCTTCATCACCCCGTTCGACCGCGGCGATATCAAAAACCTGATCACCTCGATGGACGATGCCATCGACCAGATGCAGCAGACCGCCAAGGCCGTCATTCTGTTCGAGGTCCGCGTCTTCGAGCCGCCGATGCGCGAAATCGGAACGCTGATTGTCGAGTGCGCCAATCTGGTCGGGCGCGCTTTGCCGTTGATGCAGGCGATCGGTGACAACGTCGCGATGCTGACGGCGATCACCGAGGAGATAGGCAAGCTGGAGGGCCGCATCGACGACCTGCACGATATCGGGCTGAAGGAGCTGTTTCTCAAGCATCGCGACGCCAACACCATGGATTTCATCGTGGGCGCCGAGATCTACAAGCATCTTGAAAAGGTTTCAGACCGCTTCGACGACGTCGCCAATGAGATCAACAGCATCGTAATCGAACAGGTATGAGCATGATTCGGAAAAGTGGGTACCGGTTTTCCGAAAAAATCATGCTCCCAGTAATATAGGGCAGGGCCAACAAGTGGATGCTTCGCTTGGTCTCCCAATCCTGATCGCATTGATTGCGGTCGCGCTGCTGTTCGACTTCCTCAACGGGTTGCACGACGCCGCCAATTCGATCGCCACGATCGTGTCGACGCGCGTGTTGCGGCCGCAATATGCGGTGTTTTGGGCCGCCTTCTTCAACTTCATCGCCTTTCTGGTGTTCGGTCTTCACGTCGCCAACACCATCGGCACCGGCATCATCGAGCCCAGCATCGTCGATGCGACGGTGATCTTTGCCGCGCTGGTCGGCGCCATCGTCTGGAACCTGATCACCTGGGGGCTTGGCATTCCCTCGTCCAGTTCGCACGCGCTGATCGGCGGCTTGCTCGGCGGCGGGATCGCCAAGGCAGGCCTGTCCGCAGCGGTCTGGAGCGGGCTTTCGAAGACGCTGCTGGCAATCGTGCTGTCGCCGCTGGTCGGCTTCCTGCTGGCGCTGGTGCTGGTGGCGATCGTGTCCTGGCTCTCGGTGCGCTCGACGCCGTTCGCGGTCGACCGCGCCTTCCGCATCCTGCAATTCGTCTCGGCCTCGCTGTATTCGCTCGGCCATGGCGGCAACGACGCGCAGAAGACCATGGGCATCATCGCGGTGCTGCTCTATTCGCAGGGCCATCTCGGCACTGAATTCTCGATCCCGTTCTGGGTGGTGATCTCGTGCCAGGCGGCGATGGGGCTCGGCACGCTGATGGGCGGCTGGCGGATCGTCCGTACCATGGGCCTGCGGATCACCAAACTGACGCCGATGCAGGGTTTTTGCGCGGAAACCGGCGGGGCCGCGACCCTGTTCATGGCGACCTGGCTCGGGGTTCCCGTTTCCACCACCCATACCATCACCGGCGCCATCGTTGGCGTCGGCGCGGCGCGCCGGGTCTCGGCGGTGCGCTGGAACGTGGCCAGTTCGATCGTCTATGCTTGGGTCATCACCATCCCGGCCTCGGGAATCGTGGCCGCAGCGACATATTGGGCGGTGGTGCTGCTGCGCTAATCAGGTGACCAGCTTCAGCCCGACAATGCCGGCTACGATCAGCCCGATGCTGGCCAGGCGGGCCGCGGTGGCGGGTTCGCCGAAGAGGGCGATGCCAAGGATAGCCGTGCCGACGGCGCCGATTCCGGTCCAGACGGCATAGGCCGTTCCGATCGGTAAGGTTTTCAGTGCCAGTCCGAGCAGGAGGATGCTTCCGGCCATGGCCGCCAGCGTCAGGGCCGACGGCACCAGCCGCGTAAAGCCTTCGGTGTATTTGAGACCGATGGCCCAGCCGATTTCCAGGAGACCCGCGGTGAACAACACAGCCCAGGCCATGACAAACCCTCCAGATAAGGCAGGGTCGTCCCCGCGGATGATGGTGATGGGAAGGTCGTCCTTCCCTGCTGGATATGGGGGTTGTATCCACGGTCGGCAATTGCCAAATCGCCCTTGATTGCGCCCGTTTTCCCTGCCAAACGCTCGATTCATGTCCGACATTGCCGTTTCAGCCGAATCGCCGTCCCGCTCGCCGCTTGCAGATGAAGTGGCGCGGCGGCGGACCTTTGCCATCATTTCCCACCCGGACGCCGGCAAGACCACGCTGACCGAAAAGCTGCTGCTGTTCGGCGGCGCCATCAACCTTGCCGGCCAGGTCAAGGCCAAGGGCGAGCGCCGCAACACCCGATCCGACTGGATGAAGATCGAGCGCGAGCGCGGCATCTCGGTCGTGACCTCGGTGATGACCTTTGAGTTCGATGGCCTGGTCTTCAACCTTCTGGATACGCCGGGCCATGAAGACTTTTCGGAAGACACCTACCGCACGCTGACCGCAGTCGATTCCGCGGTCATGGTGATCGACGCCGCCAAGGGCATCGAGGCGCGGACGCGAAAACTGTTCGAGGTATGCCGCCTGCGCGACATCCCGATCATCACCTTCATCAACAAGATGGACCGCGAGAGCCGCGACACGTTCGAGTTGCTCGACGAGATCGAGAAGACGCTGGCGCTCGACACCACGCCGATGACCTGGCCGGTCGGCCGCGGCCGTGACTTCCTCGGCACCTATGACATCGCCACCGGCGGCGTGCGCCTGCTCGAAGGCGGCGGCGCCAAGACCGGCGCCGCGCAGCAGATCGACATCGCCGATCTCGCCGGCCGGAGCGCCAATCTCGACGTCGCCGAGGTCAAGGACGAACTCGCGCTGGTCTCGGAAGCCTGCAAGCCGTTCGAACTCGAGGCGTTCCGCGAGGGCCATCTGACGCCGGTCTATTTCGGCAGTGCGCTGCGCAATTTCGGCGTCGGCGATTTGCTGGAAGGTCTGGGGCGCTTTGCGCCGCCGCCGCGCGCGCAGGAGAGCAACCTGCGCAAGGTCGAGGCATCAGAGCCGCGCATGAGCGCCTTCGTGTTCAAGATCCAGGCCAACATGGATCCGAACCACCGCGACCGCATCGCGTTCGCGCGGCTGTGCTCCGGCAAGCTCAGCCGCGGCATGAAGGCCAAGCTGGTGCGCACCGGCAAGAACATGTCGCTGTCCTCGCCGCAATTCTTCTTTGCCCAGGACCGCTCGGTGGCGGATGAAGCCTTTGCCGGCGATGTCGTCGGCATTCCCAACCACGGCACTTTGCGGATCGGCGACACGCTCACCGAAGGCGAAGACCTCACATTCGTCGGCGTGCCGAGCTTTGCGCCGGAAATCGTCCGCCGCGTGCGCCTGACCGACGCCATGAAGGCCAAGAAGCTGAAGGAAGCGCTGCAGCAGATGTCGGAGGAGGGCGTCGTGCAGGTGTTCCGCCCGCGCGACGGCGCGCCGGCGCTGGTCGGCGTGGTCGGTCCGCTGCAGCTCGACGTGCTCAAAGCGCGGCTCGATGCGGAATATTCGTTGCCGGTCGAATTCGAAGTCTCGGAATTCCAGTTGGCGCGCTGGATCTCGTCCGACGACCGCAAGAAGCTCGACGCGTTCATGTCGGCCAATGGTTCGGGTGTCGCCGATGACGTCGACGGTGACCCGGTGTTCCTCGCCAAGAACGAGTTCTATTTGGGCTATACCAAGGAACGCGCCGAGGGCATCGTGTTTTCTCACATCAAGGATGTGAAGAAGAAGGCGTGAGGGACGCGGGGAGGCTGCAATTGGCCCCCGTTCTCCTGTCGTCCTCCGCGAAAGCGGGGGACCCAGTCCGCCGCGGCCTTTCGATTATTCAATAACCATCTCTGGAATACTGGGGCACCCGCCCCAGTGCGCAATTGCGCACAAGGCGGGTGACGACAGCAGCGGCGTGTCGTTACAGCACAGCACGCCCATTACCCATGCATCCAGTGGAGGCATGTATGCGTTTCTTGCTCCCTGACTGGTCTTGCACGCCCGCAGGCATTCCGAAAGTATCCAGTGGATGCTTATAGAACAGGGAGGCACACATGACTGATCTTGCGACCTATTCCCGCACCGGCCCCGTCGGCACCATCGTGATGGACGATGGCAAGGCCAATGTGATGTCGCTGGCGATGCTCAACGCGCTGCATGCGGCGTTCGACCAGGCGGAAAAGGACAAAACCGTCGTGATCCTGAAGGCGCGCGGGAGGCACTTTTCCGGCGGTTTCGACCTCAACGTCTTCGCCAAAGGGAGCGCCGAGGATCAGTACCTGATGCTGAAAGCGGGCGCCGAACTGGCGCTGCGCATCCTGTCGTTTCTGACCCCGGTGGTCGCGGTCTGCCAGGGCAACGCCTATCCGATGGGGGCCTTCCTGATCATGTCCAGCGACCACCGTCTCGCCGCCGAGGGCAATTACTTGATCGGGATGAATGAAGTTGCAATCGGGCTCACGGTGCCGCGGTTCGCCATAGAGATCGCCCGGCAGCGGCTGACGCCGGCCTATTTCAGCCGGGTCGTGATGACGGCCGAAATGTTCGGTCCGGCGGAAGCCGTCACGGCCGGCTTCTTCGACCGCGTAGTGCCGGCTGACGCCCTGGAGCGCAGTGCGGCGGAGGTGGCCGGGAAGCTGAGCACGCTCGACATGGCGGCGCATGCCGCCACCAAGGCGCGGGCGCGCGGTGCCGTGATCAAGATGATCCGCGGCATGATCGACGAGGACATCACCCCGCAATATGGCGAGGATCGCATCAGGAGCCGCGTTTCGGCTTAAGCTTCGGAAAATCGTGTCCGCGACAGTGGCGCTGCGGCCGGGGCCTTTGTATGAAGGGATATGACCGCATCGCCGCGCCGGGCGACTTACCGCCACGGCAATCTGAAATCAGCCGCGCTGAAGGCCGCCACCCGTCTGGTGGCCAAGGCCGGCCATGAGCAATTGAGTTTGCGCGAGGTGGCTGATGCCGTCGGTGTTGCGCATCGCTCGCTGTATAATCATTTCAGGGATCGCGAAGCGCTGCTCGATGCGGTCGCCACCGGCGCCTATGACCGGCTGGCCGCGATCCTCGTCAAGGCGACCACGCCGGAGGATTACACCGCGAAATATGTCCGCTTCGCGCTCGCCAACCGTGCGCTCTATGCGCTGATGACCAGCCGCCCGCACGCGACGATGAAGCACAATCCGCCGCTGCAGACCGCGGTCCACGGCGTCATCACCCAGGCGATGCGGATCTTTTGCCAGGACATCCCGACATCAGCCGCGCGGCGCCGGGCCGTGATGAAGATCTACATCACGCTCTATGGTGGTATTTCGCTCTATGCGGCCGGCGTGCTCGACCAGCCCAGCGAAAAGGCGCTGATTGCGGAACTATCAGCGATGAATGCCGGGAAATGAACGCGGGGATGTGAACGCCGGCCCGCTTGAACCCGACCAAGGCGCGGACCAACTTGATTGGATCGTCGACTTCAAGGGAACCGGCGTATGCTCCGGCGTGTCATCATCTGCCTGATCGTCGCGGTTGCCGGTATCGGCGCCGCTGACGCCCAGTCGCGGCGTCAGATCGACGCCACGCCGTTTTCGCACGCGCCCTGCAGCGTGCTCGACGGCCAGCCTTGCACGCCGTCGTTCTGCAGCGTGTTCAACGACGGCCCGTGCATTCCCGAGATCGATTATCCCTACGGCCAGAACCTGCAACTGACGATCGAAAGCGTTCCGCCAAAGGACCAGGCCGCGAAATACCGGAAGCCGGACCACGACCTCGACAGCATCGGCGACCTGTTTGCGGCGCTGCGGTCCTGCTGGACCCCGCCGCCGGCCGATAGCGCGCGCGAGGGCATGCAGATGTCGGTGCGCTTCAGTTTCAAGCGCTCGGGTGAAATCATTGCCGCCCCTCGGCTGACCTTCGCCACCGCCGGTGTTCCGGCCGATACCCGCGCCGCCTATCTTAAGGCGATCAACGCCTCGCTCGATGCCTGCAAGCCGCTTAAATTCACCGGCGAGCTCGGAGGCGCGCTGGCCGGGCGACCGATCGCGATCCGCTATGTCGACAACCGCGATCTGAAGAAGCAAGCGGAGAAGCCATGAGGCGGATGGCGGCGTAGCGCATTGCGCTCCAAGCCCCATCAATGATAGGCGAGGGTAGAAGCGAAGCCGCCCAGGGAGAGGACATCATGGGACTGCTGGTGATGATCCTGGGCCTGGTCCTGTTTCTCGGCGTCCACACGCTGACCACGCAGCGCAAATTGCGTGCACGGGTCGTCGGCTCAATGGGCGAGGGCGGCTACAAGATCGGCTATACGCTGGCCTCGGTTGCGGGCCTGGCGCTGATCATCTGGGGCTTTGCCAATTATCGCGCTACGGGCTGGATCAACGTCTGGAACCCGCCGACGGCGTTCAAGCACATCACCGTGGCCCTGATGCTGCCCGCGATCATTCTGGTGGTTGCCTCCTACATCCGCGGCCGGATCTATACGACGCTGAAGCATCCGATGCTGACCGGCGTCAAGCTGTGGGCGGCCGCGCATCTGCTCGCCAATGGCGATCTCGGCTCGATCATCCTGTTCGGCTCGTTCCTGGCGTGGGCGGTGTTCGACCGCATCTCGCTGAAACGCCGCACCGACGCCGGCGGGCCGCCGATACCGGTCGGCGGTCCCGGCAACGACCTGATCGCAATCGCGGTCGGGGTCATCGCCTATCTGGCGCTGGCATTTGCCTTCCATCCGGTCGTGATCGGCGTCCCCGTGGTTGGAGTCTAGCAAGGCAAGAGTTGAGCCATGGACTGGTCGCAACATCCTATTCCGGCGATGCGGCTCGAGACGCGCTTCGGCGATCGCGTCGTGTCGGCATTTAGCGAACGGCCGGGCTCCGTCTGGGCGATGATTGCCGAGGCTGCAGAGAGAAATCCGGATGGCGAAGCGTTGATCTGCGGTCATCGCCGGATGAGTTGGCGCGACGTGGCCTCTCAATCGGCACGGATTGCGGCCGGGTTTCAGCGGCTCGGATTGCAGCGCGGCGATCGTATCGCCGTGCTGCTCGGCAATCGCGTCGAGTTCGTGCTGACGATGTTCGCCGCCGCTCATGCCGGCCTTGTGACGGTGTTGCTGTCGATCCGCCAGCAAAAGCCTGAGATCGCCTATGTGCTGACCGATTCAGGCGCAACGCTCCTGGTCCACGAAGCGACACTGGCCGAGCGCGTGCCGGATGCGCGCGATGTGCCTGACCTCCTGCATCGCGTTTCCGTCGGTGACGGCAGCACCTCGCAGTTCTCCGATCTGCTGGATCACGCGGCATCGGCGACGCCTGCCGAGGTCGGCGAAGAAGACACCGCGATGATCCTCTACACGTCGGGCACCACCGGCAAGCCAAAGGGCGCAATGCTGGCGCATTGCAACATCATCCATTCGTCGATGGTCTTCGTGTCCTGCCTGCAGTTGACCGCGGCGGACCGCTCGATCGCCGCGGTGCCACTCGGGCACGTCACCGGCGTGGTCGCCAATATCACGACCATGGCTCGCTGCGCGGGCGCACTGATCGTGATGCCGGAGTTCAAGGCCGCGGAATATCTGAAGCTGGCGGCGCGAGAGCGCGTCACCTACACCGTGATGGTGCCGGCGATGTATAATCTCTGCCTGCTGCAGCCGGATTTCGACAGCTACGATCTGTCGAACTGGCGGATCGGCGGCTTTGGCGGGGCGCCGATGCCGATTGCGACGATCGAGCGGCTGGCCGCCAGGATTCCGGGCCTGAAGCTGGCAAATTGCTACGGCGCCACCGAGACGACGTCGCCGTCGACCATGATGCCCGGCGAATTGACCGCGCGGTACATCGACAGCGTCGGCTTGCCCTGTCCCGGCGCGCAGATCATCGTCGTCGATCCCGACGGCCACGAACTGCCGCGCGGCGCGATCGGTGAAATCTGGATCCACGGCGGCTCGGTCATCAAGGGCTACTGGAACAATCCAAAAGCAACGGCTGAAAGTTTTACCGCCGGCTTCTGGCATTCCGGCGATATCGGCTCGGTCGATGAAGCCAATTTCGTGCGCGTGTTCGATCGCCAGAAAGACATGATCAACCGTGGCGGCCTGAAGATCTATTCTGCCGAGGTCGAGTCTGTGCTGTCAGGCCACCCCGACGTGCTCGAAAGCGCGATCATCGCCAAACCGTGCCCGGTGCTCGGCGAGCGCGTCCACGCCGTGGTCGTGATCAGGGGAGGGGCCAGCGTTGAGACCTTGCGTGCGTGGTGCGCCGAGCGGCTGTCGGACTACAAGGTGCCGGAAACCATCGACCTGACCGCCGATCCGCTGCCGCGCAACGCCAACGGCAAGGTGCTGAAACGGCAGTTGCGTGAGGCTCGCAATTTAAGTGCCTGACGATCAGAGCTTCGGCGCGCTGCCTTTCGGCATCGCATTGCGTTCGTTCTGTTCCGCGGTAAGCGCATCGCTGTCGATCGCCGCCGCGCTGATGACGCGTTTGACGTCCAATAGCGAAAACTGCGCGATCCCGACACGGTCGGATGCTGTGCCGGGGATCAGCTGCACGCTCAGCACGCCGTCGCAATTGGCGCCCTTGGCTTCGCTGAGCATCGCGGCCAGCGCTTTCTCCTTTGCCTGCGCACGCTTGACGACCGCCACGCAGCTGCCCCGGATGGTTTCGCCGTTGAGCTTGAGCGCGGCCTTGGGATCGAGTGGCTTGCCGATGGCCTCGATCGCGGTTGCTTCCTTGTATTTCGTGCCGACCGATACGATCGAGCCGGCGCGATAGATGTAATAGAGGTGCTGATCGCCGACGATGGTGGGTGCGCCGTATTTGCCCATCACCTCCTTGACCATGTCGGCCTTCGCCGGCTGCTGGTCCTTCGCAAAGGTGAGGTTGCGGGCGAGGAAGTAAATGCGATTGCCGCTCGCCGGCGACGAGAAGCTGCTCGACAGCATCTCACCGTTCTGGCTGAGCCCGGGAGGAAGGCTGAAAGTCAGTGCCGAGGTGAAGCTGATCGCGGTGCTGCCGAACTTCTGCTGCTGGACGTCGGTCGTGGTGTTGGAGCGTCCCTTGAAGAACGAATCTAGCGTGGCACGCGTGGAATCAGCGGTGGAATCCGCTGAGATACCCAAAATGTCCGGGCGCAGCTTGCCGGAAAATGCCGTCTCCGGCGTCCTCGCCTTGATGTCGTAGGCTTGGGTCGCGGCGGGCAGGGCGGCGGCCCCGATGGCAAGCGTGACGACCAGGGCGCGGCAAACCATGAAGCACCTGCAAAATCAGACGAATAACCGACAAAAATCGAACGGATTACGCCAAGCTTTGAACCGCGAAGTCAATATTCCCGGACGTTCGCTGCGTGGGACAACTCGCTTCCAACTGCCACGTCCAGCGTTAACGCTTTGATCCGGCTCGCTTTGCCTTGCCACCGCCATATCGTTAGGGTATCGCCGCCGCCATGCGGGGATCGGGCGCAGGGCGCCGCCGCGCGTCCAGCGGCTCAGCGGGGATGGGATAGCCTTAAGTGTCTGAATTATTTAATGAAGTCGATGAGGAGGTCCGTCGCGATCAGCTCAAGAAGCTGTGGGACCAATATTCCATCTATATCATTGCCGGAGCGCTCCTGATCATCGCCTCCGTGGGTGGCTGGCGTGGCTACCAATATCTGGAAGCCAAGAAGGCGGTTGAGGCCGGTGCGGCCTTCGACAAGGCGGCAGAGCTATCGGAAGCCAACAAGCACGCAGAGGCCGAGGCGGCGTTTGCCGAGCTGGCGGCGAAGGCGCCGGCCGGATACCGCGTGCTGGCGCGCCTGCGTACGGCCGCGGAGGTCGCAAGCCGCGACCAGCAGGCTGCCGCCAAGATGTTCGACGAGATTGCCGCCGACCGCAGCGTCGGCGTGGCGGAACAGGATCTGGCCCGGATTCGCGCCGCCCAGTTGCTGCTGGAGAGCGCCTCCTATCCCGACATGAAGTCTCGCCTCGAGGCGGCAGCCGGACCGGCTGCTACCTTTCGCCATACTGCGCGCGAATTGCTGGCGCTGTCGGCCTGGCGCGCCAACGATGCGACAGCGACACGGCAATGGCTGGACGTAATTGCCAATGACGGCGGCACGCCACCGAGCCTGCGCTCACGCGCCGAAGCGCTGCAGGCGTTGCTTCCGCCTGTCGCAAAGAGCTGAGCCGGCCAACGAGATAACGAGAACCGAGCATGCGCCGCCCGCACCGTCTGATCGCAGCCACCGTCCTCATCGCGTTTTCCAGCGCGCTGGCGGGCTGTAGCAGCATCGGCAATTTCGATCCGACCGACATGCTCGACTTCCTCGACACCAAAAAGAAGCTGCCCGGTGAACGCAAACCGGTTTTCCCCGACGGTGTGCCCGGTCTCGAGCAGGGCGTGCCGAAGGATCTCTACAGAGGCGCGCGCCAGCAGCAGATCGACGACCCGAATGCCCAGGCAGCGGTCGCACCGGCGCCGCAGGAGCCGAAATCGAAGGGATCCGCGAAATCCAGAGGCAGGCAGGCCCCGGTTGCAGCAGCGCCCGCGGCTGAGCCCGCCGCCGCAGAGCCCGATGCCGCGCCCGAGGAAGAGGGCGGCACCAACGCAGCGCCGCCGGCGCCGAAGCCGAAGAAGATCGTGCGCAAGCGCACCACCGCGCCGCCGCCCGACCAGCCGGCGGCCCAATCGGCGGCGCCCGCGCAGTCCACCCAACAATCCGCCGCGCCGTTCCCGGCGCCGATGCCGAGCGGCAGCTTCACGCGTTAATTGCATAGCGTTTTCGCGCGAAGTCGGCGCCGGTTCGCGTAAAGCAAACGCGTCAAAACAAAATCAGAGCGCGGTTCCGACGGAACCGTGCTCTATCGTTTCGTTCGATTGACACGTCCATCAAAAAGGGCGTTTGGATTTATTTATGCCCTTCACGATTGCCATCATCGGCCGGCCCAATGTCGGAAAGTCGACGCTGTTCAACCGGCTGGTCGGGCAGAAGCTCGCGCTGGTCGACGACGAACCCGGCGTCACCCGCGACCGCCGCGAGGGCAATGGGCGCCTCGGCGATCTCGAATTCACCGTGATCGATACCGCCGGCCTCGATGAAGGCGCCAGGGGTTCGCTCACCGCGCGGATGCAGGAACAGACCGAAACCGCGATTGCGCTTGCCGACGCGCTGATGTTCGTGATCGACGCGCGGGCCGGGCTTACGCCGAACGACCGCGCCTTTGCCGATTTCGCCCGCCGCGCCAACAAGCCGGTGGTGCTGGTCGCCAACAAGAGCGAGGGCAGGCACGGCGAAGTCGGCGCGATGGAAGCCTATGCGCTCGGGCTCGGCGATCCCGTGCAGATTTCCGCCGAACATGGCGAAGGCCTCAGCGATCTCTACGACGCACTGCGCGTGCTGATGCCCGATCCCACCGAGGAGGGTGAGGAATTCGACGATGACGACATCATCGAATCCGATGAGGATTTCGCCAAGCGTCCGATTCGCGTCGCGATCGTCGGCCGTCCCAACGCCGGCAAATCGACGCTGATCAATCATCTGCTCGGCGAGGAGCGGCTGCTGACCAGCGCCGAGGCCGGCACCACCCGCGATTCCATTTCGGTCGAGGTGACCTGGCAGGGGCGCGACTTCCGGGTGTTCGATACCGCCGGCTTGCGGCGGCGGGCGCGGATCGACGAGAAGCTGGAGAAGCTATCGGTGGCGGACGCGCTGCGCGCAGTGCGCTTTGCCGAAGTCGTTGTCATGATGATGGACGCGCAGAACCGGTTCGAGGAACAGGATTTGCGCATCGCCGACCTGATCGAGCGCGAGGGACGCGCGGTCGTTCTGGCCGTCAACAAATGGGATTTGATGGAGAAGAAAGGCAGCCTCGTTTCGGGGCTGCGCACCGATGTCGATCATTTGCTGCCGCAGATGAAGGGCGCGCCGGTTGTTGCCGTGTCGGGCCTGATGGGTGAGGGCATCGATCGGCTGATGAGCGCGATCGAGCAAGCCTATGCGGTATGGAACAAGCGCGTGCCGACGGCAGCCCTCAATCGCTGGTTCGAACAGGCGGTCGACGCCAATCCGCCGCCCTCGGTGTCGGGCCGCCGGCTGAAGCTGAATTACATCACGCAAGCCAAGGCGCGGCCGCCGAGTTTCATCCTGTTCTGCTCGCGCGCCGACGCGGTGCCGACGTCTTATTTGCGCTATCTCACCAACAGCATGCGTGAGGCCTTTGATCTGCCGGGTACGCCGATCCGCATTATGCTGCGCGAGAAGGCCAATCCGTTCGCCCACAAGCGCAAACGGCCGTCGTGAACGAGGCGGCCTCGGAACACGCGACCGGGATGCCGCCGGTGCGCAGCGGCGCAGCCATCTTCATTTTCGTTACCATCCTGCTCGACATGTTCGCGCTCGGCCTGATCCTGCCGATCTTGCCCAAGCTGGTCGAAAGCTTCGTCGACAACGATACCGCGACCGCCGCGCGGATCTTTGGATTGTTCGGCACCGCCTGGGCGGTGATGCAGTTCATCTTCTCACCGATCCTCGGCGCCTTGTCCGACCGGTTCGGCCGCCGGCCGGTGGTGCTGTTGTCCAATTTTGGCCTGGCGCTGGACTATGTACTGATGGCGCTGGCGCCGTCGCTGCTGTGGCTGTTCATCGGCCGCGTCATCTCGGGCATCACCTCGGCCAGTATCTCGACGGCTTTCGCCTACATCGCCGACGTGACGCCGCCGGAACGGCGCGCTGCCGTGTTCGGCAAGATCGGCGCGGCGTTCGGCGCCGGATTTATTCTCGGCCCCGCCGTCGGCGGCCTGCTCGGTGACATGGATCCGCGGCTGCCGTTCTGGGTCGCGGCGGGCCTGAGTTTTGCCAATACGCTTTATGGCTGGCTGATTCTGCCGGAGTCGCTGCCGCCGGAGCGCCGTTCGCCGTTCCGCTGGAAGAGCGCCAACCCGCTCGGCGCGTTGCATCTGCTGCGCTCCGATCGGGTTCTCGCAGGTCTCTCGCTAGCCAATTTCTTTGGCCAGGTCGCGCATGTCGTGCTGCCCTCGACCTTCGTGCTCTATGCGACCTATCGCTATGGGTGGGACACCAAGACCGTCGGGCTGACGCTGGCGCTGGTCGGTGTCTGCGCCATGGTGGTGCAGGGCGCAGGCGTCGGACCGATCGTCACGCGCCTTGGCGAACGCCGCGCGCTGCTGCTCGGGCTCGGCTGTGGGGCGCTCGGTTTCCTGATCTATGGCGCTGCGCCGACCGGTCCGCTGTTCTGGGCCGGCATTCCCGTGATGGCGCTGTGGGGCATTGCCGGTGCGGCGATCCAGTCGCTGACCACGCAACTGGTCGCGCCCGATCAGCAGGGCCAGTTGCAGGGCGCCACCAACAGCGTCAACAGCGTTGCCCAGATGGTGGGACCGTTTTTGTTTACGCTGATCTTTGCCTATTTCATCAGCGAGTCTGCGCCGGTGAAAATGCCGGGCGCGCCGTTCCTCCTGGCCGCGGCGCTATTGGTGCTGGCGCTGGTGGTCGCGTGGCGGACCATGGCTGGCAAACCAGCCGCTTGAAGCCGCAGAGTTCCACGGACATCACGGTAGCCTGAATTGTTTGGATCCGGCCGGCCCGTTACATCTGATGGCTGACGTTCCGAAGCTCCCCCCAACAGAGCGAGGCCACCATGCCGATCGACACCGTCGCCGACCTCATCGCGGAAACGCTGATCCAGGCCGGCGTGAAGCGGATATTCGGCGTGGTCGGGGACAGCCTGAACGGCTTGACCGAAGCGCTGCGCAAACGCGAGGTGATCGACTGGGTTCATGTCCGGCATGAGGAAGTCGCCGCCTTTGCGGCCTCGGCTGAAGCGCAAATCACCGGAGGGCTCGCGGTATGCGCGGGATCGTGCGGGCCGGGCAATCTTCACCTCATCAACGGCTTGTTCGATGCGCATCGCAGCCGCACGCCGGTACTGGCTATCGCCGCCCAGATTCCATCCGCGGAAATCGGCGGGGGCTATTTTCAGGAGACTCATCCCCAGGAGTTGTTCCGCGAATGCAGTCATTATTGCGAGCTCGTTTCCGATCCCGCGCAGCTTCCTTATGTGCTGGAAAATGCGATCCGCGCTGCGGTCGGCCGCCGTGGCGTGGCCGTGCTGGTGATCCCCGGCGATATCGCGCTGCGACCGGCGCCCAGCCGTGGCATTTCACCGAATGCTGGGCTTCTGCCGAAAGCCCCGGTGGTTCGGCCGGATGAGACGGAATTGACGGCGCTGGCGGGGCTTTTGAACGGCGCCAAACGTATCACGCTGTTCTGCGGCCGCGGCTGCGCGGGCGCCCATCCCAGCCTGATGCGGCTGGCGGACAAGCTCAAGAGCCCGATGGTGCATGCGCTCGGCGGCAAGGAACACGTTGAATTCGACAATCCCTATGACGTCGGCATGACCGGCTTCATCGGCTTCTCGTCCGGCTACGCCGCCATGCACGCCTGCGACGTGTTGCTGATGCTGGGGACGGATTTTCCCTATAAGCAGTTTCTACCGACGGGAGCGAAGATCGCGCAGGTCGATATCCGCCCCGAAAATCTCGGCCGCCGCTGCAAGCTCGATCTCGGTCTCGTCGGCGATGTCGGCGTCACGATCGAGGCGCTGCTGCCGAAACTGACGGCAAAGGATGATCGCCGCCATCTCGACGACAGTGCCGCCCACTACAAGAAAGCCCGCGCCGGACTGGACGAACTGGCGCGCGGGACGCCCGGGCACAAGCCGATTCACCCGCAATATCTGGCGCGCCTGCTCAGCGAGGCGGCTTCCGACGACGCGGTGTTCACGGCCGATGTGGGCACGCCGACGATCTGGGCGGCGCGCTATCTCGTCATGAACGGACGCCGTCGTCTGCTGGGATCCTGGGTGCACGGCTCGATGGCCAACGCGATGGCGCATGCGATTGGCGCCCAGGCGTCGCAGCCGGGGCGACAGGTGGTGTCGATGTCCGGCGATGGCGGGTTTGCGATGCTGATGGGTGACCTGATCACGCTGCGGCAGAAGAAGCTGCCGGTGAAAATCGTGATCTTCAACAACGGCGTGCTCGGATTCGTTGCGCTGGAAATGAAGGCGTCCGGGTTCATCGAGACCGGCGTCGATCTCGAAAACCCTGATTTCGCGGCGATGGCCCGGGCCATGGGCATTCATGCGCGGCGGGTCGAGGATCCCGGCGATCTGCCGCAGGCGATCCGCGACGTACTTGATCATGACGGGCCGGCCGTGCTCGACGTCGTGACGGCGCGGCAGGAATTGTCGATGCCGCCCACGATCACCGCGGAACAGGTCAAGGGCTTCAGTCTGTGGGTTCTGCGGGCTGTCATGAGCGGGCGGGGCGACGAGGTTCTTGACCTAGCCAAGACCAACCTGCTGCCGCGTTGAAGGTGCGGATGCGCATGTAATTCAAGTCATTCCGGGGCGCGCAAAGCGCGAACTCCGATGCGCAATTGCGCATCGGAGAATCTCGAGATTCCCCGGTGCGCAATTGCGCACCTGAGGTATGGTGCTTACGCACCATCCCGGAATGACCGCTACGCGGTCACTTCTTCACCAGCGGACAATCGCTGGCCTCGAGCGGCTTGGCGGCGTCTTCCGGGGCGATCGTGGCGATCTGCTTGTAATAGTCCCACGGTCCCTTCGACTCTTCCGGCTTCTTCACTTCGAACAGGTAGGCCGGAATGAGACGGCGGCCGTCGGCGCGCAGCGGGCCCTTGCCGAACAAGGGGTCGTCGGTCGGCAGTTCCTTCATCTTGGCGATCACCTTGGCGCCGTCATGCGGATTGCCGCCGAGCGCTTCCATCGCCTTGAGATAATGCAGCACCATGGCGTAGTTGCCGGCTTGCGTCATCGACGGCATCGCATTCTTGCTCGCCAATGCGGCAAACCGCTTCGAGAAGGCGCGGGTCTGATCGTTCAGGTCCCAGTAGAAGGATTCCGTGAAAGTCAGGCCTTGCGCCGTCTTCAATCCCAGCGAATGCACGTCATTGATGAACAGCAGCAGTGCGGCCAGCTTCTGGCCACCGGCGACGATGCCGAATTCGGAGGCCTGCTTGATCGCGTTGGTGGTGTCGCCGCCGGCGTTGGCGAGGCCGACGACCTTGGCCTTGGAGGCCTGCGCCTGCAGCAGGAACGAGGAGAAATCCGAGGTGTTGATCGGATGCTTGACGCCGCCGAGCACCTTGCCGCCATTGGCGGTGACGACCGCGGAAGTATCGCGCTCCAGTGCGTGGCCGAAGGCGTAATCGGCGGTCAGGAAGAACCAGGTGTCGCCGCCGGATTTGGTGAGCGCCTTACCGGTGCCGTTGGCCAGCATGTAAGTGTCGTAGGTGAAGGAGATCGTGTTCGGCGTGCAGGCCTTGCCGGTGAGATCGGCCGTCGCGGCGCCCGAATTGAGCAGCGCGATGTTCTTCTCCTTGACGAGGTTGCTGACGGCGAGAGCCACGCCGGAGTTCGGCGTATCGGCGATCGCATCGACCTTGTCGTTGTCGATCCATTGCCGCGCGATGTTGACGCCGACGTCGGGCTTGTTCTGATGATCGCCGCTGACGACGTCGATCTTCCAGCCCTTCTTGAGCAGCCCGGAATCCTCGATCGCCATCTTGACCGCGACCACTGAATTGGGGCCGCCGATATCGGCGTAAAGGCTCGACATGTCGTTCAACACGCCGATCTTGACGGTCTTGTCCTGGGCGTAGGCGGGCGCAGCAAAGCTGACGCCGGCAACGGTAATCAACGCGGCGAGTCGCCGCGCGGTGAATGCAGTCATGTATTTCCTCCATCTATGTCGCCGGGTGGCCTTCTTTGGGAGGTCCACGCCCGGCATATGACTGAGACGGTGGTAGTGGTTCCGGATGTCCTGGGCAATCCACCTATCGTAGCGCGTCCGATGTCAGCTTGAATTTCTGGATTCGCTTTCCGGTGTCGACTTCGGCGGTATAGACGTTGCCCTTGGAATCCACGGCCATGGCGTGAATCCAGTGGAACTGCCCGGCATTGCGGCCGCTGCGTCCAAAACTCCCGACCACGGTACCGTCGTCGCGCTTCAGCACCCGGATTTCGTTGTTTTCGCCATCGGCGCTCAACAGCCAGGTCTGTTTCGGATCGGGCCAGACGGCGATGTCCCACACCGCGCCATTGCCGAGCGTGTTCTTCTCGAAGAACCACTCCTTCACGAAAGTTCCATCCTTCTTGAACACCTGGATGCGGTTGTTGATGCGGTCGCAGACATAAACCATCCCGTCATTGGTGAGCTTCACGCAATGCACGGGATTGGCGAATTGCTGGGCAGCCGGCGCCTTGGGATCATAGGGCGGCTGCTTGTCGTCGTTCGGCGGCCTGCCATAGGCGCCCCAGTGCCGCTTGTAGGCGCCTGACGTGGCGTCGAACACGATGACGCGGCGGTTGCCGTAGCCATCGGCGATGTAGATCTCGTTGGCATCCTTGTCGACCGCGGTCTCGGCGGGTTTGCCGAGTTGCGTGGTGTCGTTGGAGCCCTTGCTCGGCGCGATCTTGCCGATCTGCATCACGAACTTGCCGTCGAGGGTGAACTTGAGAACCGCGTTGTCATTGTCGGCGTTGCCGCCGACCCAGACAAAACCCTTCTCGTCGACTTCGATGCCATGTTCGCGGCCGACCCATTCATAGCCTTCGCCCGCACCGCCCCAGGAGCGCAGCAGATTGCCCTCGGCGTCGAACTCCAGCACCGGCGGCGCCGAGACGCAGCATTTCGATCGGGGCGGGGTCAGCGTCGCGCCCTTTTCGTCGTCGGTCAGCGAGCGCGGACGATGGATGACCCAGATGTGGTCCTTGGAGTCGACGGCGATGCCGCCGACCTGGCCGAGAATCCAGTTGTTCGGCAGCGGCTTCGGCCAGGATGCATCGACCGCGAACGTCGGAATGTCGCCGGCGAGCGCGGGAAGCGGCATCGCCGCAACTGACATCAGCATGGCGGTCGCGACGCCTGCGAAAATGGTTTTGGTGAGATGTTGGATGGCAGGTATCGAGCGCGCGCGATGATGCATCGGCATGATGCTTCCTCCCTTGATCTTCTTGGCGGGTTGCTCCCGCTTGCGCGGGCAGTCAATCGCGGGGAGGAGGAGGAGTCAACGGTATGACACCGTCATTGCGAGCGAAGCGAAGCAATCCATGGCGCCACGCAAAGGAAGAATGGATTGCTTCGCGGAGCCTGTCATCGGGCGCGCATTCGCGCGTCCCGTTGGCTCGCAATGACGTGGAGAGAGTTCAAGCCGGCGCGCGAAAGTCCATCAGCGTGCGCGTCTTGTAATCGTAGAGCTTGCCGGTTTCGGTCCAGTCGGGCGCGCACATCGGCACGATGAACTCCGCTGCCTGCTCCGGCGTGTCCAGCGTCGCGGGGTCTTCGCCGGGGAATACCGTGGCGCGCATCTTGGTGCGGATCGGGCCGGGGCTGAAAAGGTTGACGCGGAGATTGGTGCTCGCGGTCTCCTGTGCCCAGGCGCGCGCCAGGGCTTCGAGGGCGGCCTTCGAGGCGGCGTAGGGACCGACATAGGCGCTGGCCTTGTTGGCGGCGCCGGAAGTGACGAACACGGCGCGGCCGGCGTCGGACTGCCTTAGCAGCGGTTCCATGCATCGGATCAATTGAAAGTTCGCGGTGACGTTGACCGCCATCACGTCGTTCCACGGCTTCAGCTCGATATGACCGAGCGGCGAGGAAGGGCCGGCGACGCCGGCATTGCCGACGAGAATGTCGATCTTGCCGTGACGCTCGTGCAGCGCCGCCCCAAGCCGGGCGATGCCGTCGGAGTCGGTGAGGTTGAGCGGCACCAGCGTGGCGCTGCCACCGTCCTTGCGGATCTCGTCGTCGAGCTCTTCCAGCCCGCCTTGCGTGCGCGCCACCGCCACGACATGCGCGCCGGCCTTGGCAAGCGCGCGCGCGGTGGCATAGCCGATGCCGCGCGAGGCGCCGGTCACGAGAGCGATACGGGAGGCGAGGGATTGGGGCATAGAAGAAGCTCTAGCAAAAACGTCGTCCCGGCGAAGGCCGGGACCCATACGCCGTGACGGTTATGAGGCGATTGGTGGTTGTATCAAATGGCGTTCGAAAAACGAAGGCCGGTGGTTATGGGTCCCGGCCCCGGAGCGCAATTGCGCCCTAGGCCGGGACGACACAGTCAACTCGCCTCCGCCAGCAACGACAATTGACGGGGCGACGGCTCGGTTTCGCTCTGGTCGGTGAGGTGGGTCGGGTAGGCGCCCGTGAAGCAATGGTCCGAGAATTTCGGATTGGCGGGATCGCGGCCGGGTTCGCCCATCGCGCGGTACATGCCGTCGATCGACAGGAACGCCAGTGAATCGGCGCCGATGATCTCGCGCATCTCCTCGAGGGAATGCGTAGCGGCAAGGAGTCCGCCGCGGTCCGGCAGGTCGATGCCGTAATAATCGGGGTAGAGGATCGGCGGCGAGGCGAGGCGGAAATGCACTTCGCGCGCGCCGGCGTCGCGCATCATGCGCACGATCTTCTTCGAGGTGGTGCCGCGCACCAGCGAGTCGTCGATCAGGATGATGCGCTTGCCTTCGATCGCGGCGCGGTTGGCCGAATGCTTCATGCGCACGCCGAGTTCGCGCACGCTCTGGGTCGGCTGAATGAAGGTGCGGCCGACATAGTGGTTTCTGATAATGCCGAGTTCGAACGGCACGCCGGAATGCTGGGCGTAACCGATCGCAGCCGGCACGCCGGAATCCGGCACCGGCACCACGACGTCCACCTCGACACGGCTCTCGCGCGCGAGCTGCGCGCCGAAGGCTTTTCGAACCTCATAGACCGAACGGCCGCCGACGATGGAATCCGGCCGCGAGAAATAGATGTACTCGAAGATGCAGGGCCGCGGCGGTTTTGGCGGAAAAGGCTTGTGGCTGTGCGCGCCCTTGTCGTCGAACACGACGATTTCGCCGGGCTCGATGTCGCGGACATATTTGGCGCCGATCATGTCGAGCGCGCAGGTCTCCGAGGTCAGGATCGGGTGACCGTCGAGGTCGCCGAGCACCAGGGGACGGATGCCAAGCGGATCGCGGGCGCCGATCAGTTTCTTGTTGGTCAAGGCCGTCAGCGAATAGGCGCCCTCGATCGTGCGCAGCGCCTCGATAAACCGGTCGACGAAGCGGGTGCGCTTCGACTGCGCGACCAGATGCAGGATCACTTCGGTGTCGGTGGTCGACTGCATCATGGCGCCGTGGAGCACGAGTTCGCGGCGCAGCGTCAGACCGTTGGTGAGATTGCCGTTATGGCCGACGGCGAAACCGCCGGCATTGAGCTCGGCGAACAGCGGCTGCACATTGCGCAGGATGGTGGCGCCGGTGGTGGCATAGCGGACATGGCCGACGGCGGCGTTGCCGGGCAGGCGCTCAATCACTTCGCGGCGGGAGAAGGTGTCGCCGACGAGGCCGAGCCGGCGTTCGCTGTGGAAGCGGCTGCCGTCGAAGGAGACGATGCCGGCGGCTTCCTGGCCTCGGTGTTGAAGGGCGTGTAGTCCGAGTGCAGTGATGGCGGCGGCCTCGGGGTGGCCGAAGATGCCGAACACGCCGCATTCCTCGCGTAGCGTGTCGCCTTCGAGATCGTCCTGCAAATCGATCGGACCGGAATTTCGGTCAAGTTGCTCGGCGGGATCGGAAGGGTTTTGCATCGCGTCCATCGCCTCTCTTTTGGCCAAGAGTTACTTGCTCGCAGGTTTCTCGATCAGCTTTTTAAGGCCGTCGCGGGCAGGTTTGCTGTAGCCATCGCCGGACGCCGGGGCTGCCGGCTCGGCGTCAGTTGAATCGTCGTCGGGTTTATTCTTCTTGAATCTCTTTAAGATGGTGTTCTCAGGGTCGTCAGGCAAGAGCGCCATTAACCAATCGCCGGTTCCCTGCAGCACCATCCGGGACTTCGCCCCGGTGATCCAGTCGGGTCGCTGCTTGTCCGGAACCAGCCAGCTGAAGAATAGGAAGGCGACAACCACGATCAGGAGGCCGCGGGCCAGACCGAACAGGAAGCCCAGCGTGCGATCCAGCGCGCCGATCCGGGAATCCAGGATCATGTCCGAAATCCGCACCGTAATGATGGACACCACGACCAGGGTCGCGATGAAGGTGCCGGCTACCACCACCACGGCCGCCACCGTGTCGTTATTGAAATAAGTTTTGGCGGTCGGCAGCAGCTTGGAGAAAGCATACAGCGTGACCAGAGCCGCCGCGCCCCAGGCCGCGATCGACAGAATCTCGCGCATGAAGCCGCGCACCATGGCGAGCAGCCCCGAAATCAGCATCACACCAAGCAGGACGAGATCGAGTATCGTTATCGGCATCGGCTGGTCAGGTCCGCTCGTAAATGCTCAAAGTCTTGCGAATCGGCGTGTCGGTGCCGTTCTAGGTGATGGTCATATGGCGTGTCCCGCAAGGCCGGATATCACGCCATCCCACGCGCCTTTCGCGCGCGTTGTATAGCGGCGAGGGGGCGTAACGTCACGCCGCTTTAGCCGTTCTCGCGACGGAATCGCGCCGGTGTGGCATTTTTCTCCGCTGGGCCCTCGCGATTGGCCTCGCGGTTACCCTCTCGATTGGCTCTGGGCGTGCCGCGCGCGGCAATTTCGGCGACCAGGCTGGTCAATCCGCCGACGCTGTTCAGCACAAGGCCCGCGTCGCCGCCGGCCTCGCCACGCGCCGATTCGGGCAGTATTGCGCGGCCAAAGCCGAGTTTTGCCGCCTCCTTCAGCCGCGCCGAGGTTTGCGCCACCGGCCGGACCGCGCCGGACAGCGAAATCTCGCCGAAATAGACCGCATCCGTCGGCAGCGGCGCGTTGACCAGCGACGACACCAGCGCGGCGGCGGCCGCGACGTCGGCCGCAGGCTCCTGGATCCGCAGGCCGCCGGCCACGTTCAGATAGACGTCGTAGCCGGACAGTTTGACCCCGCAATGGGCCTCCAGCACCGCCAGCACCATCGAGAGCCGGCTCGGGTCCCAGCCGACCACGGCGCGCCGGGGAGTGCCGAGGGTGGTCGGCGCCACCAGCGCCTGCAATTCCACCAGCACCGGGCGGGTGCCCTCGATGCCGGCAAACACAGCGGTGCCGGGACTGCCGAGGTCGCGTTCCGACAGGAACAATTCGGAGGGGTTCGAGACCTCCCGCAGGCCGAGGCCGGTCATCTCGAACACGCCGATTTCATCCGTCGGGCCGAAGCGGTTCTTCGCCGCGCGCAGGATGCGGAATTGCTGCGAGCCTTCGCCCTCGAACGACAGCACCGCATCGACCATGTGCTCGACCACGCGGGGGCCGGCGATCTGGCCGTCCTTGGTCACGTGACCGACCAGGATGATCGTGGCGCCGGACTTCTTGGCAAACCGAATCAGCGCCTGCGCCGAAGCGCGGACCTGGGTGACCGTGCCGGGGGCTGATTCCACCGTATCGGTCCACATGGTCTGGATCGAATCGATCACGATCAGGCGCGGCACCGCGCCCTCGGACAGCGTCGAGACGATGTCTTCGACGGAGGTCTCGGCGGCGAGCTGCACCGGCGCGTCGGCAAGGCCGAGCCGCTCGGCGCGCAGCCGCACCTGGGCGACGGCTTCTTCGCCTGAAATGTAGACCGCGCGATGCCCCGCACGCGCCATCATGCTGGTGGCCTGCGTCAGCAGCGTCGATTTGCCGATGCCGGGATCGCCGCCGACCAGCAGCACCGAGCCGCGGACAAAGCCGCCGCCGGTGACGCGATCGAGTTCGACCATGCCGGAGGAGAGGCGGGGCGCGTCCTGGCTTTTGCCGGTCAGCGATTCCAGCGCGAAAGTTCTTCCCCTGCGTTTGGAGCGGATCGAGACCGGCATCGAGGTGGCGCCTGATGTGTCCTCCTCGGTCAGCGTGTTCCACTCGCCGCAGGACTCGCACTTGCCCTGCCAGCGATTAAACGCCGCGCCGCAGTTCTGGCAGACAAAGGAGAGGGTGGATTTGGCCATGAAGTCCCGGTGAGCGAATGTTCTTATTTTGTTCTATAGCGGTTCCAGCGCCAAGTCAAAGGCTGGAGGGCCCAAGCCGGAATCAAAACAGTTCGGCAATCGTAGACGCCGTTTTGATGCCGGTGCCTGAAATCAACACCACCGTGCTTTCCCGCTCCGCAATAACGCCTCGCGCCGTGAGGCTGGCAAATGCCGCCGCGACACTGGCTGAGGTGGGCTCGACGAACAGGCCGAGCCGCGCGAGCCGCCTCAGGGCTGTGATGATCTCGTCTTCGGAAACCGCGATCGATTGCCCGCCGCTGTCCTTCAAGGCGTGGATCATTTCCTTGAGCCGCAGCGGATGCGCGATCGCGGTGCCTTCCGCGATCGTCGTGCGGACGGCGCGGTCGACCGGCGTGTCGACGCCGGCCTGGAAGCTGGCGTCCAGCGGCGAGCAGTTGAGGGGCTGCGCGGCAAACAGTTTTGGAAGTTTCCTTATCTGACCGGCCGCGAGCAATTCGGAGAACCCGATGTGGCAGCCGAGCAGGTTGCTGCCCGCGCCGACCGGCATGATGATGTTGTCGGGCGCCGTGAAGTTGAAATCTTCCCAAAGCTCATAGGCGACCGACTTGGTCCCCTGCAGGAAGAACGGCTGCCAGTTGTGGCTCGAGTAGAAGATCTCGCTGGACTGCCGGATCGCCTCGCGTTGGGACTCCTCGCGCGGACCTTCGACTAGCTGCACCTCGGCGCCATAGGCGCGAACCTGCGCGACCTTGGCGGGCGACGTATAGGCGGGTGCGAGGATCTTCACCCGCATGCCGCCGGCCGCGCCATAGGCCGCAACCGACGCGCCGCCATTACCGGAGGAGTCTTCGAGCACCGCATCGATGCCGAGCTGCCGCACATAGGACAGCATGACCGTGGTGCCGCGGTCCTTGAAGCTGCAGGTCGGATTGAACCATTCCAGCTTGAAGAACGGCCGAAAATCGTCCCATTCCTTCTGCACCAGTGGGGTGCAGCCTTCACCGAGCGAAATCGGTCTTGCAATTTCGACCGGCAGCGAAGCCCGGTACCGCCACAGCGACCGCGTGCCGCGATCGATGTCTTCGCGGCCGATGCCGGGCTGCGGGTTGATCAGCAGCGGCTTTTGCCCGTCGGCGCACCAGCGCGGCACATCCAGGGAAAAGCGCTCGCCGCTGCGCGGTTCGACGTAGAAGGAGTCGTTTGGATTTGGTTTGGATCGGGGCATTTGGACCTATTTCAATCGCTGCTTCAGAATGTGAACGGCGGTCGAGGCGGCAGGCCAGAGCTGTAGCCTGTAGCGATCATCTCCGCTTAGCCCGTCTTCCGAAAGTGTATCAAGTGCCCCGTAGGAAACTCGGACCCGATAGACGCCCGGCGGAACCTCGACGCGTTTTGCATCCGGGAAGTAGTCGGTGCAACCGGCGATTACGATCCGCCCAGACGTCACGTCCAAGCCCGCTTCAACCACGTGATCCCATTCAGAGAACTCATCCTCCGGCGCGTGCTCGAGAAAATCCACTGTGACCGGGACATCCATGTTTCGCACCGTGCCGATGCCAACCGTCCCCGGGGCCAGCGCCAGCAATCGGTCAGTTGCCTCTTCATTCCATGCCTGGGAAAGGTCGCCTTTTGCTGCCTCATCCTGGATGTAGAATTGGAAGTAGTCGGCGAATAGAACAAGCTCGAATGACTTCATGAAATGCCTTGCCCGACGGTTGGGTCCAATGAGCGCGGCGTCATAGCATGAATTGGCTTGGCATGAATCAGGTCGCCTCGTAATCCCGCGTCCATATCCCCACTGGTTGCTCGAGGCCGCGAATGGTCCGCGCGGGCTTTTTGACAAGATGCAAAAAGTCGTCGCTCGAGCTGCCGGTTTCTGCCCGCGCCCGCTGCACCAGCTCGTCGCTGGCAACCAGGGCGCAGCCGTATTCACGCGTCAGCGCTTCAAGGCGGCTTGCGGCGTTCACCGCCGTGCCGATCACGGCGAATTCGAGCCGGTTCAGGCCGATATCGCCGAGCACGACCTGACCGTAGTGCAATCCGACGCTGAGCTGGATCGGAGGTTCGTTGCGGGTTTTTCGTTCGCGGTTGAGTTCAGCGATCGATCCGATCATGGCCTGCGCGCAGCGCAGTGCGTTGCCGGCGTCGGAATCGCTGGTGAAGGGCGTGCCGAACGTCGCCATCAAGCCGTCGCCGAGATATTTGTCCAGCGTGCCGGCGTGCCGGAACACTTCCCGTTCCATCCGCTCGTGGAACTGCCGCAGTGTCCCGATCACGTCCATCGGGCTGCGGCCGTCTGCATAGGCGGTGAAATCAACGATGTCGGCGAACAGCACCGCGACGTTCTGCGTCCGCACCTGCTTGAGCGGATCGTCGTTTTTCGACAGCTGTTCGACGACATTGGGAGAGAAATAGCGCGCAAGATTGGTGCGTTCGCGCTCGATGCCGGCGTGGCTGATCAAGAGGGCGTTCGAGCGGCGCGCCGCCAGCGCCAGCGTCATGGCGACGATCAGGAAGACCGTGATCTGCTGGAACCGGGCGCCAAAACCGATCGACGAGGGATCGATGATATCGAACAGCCTGACGTCGGAGCCGACGGCGGCCCGCACCCGTTCCGACAGCGCGGCGTGGGTTTGCGGCTGCAGGTAAACCCAGCCGACGCCGATCGCCCACAGCGCCGAAGTCCAGAACCCCATCGCCACAACGGTGCGCCATGAATAGGCCAGCGTCGCGGTGGCCAGGAAAACAAAGAAGTAGATGAAGCTGTCGAACCTGTACTGCATGGCAACCGGCCAATCGACCGTGCTCCAGGGATTGGGCACAACGGTCAGGAAGGTCATCAGCAGCAGATCGCAGAATATCAGAACAAGCTCCGGCACGGACCGCTCGGCCTTGCCGACCTTGAGCTGGGCCCAGCCGATCAGCGCAAACAGGCCGAGCATCACGACGTAATAGAGGACCTCCCACTCCGGATTGATGATCGGCAGGGTGGCGGCCGTCACCGCCAGCGCAACCCAGCGGGCGCGAACAGCGAGCAACAAACCCTCGCGCTTGCTGTCGGTAAGCGCGGCCTCCGCGAATCTCAGGGTGTCTTGCCGGGCGTCGCTCTGTTTGGCGGGCTGGCTCCCGGCGGTGGTGATATCAGCTACATCAGCTATTGCGCTCAAGACATCGCCCTCAAGGCCGAATTGATCGGATCATGCACTATGCCATGATACCGGGCATTGTTGGCGTCAGCATGATGTCATCCGGCCGCGTTTTTCAACGGTTCGCGATGCTCCGCAGGCATCCTAACTTTTGAAAAACTCGAGGGCGACGTGCTCGACGTCCGACCACGAATGCGCCAGGTGGACGGCGCCGGCATCGCGCAGCCTGAGATCATGGCCTTCGCGAATATGACTGGCCGCGCACAGCCCAACGACGGTCATGCCAGCAGCAACCGCCGCCCTGATCCCGCTGGCGCTGTCCTCGATCACAAGACATTGCTCCGGACCCACGCCCAATTTGTCGGCAGCGAACAGAAAGATGTCCGGATGCGGCTTTCCTCGCGCGACCATATCGGCACTGAAAACCTGACTGCCGAATTCCGCTTCCAGCGCCAATACCGAAAGGCACAGCTGCAGCCGATCCATCGAACTGGAGGAGGCGATGCACCGGGGCATGTGGGAAAAACGCCGGATGAAATCCGAAGCGCCGCTCACTTCCTTCAAATCCGTCCGGAACCGCTCGAAGGTGGCAAGCTTGAGCTGGTTGGAGAAATCCGCAGGTAGCGGTTTTCCGATGGCCGCTTCGATCTCGGCCACGGCTTCATCCCATCGCCGGCCGGAATAGCGCGCAAGCGCCTGGTCGAGCGTTGTTGAATGACCGAGGCCGGTGACCGTTTCCGCCAGAACGGTATTGGCGATCGCCTCGCTGTCAGCGATGACGCCGTCAAAGTCGAAAATCAATGCGCCCACGATTATCAATTCCAGGAAGGGATCGAGATTCGCAGGTTAGCATGCGGTCCCGCATGAAATGGACTGAGGTGACCGGAAGCAGTCGAACACTTTCTGTTGCCGAGTGTATCACCGGAGGCTCGGGCAGTGGGCTGCGCCTAGCGCTTGGCGGCACCGCTCCCGGCCTTGCAACGCAGATACGGCTTGCCGTCAATTTTGATGGTGCCGTTCGGGCCGGGCGCGAGCTTGATGGTGGCTTTGCGTGGCTCGACGCCCTTGTTGAAATAATCCCAGAATTCAAAGCAGGTGACCGAGAGATTGATGCCGTCTCCGACCACGGTCTTGCGGTCGATCCGGCAGTGATTTTCATATTGGTCGACCATCGGCGCCGGCTTGCCGCCGATCGGTTTGCTCATGTCGATGAGCGTCTTGCTGTCGGGGCCTTCCTTGTTGCGGCAGTCCTTCGCCGTCCTGGCCCAGAGCCCGTCAAAACTCTCCGCGGCTTGCGACGCCGGCGTCGCAGCTTGCGACGCCGGGGTGACGAGGGCGAAAGCGAGCGCGATGCCCGCCATGGTGATGACATTCCGCATGGGACCTGTTCCTGAGACGATGATGCCTGAGATCGCGATCCCAGGCATCACCGCTTCCGGATGTTTTCGAAGATTACTTGACCGAGACGAACGGCACCGCGGAGCCGGGCACCATGGTGGTCGGCAGCACACCGTTCCAGCGCTCGGCCTGCACCAGGGTGACGAGGTTCGGGTTGGTGCCGAGCGCCTTGGCGCGGGCTTCGATCGCGGCGGCTTCGGCTTCGCCGGTCAGCTTGATGTTGGTGGCGCGGGCTTCGCCGTTCAGCCGCAGCGCGTCGGCGGAGGCCTGGGCTTCGGCGCGGACGGCGTTGGCCTTGGCGTTGGCTTGCGTGACGGTGATCTGAGCCTGAACCTTCTCGCGCTCGGCGTTCTGCTGCAGCTTCTGCACCTCGACTTCGGCCAGCATGCGCTGCTCGATCGAATGCAGATAGGTCGAGCTGAACTCGATGTTCTCGAGCTGCACGCTCTCGACGATGATCATCGGATCATCCTTGAGCGAAGCGGTAATGGCGTCCCGGATCGCGTTGTTGAGGGCGCCGCGCTCCTGAATGGCTTTCACCGCGGTATAGCGGCCGAATACGATCTTGACCTGCTGGTTGACGGCAGGGCTGACCACCTGATTGACCGCCGCCTGCAGCCGGCCGAATTTGGCGTAGAGATCGGTTACTTTTTCCGGCGATGCCCGCAACGTGACGCTGATCTTGAGATCGGCGGGCTGCTGGTCGTAGGAATAGGAATTCATCTTGTCCCAGGAGAAGGTCGTGGTCTTGACGCTGACCTTCTCGACGCTGTCGATCAGCGGGATCTTGAAGCCGAGGCCCGGCTGTGCGGTGCCGATAACAGCGCCATAGCGCAGCAGAACGCCGCGCTCGGTCTGATCGACGGTGTACCAGCTTCCGGCTGCAATCAGGCCGACGACGATGACGGCAGCGACGGCGCCGATAATGCCCCTGTACATTTCTAATCTCCTGTGGCTGAAAACGAGTGTTCATGCCACGCAACGTCTAAGGCCTCATCCGGAATTGGATGTGATTCACGTCACTTCGTCTCCTGGACCGCCGAGTTGGTTCAGATCGGAACGAGCGGATTTTTCAAACAGTGAAGGCCGACCAAAGCAGGGAAAGTCCCGCCGCCAGCATGATGCCGTCCATCAGCAGGCGGAACATGTTGGGCTGCAGGTGCAGCACGAAGCGCTTGGCAATGAAGGCGCCGAACATCAGCGAGGAGCCTGCAACCAGGCCTTTCAGCGCCACATCTGATGTCAGCGCGCCGAAGCGTTCGAAGGTAACCGATTTGCTGAGATAGAGCCCCAGCGAGCTTGCGGCTTCGGTGGCGAGGAACGCGCCCTTGTTCAGCCCGTAAAACAGAAACAGCGGCACGCTGAGCGGGCCGGTCGACACCACGATGCCGGTGAGATAGCCGATAACAGCGCCGCCGACCGCCAGATGCCAGAGCCGCGCTTTAAGCTGGTGTCGGTCAAGCCAGTGCCGCACCGGCACCATCGCGATCAGAAACAGCCCGATCGCTATATCGACGGCGTGCGACGGCAAGGCCAGCAGCGTCCGGGCGCCGAGCGCCGCAGCCGGAATTCCGGTGATCGAGTAGGCGAGGCAGGCACGCCAGTCGACCTCACGCCACCAGGCCAGGATACGCGACAGGTTCGCCATCACGGCCGCCACCGCCATGATCGGCACGGCTTCCTTCGGCCCGTATTGATAGATCAGCACCGGCATCAGCATGATCGACGAGCCGGTGCCGACGATGCCGCTGATGGTACCGGCGAGAAGCCCGACCGTGAGGACGAAGAGGAAACCCAAGACTTGCTCCCAAGACTTACTCCGAAGACTTGCTCCCGACTCGATCCGGCGGGACCGGAAAGCTAGCAACTTTCGCGACGCAGCGGCAATGCAACCCGATCACCTTTGGCACGACGTTGCTTGCTGCTGACAGCATGCTGGCAGCAGGCACCGTTTATGAACCTCGCCGTGTCGGATCAATCGGAAGGGAACAGATCGTGCCAATCAAGGGAAGCTGCCATTGTGGCCAGACGCAATTCGAGGTGAACGAGATGCCGGCCGACGTGACCCGCTGCACCTGTTCGCTATGTTCGAAGCGCGGCGCGCTATGGGCCTATTACACGCCCGCGCAATTTCGTCTGACCTCGCCGCCGGAAAATGTCGCCACTTATTTGTGGGGCAGCCGCACCATCAAGCATCATTTCTGCGCCAATTGCGGCTGCGGGACCTATGGGGAATCGCCCGATTGGTCGACGGGTAAACCGGATTTCGAAAATCCCAAGGTCGGCGTCAATGCGCGGCTGTTCGACGATGTCGATCTCGACACCGTGCCGGTGACGGTCATCGACGGCAAGAACCTCTGGTGAGCAAGGACCGCTGGAAAGCGAGGCAGGGCTATGCCGCGTAAAGCTCGATCGGGGCATCGAATCCCTTGAGCTGAAAGGTCTTCGAATGACTCTCCTGCAGATCCGGTCGGGCGCGCTGATAGACCTCCTGCGTCACGAGAATCTGGTCGGCTTCGGCGACCGACTGCGCGCGGGAGGCGGTGTTGACGACGTTGCCGATGGCGGTGAGGTCGCGGTGTGACCGGCCGAACTCGCCAAAACTGAGTTCGCCTGCGTGAATGCCGATGCCGATCCCGAGGTCGCTGGCGTTCAGGCCGAGGGCCACTGCAAGGCTGTCGCGCCGCTCGCGCCAGTTCCTCTGGATATCGCGTGCCGCGAGCAGGGCATTGCGGACATGGTCATCGCGCCGCAACGGAAAATTGAAGACGGCCATGACGGCATCGCCAATCGTCTTGTTGAGGAGCCCCTCATGCGCCCAGATCGCGCCCGCACACTCATCATAGAACGCGTCGAGCAGGCCCGAGACGGCCTCCGCCGACTTCGATTGGGACAGGCTGGTATAGCCGCGCAGATCGGCAAACATCACGGTCGCGTCGATGGTGATCTTGCGGGCTCGCATCACCTTCGTGAACATCAGCTCGCAGATGGTGCAGGTGTTGGGGTTCATTCGGCTGGGGCGAACGCCAAACGCCCGGAACGGCACCGAGATGACCCCGCGGAGCGGAACGGGCATGTGCATCTGCTCCCAGCAGCCCTTGCAGAAACGCGAATGTTGCAGCGCCGCCATTGTTCACCATGCGTCGCGGGAGGGGCAGGCTTGTCGAGCCTACAATTGCGGGCGGGCGCCAGCAAGGCAGCATGCGGGTTCCCCCGGCTGGCGGTCGCGGGCAAAGCTGCTAGGATCGCCTCAAATCCAAAAAAACGGAGGATTGCCATGGACGCCGTGACGCCGAAAGGCCCAGAGACCGCAGACACGCATTCGCATCTCGTTCGCCCGGCCGACATGGAGTGGCAGAAGACCCGTTTCCCCGGTTGCGAAGCCAAGACGCTGCTGTTCGATCGCAAGACCGGCCTGATGACCGCGCTGATGCGGTTTCAACCCGGCGCGGTGCTGCCCGACCATGAGCATGTCAACATCGAGCAGACCTACGTGCTCGAAGGCAGCCTGGTCGATAAGGAGGGGCCGGCAAAGGGCATCGAATGCAAGGCCGGCGAATACATCTGGCGCGAGCAGGGCAGCCGTCACGTCGCCTGGTGCCCCGAGGGCGGGCTGATGCTCGCGATCTTCCAGGTCCCGAACAAGTTCTTCGAGGCCGACGGCCGCGTCGTCGACGCCGCGGGCGAGGACTGGGACCAGATCTGGGGCCATACTAAGAAGGGCTGATCCGCGGGGCATTTGGCTTGCCGAGCCGTAGCTCGCGGGCCGAGCAGCCCGCCTTCGCCTGCGGCTTCGGCGCGGCAGCCTTCACGCGCTTCGCGAGCGAAGGCTGGAACCTGGCAAGGCGGCCTTTACCATGGCGCAGGTTAGCGGTTCCCGGCAGCCGGATTAAGACTTTGCTCAGGACTGATTGGCTACCGTGCAACCCTAAATTGCCGGTGTGCCAGGGGGACTATGTCGCTTTTTAATGCTTCCGATCGGATTTCGCCCGACTGCGATCGGCAGGCCATGGTGGTCCGGCTGACGCCGCTGCTGTATGTCGCGACGCTGTTCGTCTCGGCGCTGCTATTGTTCTCGATCCAGCCGATGTTCGCCAAGATGGTGTTGCCGAAGCTCGGCGGCGCTCCCGCGGTGTGGTCGGTGGCGATGGTGTTTTTCCAGACCGTGCTGCTCAGCGGCTATGCCTACGCGCATCTGCTGAACCGTGTGCTTCCGCCGCGTTGGGCCGCAGTGTTCCACCTTGCGCTGCTCGGCGCAACCGCGACGATGCTGCCGATCGCGATCGCACCTGGATGGGGTGTTCCGCCATCGGATGGGACGGCGCTCTGGCTGTTCGGCCTGTTCGCGGTCTCGATCGGCCTGCCATTCTTCACGCTGTCGGCCAGCGCGCCGCTGCTGCAAAGCTGGTTCGCAGGCAGCGGGCACAGCCGGGCCGGCAATCCTTACGTTCTTTACGCCGCGTCCAACCTTGGTTCGTTCGCGGCACTGTTCGCCTATCCCGTCGTCATCGAACCGTTTCTCACGTTGAAGACGCAGGCTGCGGCGTGGTCGATAGGCTTTGCGCTGCTCGCCATGCTCCTGAGCCTGGTCGCGGTGTTGACGTCGCGCGCGAAGCCTGTCGCCGCAAAGGTCGAGGTTTCTGACGATATGCGCGCGAGTACCGGCGAACGGATGCGGTGGATCGCTCTCGCCGCCGTGCCATCGGGGCTCGTCATCGCGGTCACTGCCTATCTGACGACCGATATCGCCGCCGCACCATTCCTGTGGGTGGTGCCGCTTGCGATTTATCTGCTGACTTTCGTCGCCGTGTTCCGCGAGCGGCCATGGATCGCCCACGCCAATGTGGTGCGCTTCGTTCCGTTCGCGGTGGCGCCGCTCGCGGTCAGCCTGATCGGCGGTGAGAAGGTGTTCTGGCTGACGACCATCGCCCTCAACCTCGTCGTCTTCGCGCTGCTGACGCTGATGTGCCACGGCGAACTTTACGCGCGGCGGCCGAGCCCGCGGCGGTTGACGGAGTTCTATCTCTGCACGTCACTTGGCGGGGTGATCGGTGGCGCCTTTGCGGGGCTGGTCGCGCCGCAGATCTTCAATGGCAATTACGAATATCCGATCCTGATCGCGCTCGCGCTGTTGTGCGCGCCTGGCATTTTTACCGGAGGCGTCCGCAAGGCGCTGACCGGCGCGTTGCCATGGCTTGCGATCAGCGCAGCGCTGGCGCTGGTCTGGTACGTCACGCGCTATCAGCCGCCGGCGACATTGGAACTGGCTTTCCAGGTGCTGCTGGCGCTGCTGGCAGCGGCGACGCTGTTTCAGCGGCAACGGCCGATGCGCTTCGTCGGGCTCGTGATCCTGAGTTTTGCGGTGACCGCCCTGTGGCGGCCCGGCATTGCGCCGATCGAAACCGCGCGCAGTTTCTTCGGCGTCCATAAGGTCGCAGAGATCAACGGCGGCAGTGCCCGTTTGCTCTACCACGGCACCACCATTCATGGCGCGCAGCGGTTGCGCAACGATGATGGCACGCCGGTCACCGGACCGCTCTTGCCGCAGACCTATTACTATCCGGGTGGTCCGTACGCGGAAGCCATTGGCGCCGCCCGTGCCGCGCGGGGCAGCCTTGACCATGTGGCCGTCGTGGGCCTCGGTACCGGCACGCTGGCCTGTCATCGCAAGGGTAGGGAGCGCTGGACCTTCTTCGAGATCGACCCCGAAGTGATCCGGATCGCGCGCGATCCGCGTCGCTTCGAGTTCCTGTCGAAATGCGCCCCCGATGCGCCTATTGTCGCCGGCGACGCGCGCCTGACGCTGGAGGCATCAACCGACCGCTATGATCTGATCGTGCTCGATGCGTTCTCGTCGGATGCGATTCCGGTGCATCTGCTGACGCGCGAAGCGGTTGCGGGTTATCTTTCAAAGCTCACGCCGCATGGTGTGATCGTGGTGCATATCTCCAACCGGTACTTCGATCTCGCGCCTGTTGTGGGTAACGTCGCGCAATCCCTTGGGCTTGTCGCCTACCTGCGCGAAGATACCAGCGCCGGCGATCTGCTGACCACGATGAAAGCCAATGCACGCCTCGTTGTCCTGGCGCGCGATGCGGCCGCCACCGGCAGCGTTGCCGCAAGCTGGACGCCGTTGCAGCCGGACCGGTCGAGCGCGCTGTGGACCGACGATTACTCCAATATTCTTGGCGTCATGCTGCACAAGAAATTCGGCGGGTAACGCCGCACGCAGCCGTCACGACCTGGACCAGAGCGCGAGCCGCGTGTTCAGGCGTCGCAATGGCACGAGGAAGGTGACGAGTTCGACGAAATGATTGGCGCCCGGCAGGCGAAACATCCAGCCGATGAAGGCCGGGATGCCGCCGAGATGCTCGAGCGCGCGCCCGAACGCGGCGATGCCGACGGCATCGAGATCGGGATCGCTGCTGACATAAACGATGCGCTGGCGCTCGAGGCTTGGACGCGCGGGTGCTACCTCGATGGTCAGCCCGTCGGCCGCGCGCCGCATCAGCCAGGCCCACGCCTTGGCGTCGCGACCGGAGTCAGGAAAATGCAGCGTCGCGGTGCGCGCGATATAGGGACGGCGCCGAAAGCGCCAGTCGCGGACCTCGGCACGATAACGCTCCCAGTCTTCCGGCATGGCGAGTGCGATGTGGGCGCGGTTGTACCAGGCGGCGAAAATGCCGTCGAACACTAGAAACATGATCGGCAGCGACCAGGCCGCGCGCGAAGCCACCAGGATCGCGAGCGCCGCCATCACCAATGCCGATGTCAGCTGCATCGGATTGGCAATCGATGCGTAGGGGCCACTGGTCACAACGCGTTTCGGCGGATCGTAGGGGATCGGCGTTCCCCGGCCGACCAATGCGAATTCGTGCGCGGCGGCCCAGCCGATCAGCAGCGAGGGCAGTCCGATCAGGAGCGCCACGATCCATCGCCACGGCGTGGCTTGCGCAAGCGCGTCGATGTAGTCGCGTCCCTCCCATGCCAGCACACACGCCGGGAGCACGAGCAGCATGTAGCCGCCCCAACCGAGCGCATGGAAACAGGTCCGCAACACGGGAAAGCGGTCGGCTTCCGTCAAGCGGGCAAGCATCAGCGCCGGAAGCAGCGCGAAGATGACCGCGACGATTTCGCCAATCAGCCAGTTGTCACCGAGCACCACCAGAGGCTTGAGAAGCGGCATGGATATGATGTCGGCGGCGACCAGACCGGCGATCACGAGTGGCATCGGCAATTTGCGTGAGGCGAGCACCGCGATCGGTCCCCACCAGATCGCCCACCCGATCCAGAGATCGACCGGCAGACCGAGGACGGATGCGGCATCAGGTTGAAACCGCCACCAGCCCGCTTGCTGGGCGAACCAATTGAGCAACAGGAGCGCCGGCAATTGCCAGAGGCCGCCCAGCATCGCCGCGGTCGCCTGCCGCGGCGAGCATCGGACCAACACCAGCATCAGCATGGCCGCGAGGGTCGGCCCGATGAGGAGGGTGGTTCTCGCCAGCGCGACGAATTCGGAGCTGTCAGTCACGGCGGCGTTCCCCGTAGAGCCAGCCGATCGCGACCGATGAGGCCAGCAAGGCCGGTACAGCGAGGATCATCGGCGCGAGCCACGGGCCCGACAAGGTGCCGATGGCGCAGCCGGCCACCGTCAATCGCTTGGCCAGCCGCGAGATCAGGGCGGGAGGGTCAGGCGCGAAGGCCAATGTAATGCCGAGCAGCGCCGGAAAGAGGATCGTCAGCGCCATCCGCTCAAGCGGCCAGACATGCTGATAGATCAGCAGTGAAGTGCCGGCACATGCCACGACCACGAATGAGAGGCCCTGCGCCTGCGGTCGCGCCACTGCGGCCGCAGCTGCGTCGATCCATAGGGATAATCCGGACCGGCCTGGGCAGGCGGCATGGCAACGACCTCCGGCGAGAGCCTAGCCGCAAAGCCCTAATGAAGTTTAGGAAACTTGGCTTCAAATGGAAGCAATGCGGCGTTGGCCGTCTACTTCAACACGATCCACGCTGGGGCGTGATCGCTGGCGCTGTCTTCGCCGCGGATCTTGCGGTCGACGCCGGCTTTCAACAAGCGCGGCGCCAGCACGGGGCTCAGCAGCAGATGATCGAGCCGCAGGCCCGCGTCACGCGGCCAGCGGTTGCGCTTGTAGTCCCAGAACGTGAACATCGGCTTTGACGGATGCAGCGTGCGGATGGCGTCGGTCCAGCCTTGCGCCGTCAGCGTCTTGAACGCCGCACGGCTTTTCGGCTGGATCAGCGCGTCCTTGTCCCAGGATTTGGTCGGATAGATATCCAGTTCGGTCGGCGCGACGTTGTAGTCGCCGGCCAGCACCACGGGGAAATCCTGCTTGATGAATTTCGCGGCGTGCGAGCGCAGCCGCTTGAACCAGTCGAGCTTGTAGTCGAACTTCGGCCCGGGCTGCGGATTGCCGTTCGGCAGATAGAGACTGGTGACGATGACGCCGTTGACGGCGGCCTCAATGTAGCGCGCCTCGTTATCCCCAGCGTTGCCGGGCAGGGCGGTCCGCGTCAGTACCGGTTCGGCGTTGCGCGCCAGGATGGCGACGCCGTTCCAGGTCTTCTGGCCGCGCCACACCGCGCCATAGCCGGCCTTCTCGATTGCAGCAGCCGGAAAATCGGCGTCGGCCGATTTCAACTCCTGCAACGCCACGACATCCGGTTTTGCCGAACGCAGCCAGCGCAGCAAATTGGGCAGGCGGCGATTGATGTTGTTGATGTTGAAGGTGGCGATCTTCATGCCTGACAGGAATTGTCAGGTCGGCAGCGGAGGCGGGGCCTGAGCTGGCGCGGCGGCCGGTTCAGCGGTCGCGGGCACTGGTTCGATTGCCGGTGGTGTTGACGCCGTTACCGACGGCGCCTCCAGCTTTGCCTCGCCGCCCTTGTAAATCCGCGCATAGCGCTTGCCGAGGCTGGTCAGCACTTCATAGCCGATGGTGCCGAAATGATGGGCGAGTTCATCGACCGTGATGCCTTCGCCGATCAGCGTCACCATGTGGCCACGCCGCACGGCGTTCTTCTCCAGATCGGTGACGTCGACCGCCATCAGGTCCATCGAGACGCGACCCGCGATCGGGCAGCGCTTGCCGGCGACCACCACCTCGGCGCCCCGGCTGCCGTCATTCGAACTGGCGGCGCGGAAATATCCGTCGGCATAGCCTGCGGAGACGATCGCGACCCGCGTCGGCCGCCGCGCGGTCCAGGTGCCGCCATAACCGACGGTCTCGCCCTTTTCCAGATTGCGGATCTGCACGATGCGCGCCTTCAATTCGACGACCGGCTGCATCGGATTGTCGGCTTCCGGTGTCGGATTGATGCCGTAGACGGCGGCGCCCGGCCGCACCAGTTCGAACTGGAACTGCGGCCCCAGGAAAACGCCGGACGAATTCGCCAGCGACGCCGGCACGCCCGCGAACAGGCTCGCGATTTCGCGGAAGGTCGTGAGCTGCTTGGCGTTGAGCGGGTTGTTGAGGAGTTCGGCGGAGGCGAGGTGGCTCATCACAAGCGTGATGCCGTGATCGCCGGCATTGATGCGCGGAATGATACCTTGCGCCTCGGTCACGGTCAGGCCGAGCCGGTTCATGCCGGTGTCGATGTGGATGGCCGCACCGCCGGACCAGCCCGAGCGGCGGCAGAACACGTCCCATTCGGCGAGTTCGTTGAGATCGCCGATCACGGGCTTGCAGTCGAGCTTGGCGTAGGCGTCGCCGGTGTTCTGGAAGAAGCCGTCGAGCGTATAAATCGTGACGGTGGGCAGAGCCTCACGGACCACGCGGGCTTCCTCGAGCGTCGCAACGAAGAACGTCTTGCAGCCGGCGTTGGCCAGCGCGCGCGCGACCTGTTCAGCGCCGCAGCCATAGGCGTCCGCTTTCACCACGCCGGCGCATTCGGCCGGCACGGCGGTCTTTTCGAGCTTGCGCCAGTTGGCGACGATGGCGTCGAGATCGACGGTCAGCACGCCGGTGACGCTCGCCAGCGCGGCGGCCTGGTTCGCCTCGGGCGAGAGCAGGGTGCTGGTTGGGATGGATTTGGGGTCGGATGCGATGTTCATGCCGCATTTTACGCGGGCGAACGCCATGGTTCAACCGCGCAGAAGGCAGGACTGGGGCACGATCGGTCCTGATTGATCAGAACCGATCGCGCTCCAGATTATTGTTTTGACGTGTTTTCTTCACGCGAACCTAGCACCACCCCGGATCAAGTCCGACGCTTCGCTGGAAACCGCGCTAGGGCGCGCGGTAGGGTAGATTATCCCCTTCGGCGAAATCGCTAAACCGCGTGAACTGCCCCTCGAATTGCAGTTGGACCGTACCCGTCGGTCCGTGGCGCTGCTTGGCGATGATGACCTCGGCCTTGCCGTGAGCGAGCTCCATGTCGAGCTTCCATTTCTCGTGCTCGGGCGTACCGATTTTGGGTTCCTTGTTCTGCAAATAATATTCCTCGCGGTACACGAACAGCACCACGTCGGCGTCCTGTTCGATCGAGCCGGATTCGCGCAAGTCAGCCAATTGCGGGTGCTTGTCGTCGCGGCTTTCGACCTGTCGCGACAGCTGCGAGAGCGCGACCACGGGAATATTGAGTTCCTTGGCGAGCGCTTTCAGGCTGGTGGTGATTTCGGTGACTTCCTGCACGCGATTGTCGTTGCCGCGCTTGCCGGAGCCCTGCAGCAGCTGGATGTAGTCGACCACGATGATGTCGAGGCCCTTCTGCCGCTTCAGCCGCCGCGCGCGCGCCGTCAATTGCGAGATCGAAAGGCCGCCCGTTTCGTCGACGAACAGCGGCAAGTGCTCGAGCTTGATGGTGTAGTCGCGGATCCTGTCGAATTCGTCCTGTTTGATCCCGCCGCGGCGGATCATGCTGGACGCAATGCCGGTTTGCTCGGCCAGAATACGCGTGGCGAGCTGTTCGGCGGACATTTCGCAGGAGAAGAAGCCGACAACGCCGCCATTGACCGACTTCATGGTGCCGTCGGCTTGAACTTCCGCCTGGTGCGCTTCGGCGATGTTATAGGCGATATTGGTGGCAAGCGCGGTCTTGCCCATGCCGGGACGTCCGGCCACGATGATCAAGTCCGACCGCTGCAGGCCGCCCATCTTGGAGTCGAGATCGCGGAGGCCAGTTGAAATGCCGGACAATTTTCCGTCGCGCTGATAGGCGTTGGCCGCCATATCGAGCGCGGTCTTCATCGCCTGCGCGAAACGCTGGAAGCCGCCGTCGTAACGGCCGGACTCCGCCAGCTCGTAGAGCTGGCGTTCGGCGTCCTCGATCTGCGCGCGCGGGGCAAAATCCACCGGCGCGTCGAACGCAACGTTGACCATGTCCTCGCCGATCCGGATCAGATCGCGGCGCAACGCCATGTCGTAGATCGTCCGGCCGTAATCCTGCGCGTTGATGATGGTGGTGGCCTCGGCCGCGACACGGGCGAGGTACTGGCCAACCGTCATGCCGCCAATATCAGTCTCGGCGGGCAGGAAGGTTTTCAACGTGACGGGCGTCGCCACCTTGCCCATCCGGATCAGGCTGCCGGCGGTCTCGTAGATCGCCTGATGAATCGGTTCGAAGAAGTGTTTTGGTTCGAGGAAGTCCGAAACCCGGTAGAACGCGTCGTTATTGACCAGGATCGCGCCAAGCAGACTCTGTTCGGCTTCGATATTGTGCGGCGCACTCCGATAGGCCGGAGTTCCCGCGTCGGGGGCAAGCTTCAGAATGTTCGAATCAGTCAGCGCCATGCTCGGAATTGTTCTTCGGATTTGGGTCGGTATTTGGGATGCCGGATTGGGGCGGCGATAAAGCGCTCCCCTCGTGCCGAGCGGAAGTACCTACATGCCTTATGCCCGATTCACACAAGCGAGATGTGAATCCCCGTCGGTCGTTGCGGCATTGCACTTGACGGGTTTTGGCCAAAACCGCGCGGCGGCCGGGCGGTGCCACCGAATTCACGAAAATGTTGGGAAAGCTGTTAGGGCCAACTGAACTTTATCGCCAGTTGGACAGACCTATCCAAGGCTGCGGAGGTCATCCGGGCCGCGATGTTAGCGATTGATCAAGCCAGGATGAGAAAGATCAACGCGATCAGGGCCGAGCCGATGCCGGTCGCGATCAAGGCGTAATCGACGATGAGATCGGCGCGAGGGACGAGCGAGGTTGAGTAGGTTTTCTGGGCCATTCAGTAGTTTTACGGCAATCAGCCGGCGAACTCTGTGAACCAGATCACATCCGAGGGGCTTTCTGGCCGGCATCCTGGTCGAGGAATTCGGGAACGGGTTTTAGGCTTTCGGGTTGGTTAAGAGCAGGGATCAAGGACAAGACGATGGGTCAACAGCTCGGTACATGGCGATCAGGAGGCGACCAGCGCGCTTGGTTGTCGATGCTGATCGACACCATGGAACTCGTCTCGCGCCCGGAATCGCGTGCCGTGCCCTGCGATATCGACGTATTGGATGCTCTGCGCGCGCAACTCGCGCGCCCGGCAACTGCCGGAATAGCCTACGGCTCGGGCTACAGCTTCCGAAACTAAGACATTCAGCTCAAAATCGGCTTACTCGCCCGCGATCTGCAGCCGCGGCTGCTTGCCTGTTTCGATCCCGCGCAGCCGCGCCTCTTCACGCGCGATGTAGTCGCGTGTCATCGGTACGACGCCCTGGCGCCTGGTGAGCTGGATCTGGAAATTCATCAGGTTCTGCTTGCGGAACGACATTTCTGAAGCGGCCAGGTAGAATTCCCACATTCGGGCGAAGCGCTCGTCGTAAAGCCGCACGGCCTCTTCGCGCCGCGCCATGAAGCGCTCGCGCCAGGCTTTCAGCGTCTCCGCATAATGCAGCCGAAGGATTTCGATATCACAGACCAGAAGCCCGGCGCTCTCGATCGCCGGCGTCACTTCCGACATCGCGGGGATGTAGCCACCCGGGAAAATATACTTGGTGATCCAGGGGCTGGTCACGTCGGGGCCGGTCGAGCGGCCGATCGAGTGCAGCACCATGATCCCGTCGTCGCTGAGTAACTCGGCGCATCGCTTGAAGAAGGTCTCATAAAACCCGACGCCGACATGCTCGAACATCCCGACCGACACGATCCGGTCGAACGGACCGGGAATGTCGCGGTAGTCGCTGAGCAGGAATTTCGCCTGACGGCCCAGCTTTTTCTCCCCGGCGCGGGCGTTAGCGACCTGCAATTGCTCGGTCGATAGCGTAATGCCGGTAACATCGGCGCCGGTCATCTCGGCCAGATAGAGCCCAAGGCCGCCCCAGCCCGAGCCGATGTCGAGCACGCGGTCGCCGCGCCCGATTCTGAGCTTGGCGGCGAGGTGGCGCTTCTTGGCCAACTGGGCATCATCGAGCGTGGCATCCGGCGTCTCGAAATAGGCGCAGCTATATTGCTTGTCGGCGTCGAGGAAGAGCGAATAGAGCCGCCCGTCGAGATCATAATGATGTGCGACATTGTTTCGTGACCGGCCGCGCCAGTTGAACTGACTGAAGTGCCGGGCGAGATAGCGCATCCACCATTGCAGCCGAGCCCATTGCGGCACCATGGCCGGCTGATCGAGCAGGATCGCCAGCGCGTCTGCGATCGAGCCATTTTCGACCACGAACGTGCCGTCCATATAGGCTTCGCCCAACGCCAGTTCGGGATTGAGGAGGATCCGCCGCTCGGTGCGCGGGCTCAGGAACCGGGCCGATACCGGCCGCCCGGTGCCGTCGCCGCAGGTAAATGTGGTCCCGCTCGCGGCCGTGAATGTCATCGTGCCGCGGCGGATGAACTGTCCCAGGAAATAACGCAACAAACGATCCATCAAAGCACCAATGGAACGACCGGCCCGTTACAACCGACGCACGGCGGGAACGAATGTTCCAATGTGCGTCAACCAGACCATAATCGTGATCAGCCCGACGGGCTAGGGCGTTGTAGTCAAAGCGGATATTCCCAAATGTGGAGATCACGCAGTTGCGTCACAAGTGAGCTTCCATTCGTAGGATAATCGGCTAAAAGGTGACCGCCGTCGGCCGTGTTGCGCGACGCTGGAAGCGATTCCAATTGGAGAAGCAGGGAATGTTGAGCCGAGCGCTCAGTCTGGCGACGGTGATGCTTCTGGTTGGCTGTCTCGTGGCGCGGGCTGAAAACCTGGAGGCCGGCAAGACCCCTTCCCAGATCTTCGCGGGTACCTGCAATGCCTGCCACAAGAGCCCCCGCGGCCTGTTGAAGAACGTTTCGGCGTCGTCGCTGCCCGGCTTCCTGCGCCAGCACTACACCACCAGCAGCGAGATGGCCGGGGTGCTAGCCTCGTTCCTGATCTCGAACGGCGCGGCCGACGCACGATTTCAGAGCAAGGATCAGCCGAAGACCGATGCGGCAAAGGGCGCCAAGCAAGAGGCTGCCAGGCCGGATCAGCCCGACCGATTCGGCCGCCGGCAACATCCCGCCGCCACGCAAGAGGCGTCCCGGCCCGACGCCGACGGGCTCACGCCGCAAGGCCCCGGACGCGACGGCAAGCGACGGCCGGGCCAGCAGCCGCCCGATGCCGCCAGGCCCGCCGATGGCCAGACGCCGCAGGCCGCGACCGACAGCAAAGCGGGCGCCAAGCAGAAGCTCGGCAAGCGCGGCAAGCCTGCCGAAGAGCCGCCGAAACCGGACGAGGCGGTCAAGGAAGAAGCCAAGCGCGAAACCGCCAAGGTGGATGCCGGCGAAAAGCCTGAAGCCGCCAAGCCGGCGGGCGAGGGCACCTCTGACTCGAGCAAGTCTGAAACAGGCAAACCTGAAACAGGCAAATCTGAAGCAGCGAAGCCTGAATCAGCCAAGTCAGAAACCGCCAAGGTCGATGCGCCCAGGGAAACCGGCGGCAGCGAACCAACGCCGCTGCGGCCTGATCCAGTCCCGCCGGTCACGCCCGCGCCGGCGGCCGCCGCACCAACTCCCAGCGGTACATCAGAACCGGCCGCGATCGCGAGAGAGCCCGCCGCGATTCCAAGTCCGTCGGGGCCCGCCGCAGCACCTGCGCCGGCCACTCCGCCCGAGGTGACGGCAGCTGCGCCGCCTCCACCGGCGGTTGCGCCGGCGGGGCCGCCCGCACCGCCCATTTCCCAGTAACGCCGCGTTCCAACAACGCACGCCAATAACGTTCGCGACGGAAAGCTCGCGAGCGGACTTGCTCAAGCATCTCTAGAGTATTACTCTAGAGCAACGATCTAACCGGCGAGGTTTGGCGTGGTGACCACGGCGCGAGAGGATTTGCTGGCGGCGGGATTGGCGGTATTCGACCGCGACGGCTTTGAGGGCGCAACCGTGGCCGCCATTCGAACCCGCGCGCGGGCGTCGAACGGCAGCTTCTTCCATTTCTTCGGATCAAAGAAGGAACTGGCCGGCACGCTGTTCCTGGAAATCCTCGGCCGCTATCACGCTGCGGTGCTCGCTGCGATCGACGAATCCTGCGGCGCCAGGCAAGGCGTGGCGCAGCTGATCCATGCGCATCTTGACTGGGTTGTGAACAACCGGCGCGAGGCGCGCTACCTGTTCGAGATTTCGCGCAGCGAATGGACCGAAGAAATCCGTGGCGGGCAGCGGGCGCAGAATTCGCGTCTCACCGAGGCCGTCGAGGGTTGGCGCGCGCCGCTGATCGCGCGCGGCGAATTGCTGCCGATGACGGCGACCTTGTTCTTCAGCCAGATCATCGGGCCCGCGCAGATTTTCTGTCGAGCCTGGTTGTCGGGCCGCGACCGCGCCGATCCCAGGGACCAAACCGACATCCTGATCGCCTGCGCCACCCGTGCGGTGGTTGCTCCCGAGGCGGGCCACAGCACTGGAGAAACCGCATGACCGCAAATACCGACCCCGACTTCGCGCCGATCGCCAGCCGCATCCGCGACAATGTCGGCCGCCAAGGCTTTATGAGCCATATCGGCGCGGAGCTGTCCGAACTGACGCGCGGGTCGTGCACGCTCGCGGTCGACCGGCGGCCGGAGCTGTTGCAACAGCACGGCCTGTTCCATGGCGGCGTCACCGCCTTTCTGGTCGACAATGCGACCACCATCGCGGCTGCGACCTCACGCGGCCAGGCGGCGCTCACGGCGGAATATAAATTGAATCTGTTGTCGCCGGCGGTGGGCGAGCGCCTGATCTGCCGGGCGCGGGTGATCAAGCCCGGACGTCAGGTCGCGGTGGTCGCGGCCGATGTCTATTGCCTCACCGACGGCGTCGAAAAGCACACCGCAACGGCGCTGGCCTCGATCGCGATGCTCGACGAGAAAGCGGCGGCACGAATCCCAAGCCCGGCCTGATCGGCCGGGCTTGGTTCTCACATAAACAGAGGCGCGATAAAGAGAAGCGCGCGTTACTTCTCGGTCGCAGCCGGTGCCGGCGCTTCGTCGTCGTGCTGGGCTTCCGGATCGAAGAACTCGCCGGCGGCGGCCAGCGCCTCGGCGGCGGCGTCCTGATCTTCCTGACGGCTCGAGATGTCCTCGCCGCGGTTGATGCGCTCGGCTTCATCGGCGCTGCGTGCAACCGTGACGCTGACGCTGACTTCGACTTCGGGGTGCACGGCGATCGCGATCGAGTGCTTGCCGATGGTCTTGATCGGCGCGTCCAGCATGACCTGGCTGCGGCTGATGGTGACGCCGTCGGCTTCGAAGGAAGCGATGATGTCGCGCACGCTGACCGAACCGAACAATTGGCCGGTTTCGGAGGCCTGGCGCAGCACGACCACGTTGCGGTCGTTGATCTTCTCCGCGACCTTGGTCGCTTCGCCCTTGGCCTTGAGGTTGTTGGCCTCGAGTTCGGCCTTCATGCCGTCGAACTTGGAGCGATTGTCCGCGGTGGCGCGCAGCGCCTTGCCGCGCTTGAGCAGAAAGTTGCGGGCAAACCCGTCCCTGACTTTGACGACTTCGCCCATCTGGCCGAGCTTGGCGACGCGTTCCAGCAAAATGACTTCCATATTCGTTCTCCTTTTGAAGTGGTGATGATCCGGTTCGAGTGGATGGGCGGAATGGTTACGCTGCAGGCACCGGCGGCGGTCTGCCGCGCATGAAGCGTTGGCGAAATCCGAAGACGGCGTCGGCGAGGCCAAGCACGACCATCGCCAGTACCGGCCAGCCGAACACCACGACGACGGCGTAGGCGCAGGACAGCCAGAACGCGCGGCCGTTCAGCGCCAGTGTCAGCGTGTGCAGCACGGCAAAGCCGGTGATGGCGTAAGCCATCAGCAGTGCTGTCGCTGTGATCTGCGCGAACAATGCGGGAAGCCCGCCGACGAAACAGAACGCCAGTGCGACCGACAACGCGACCAGCGTCATCGGCGGTAATTCGGCGGCCTTCAAATCCGGCCACGGCCGGTGCAGGCGGCCGGAGGTCGCGGTGATTTTGCCGGCGAGCCAGAGATTGAGGGTCAGCGTCATCATGGCGACGATCGCGGCTGCCGGTGGCGCGATGATTGCGAGCGCGCTAACCCACCGCTCGGTGTCGCCTGATGGCGCGGCATTGCGGGGCGTCAGAATTCGCAGCAGGCCGCGTTTCAGTGACGCCGTAATCGCCTCGGCGTCGCTGCCGAGCGTCAGCATGGCGGTGATCGTGGTCAGCATAGCAAAGCCTGCAATCCACAGCAGGATGCGGCCGACCGGATACCATTCCATGGCAGGCGCGGCAGGCGACGCGCCATTGCCTGCTTCCTCGGCGGGCAGCGGCCGTCCGAGCAGCGCGAGATGGCCGAGCCACCAGGCGGGCAGGGCGACGGTGACGACAAAGGCGATGCAGTAGGGCAGGCCGAACATCAGCCCGAGGCCCGAAGCCGCGGCGATGCCGCCGATCGTCGCCGCAAGCGGTCCCCATCCAAGGGCGGCCACCATCAGCGGCAGCGGGGCCAGATAGAACAACAGCAGTGAGATCAGCGCGCCCGAGATGATCGAGGCGAACATCAGCGCCGACGCAGAGCCGGCCGCAAGCGCAATGAGTATGATCACGATCATCAGCTGTCCCGCTCCCTTCGAGCGGTTAGAGGTCTTTGGACCCCAACCATCGGCGACCGGACGACCCGGAAGCCTTATGAAAAGTCGCGATCGGCGGCACGGATGCCGCCGATCGAAATCGTCTTAGCGAATAACGTAGGGCAAGAGGCCGAGGAACCGCGAGCGCTTGATGGCGCGGGCGAGTTCACGCTGCTTCTTGGCGGAGACGGCGGTGATGCGGCTCGGCACGATCTTGCCGCGCTCGGAAACGTAACGCATCAGCAGCTTGGAATCCTTGTAGTCGATCTTCGGCGCATTCGGACCCGTGAACGGGCAGGTCTTGCGGCGGCGGAAAAACGGACGGCGTGCACCAGCTTCAGCCATGATTCTTACTCCTCTACCGCTGCGTCTTCATCGCGCGGACGGCGCGGCCCGCGGTCGCCACGGAAGCCACCGCCTTCGCGATCGCCACGGAAACCGCCTTCGCGGTCACCCCGGAAACCACCGCCACGGTCGTCGCGTTCGCGATCGCGATCGGCCTTGCGCATCATGGCAGAGGGACCTTCCTCGTGCTCTTCGACGCGGACGGTGAGATAGCGGATGACGTCTTCGCTGATCCGCTCCTGCCGCTCGATCTCGGTGACCGCAGCGGAGGGCGCATCGATGTTCATCAGCACGAAATGTGCTTTGCGATTCTTGTTCATGCGATAGGTGAGGGAGCGTACGCCCCAGTTCTCGGTCTTGGTGATCTTGCCGCCGAGCCCTTCGACGATGCCCGTCATCTGGGTGGTCAGCTCTTCGACCTGCTGGGTGCTCGCATCCTGACGCGCGAGAAAAACATGCTCATAAAGAGGCATGGGTGTCCTTTCCTGTGTTGGCGCGGTTCCCGGCGGCAAGCCCTTCGAGACCTTCGGAAAGGACTCGATAATGCTCAGAAGGCGGAAGCACGGGACGACGGGCCAACTGGCCCTGCCACATCAACATCGCCGAAAGGTGAGATTGCTGAGACCGTCCGTTCAGCTCCCGGCCGGGATCCACGGATGCGCGGTTTATAGAGATTTTGAGCCCGCTGGCAAGCGTTGATGCGGGATTTTGGCCCGGTTGATGCCATGGCCGACCTCCGCCTCCAAGGACCCAATTGACATATTTGTTTGTATGTCATACAAATAAAAGACGAGAGGGCAAAATGGCTCCCAAAATGGTTTCCGAGTCCGTCGAAACCGCTCAGGCACTGGCCGGCGACCCCAAGCACGCCGTCCGCGCCACGCGTTCCGCCGGACGCCAGATGCGTTCCCGCCTGCTGGATGGCGCCAGCCGCCTGTTCAAAGAGCGTGGCCTTTCCGGCACCTCGATCTCGGATATCGCTGCCGCTGCCGACGCGTTTCCGAGCCAGATCACCTATTATTTCCGCACCAAGGAAGCGCTGTTCGTCGAGGCCGCCTGCCGCGACATGCTCTATGTCGCCCGTGCGGCCGAGCAGGCGGCGTTGTCGGCGCACACGCCGCGCGACTACACGCGCGCGCTGGTCGAGAGCGTGACATCAACGGATTCGGTCGCCTTCTTTGCCGAAGCTCTGACGCTGACGCGCCGCCGCCAGGATCTCGCGCCGCTGGTGGAGCGCACCATCGAACGGCTGCACGGCGAGGGGCTGCGCGCCTATTCGAACCAGATCGAACGCCATGGCTGGAGCACGCTGCGCGATCCCGACGCGACCTCGCGGCGATTCTGGGCGGTCGCGATCGGCGTGATGGTCGAGGGCTATGCCATGGGCCGTTCGGCCGAAGAATTATCCGCAGAGATGCTGCGCGTGCTGGGCGAGCAGGCGACGAGGAAATCGGCCGGCGACGGCGGCCGCCTGCGCCTCGTCGGCAATCCCACATCCGCTTCAGATTCACCCGAAGGGGAGACATCGTCATGACCGCGCTTCGCATGCGTGCCCGTGATTTCCTGTCCGAGGATGAATTGATCGCCGTGCGCCGGCGCTCGACCTGGAAAGGCGTTGCCCTGATCGTTCATGCCTGGGTATTGATCATTGGCTCGATCGCGCTGGTGGCGTGGTGGCCCAATCTGCTGACGTTTCTGCTGGCCGTCGGCATCATCGGCTCGCGCCAGCTCGGGCTTGCGATCCTGATGCATGACGGCGCCCATGGCTGCCTGTCGGCCGACGAGAAAACCAATCTGACCCTGAGCCAGTGGTTCTGCGCCTATCCGGTTTTTGCCGAGACCCGCGCCTATCGCCGCTATCATCTGCAGCATCATGCGCGCACCCAGCAGGAGGATGATCCCGATCTCATCCTGTCGGCGCCGTTTCCGATTACGAAGATGAGCTATCGCCGCAAATTCCTGCGCGATATCACCGGGCAGACCGGCTATCAGCAGCGCAAGGCGCAATTGCTCAACGCGCTGGGTCCTGCGGAATGGCCACTGTCGAAGCGCGCTGCCCATTTTTGGGAAAAGCTTGGTCCGCAGTTCGCGGTCAATGCGGTGATGTTCGCAGGCCTTGCCGCTGCCGGGGTGTGGTGGGCCTATCCGCTGTTATGGCTGCTGCCGCTCTTCACCTGGCAGATGGTGATCACCCGCATCCGCAATATCGCCGAGCATGCCGTGGTGCCCGACAGCAGCGATCCCTTGCGCAACACCCGCACCACGCATGCCGGCTTTCTCGAGCGGCTGTTCATTGCGCCCTATTACGTGAACTATCATCTCGAGCATCATCTGCTGTTCTACGTGCCCTGCTACAACCTGCCGCGCGTCCATCGCATTCTCAGCCAAAGCCGGCATGCCGATCGCATGGAGGTGCAGCCGAATTACGCTGCCGTGCTGCGCCTTGCGACCGCGAAGCCGAACCAGCAGGATCGTCCGGGCCAGCTTGTGAGCAGCGCGCGCCGCGCACGCGCCGGGGCCGAGGTCGGCGGCGATCAGAAGGCCGGAGGTTTCTAGCCGCCGCTAACGCGTGTTCGGCCGGCTTGCTCATTGGCGCGGCGAAGCAGCACGAACAGAAACGCCAACAGCACCGCGGCCGACAGGGCGAGCGACCAGTGAATGCCGATCGCTGCGCCGAACAGGCCCACGGTGATGCCGCTGAAGGCCCGCATGCCGAGCCCGGCCATGTTGAACAGGCCGACGACGCGGCCGCGAATGTCGGCGGGGGCATTCAGCTGGACCATGGTCTGCGCCATCGTGTTGAACGACAGCTCGAAGAAACCTGCGGCGAACAGCAGTGCGATCGCAAGCGAGTAGATCCCGACCGACGCGAACGCGAGCAGCGACAACGCCCATAGAATGGCAAGGACGATGGCCGTCTGAGGCGTCGCTTTGAGCCGTCCCCACGCTTCCAGCGCGATGCCTGCGAGGAGCGCGCCGGCGGCGTCGGCCGCCAGCAGCACGCTGTAGGCCACGCCGGGGTCGCCGTGGCCGAGATCGATGGCAAAGCCCGGCATCTGGGCGTGATAGGCGTTGCCGATCATGAAGGAGGTCAGCCCGGCGAGCAGCGTCATCGAGATCAGGACAGGGTAGGTGCCGATGACACGGATGGTCTGCACGATGTCGGAAAGGCCGCGGACGGCGAGGCGCTTTGCCACTGCGCCCTGGGCGCTGATGGGTGCCCAGAACAGCCAGAGCAGCATCGGGAGATAAAAAAGCGTGTTGAGAATGATGCCGTGGGACGGGCCGAGTGCCAGCATGATCACGCCGCCCGCGGCCGGACCGACCAGGATTCCCAAATAGCGCGCCATCGCGTTCAGCCGCACCGCGCTCGGCAGGTCGGCGGGGCCGACGATATCGTAAAGCAGCAGCTGGTTCGGCGTCTGCCACAGCACGCCGGCGCAGCCGTGGATGACCAGGAGCAGCATCGCGTGCCACATCTGAAGCGTGTCGGTGACGAAGAAAACTCCCCATCCCGCCGACGCCACGATGAAAAGCAGCATTCCGCACTGAATGATGCGGCGTGGATCGAACCGGTCGGCGAGCCCGCCGACGGCGACGGAAAACAGCAGAAATGGCAGCCAGTGCGACAGCACCGCAAAGCCCGCCAGCGCCGGCGAATGGAATTTCTGGAACACCACCCAGTAGCTGATCACGTGCTCGACATTGTCAGCCATCATGGCCAGCACGTAGGCGATGAACTGGGCCCGATAGGGCCGCGACTTCATGGCCGCGAACGAGCTGGATGCGACGGGTTTCGCGGAGGGTTCAGGACTCAAGAGATCACCTGGGTAAGGCTTGACGGGCTCGCGGCATCCGTTTCCGCTCGCGCCGTTACACGCTTGTTAAAGGGCGCTCAAGACAGCCGGAGCGGCTCCGGCGCAGAAATAGCTGGGTTGATCGAGATCTGCGATGATCGCGGCAAGCGCCGCGGCGAGGTTCCAGGCCCCGCAATTGCTTGTGCGATGCACCCGCTGTCCGGCTTGACAGGGCGGCGAAAGCCGGTGTCTTACGGCTGCACTTGAAGGAGTTTTCAGTCAAAATGACCGCAGCATTCACCTTTCCGGGCCAGGGGTCGCAGGCCGTGGGCATGGGCAAGGCCCTGGCGGACGCCTTTCCGGCCGCGCGGGCGGTATTCGACGAGGTCGATGCGGCGCTCGGCGAAAAGCTGACCGCGATCATCTGGGAGGGGCCTGCCGAAACCCTCCAGCTCACCGAAAATGCCCAGCCGGCGCTGATGGCAGTGTCTATCGCGACCTTGCGCGTGCTGGAGACCGAGGCCGGCTTCTCGGTCGGGCGGGATGCGGCATTCGTGGCCGGTCACTCGCTCGGCGAATATTCGGCGCTGGCCGCGGCCGGCAGCCTCAGCCTCAGCGATACCGCGCGCCTGTTGCGCACCCGCGGCCTTGCGATGCAAAAGGCCGTGCCGGTCGGCGTCGGCGCCATGGCCGCGCTGCTGGGTCTGGACTACGAGGCGGCGGTGGCTGTCGCGGCTGAAGCTGCGCAAGGCCAGGTCTGCCAGGCCGCCAATGACAATGGCGGCGGGCAGGTGGTGGTCTCCGGCGACAAGGCCGCGGTCGAACGCGCGCTTGAAATTGCAAAGACCAAGGGCGCCAAGCGCGCGATGCTGCTGCCGGTGTCCGCACCGTTCCATTGCAAGCTGATGCAGCCCGCGGCCGACGCCATGGCGAAGGCGCTGGCCGATGTGACGATCAAGGCGCCGGCTTCGCCGCTGGTGTCGAACGTGCTGGCCGCGCCGATCACCGATCCCGATGAGATCAGGCGCCGCCTGATCGAGCAGGTCACCGGCACCGTTCGCTGGCGCGAGTCGGTCGCCTATATGGCCTCCCAGGGCGTGACGCGGTTCTTCGAAATCGGCGCCGGCAAGGTTTTGAGCGGGCTGGTCAAGCGCATCGCTGACGGTGCGGTCGGCGTTTCCGTCGGCGGACCCGGCGACATTGCCGCTGCCAAGGATGCATTGGCGGCTTCGAAGTAAGCTTGCCCGAAAAGGAGATTTAGATGTTCGATTTGACGGGCAGGACGGCGCTGGTGACCGGCGCGACCGGCGGCATTGGCAACGCCATCGCGCAGGCACTGCATGCGCAGGGCGCGACGGTGGCGATCTCGGGCACGCGCCGCGAAGTGCTGGATGCCTTCGCCACCAAACTCGGCGAGCGCGTTCACGTGCTGCCGTGCAATCTTTCCGACAGCGCGGAAGTCGAGGCCCTGGTACCCGCGGCGGAAGCGGCGATGGGACAGGTCGATATTCTGATCGCCAATGCCGGCATCACCCGCGACAACCTGTTTGTGCAATTGCGCGACGAGGATTGGGACGACGTCATCAACGTTAACCTGACGGCGACCTTCCGCCTGGCGCGCGCGGCGACCAAATTGATGATGCGCAAGCGCTTCGGCCGCATCATTGCCATCACCTCGATCGTCGGTGTGACCGGCAATCCCGGGCAGGCCAATTACACCGCGTCGAAGGCGGGAATCATCGGCCTGATCAAGACGCTCGGCGCCGAATACGCCAAGCGCAACGTGACCGCCAATTGCATCGCGCCCGGATTCATCAAGACACCGATGACGGATGCGCTCAACGACAAGCAGCGCGAGACCATCCTGTCGAAGGTTCCTGCAGCACGGCTGGGAACGCCCGAGGACATCGCCGCGGCGGCGGTTTATCTCAGTTCGAACGAGGCGGCTTACGTCACCGGGCAAACCATCCACGTCAACGGCGGAATGGCCATGATTTGAGCCGGTTAACGGCCCGATCGATGGGCTCAAAGGCGGTTTCGGGGGGCCGGGCGAGGGCTTGTAGTCAACGGTAGGGAAGTATGATAACCGAACCACCGACGGATGGGCAAACAAGGCCATTGCAGGATTTTGAAACCCTGTATATTGGCGTGGCGACGCCTGCCGTTCGCCGGGCCTTTATCGGCTACCACCGTGCCGAATCAAGACTATGCGCGATTGCGAAGGAAGTTTAACGACCACGATGGCTCGTATCGTCTTGCGGTATCTTGGGGTCGGGTCCAATGGAACAAGCACGAGGTTGAACGATGAGTGAGATTGGCGAGCGGGTTAAGAAGATTGTGGTCGAGCACCTCGGTGTTGAACCCGAGAAGGTGGTCGATGCGGCAAGTTTCATCGATGACCTTGGCGCTGACAGCCTCGACACCGTCGAGCTTGTGATGGCATTTGAAGAAGAGTTCGGTTGCGAGATTCCCGATGACGCCGCGGAAACGATTTTGACCGTCGGCGACGCGACAAAATTTCTCGAAAAGAACGCGAAAAGCTGACGCCCCCGCGCGGTGCGCATAGAGCCGGACGGGCCGTTGTCGAACGGTCCCCCGGTTTCTTGTTATGGACCGCCAGTTTCGGGCCGGAGTTTTTGATATGAGGCGGGTTGTCGTCACGGGGCTGGGCATGGTTACGCCACTCGGCTGCGGCGTTGACGCAACGTGGACGCGTATCCTCGCCGGCCGGAGTGGCGCCAGGCGAATCGAGACCTTCGAAGTTGCCGATCTCTCCAGCCAGATCGCCTGCGTGATTCCACGCGGCGACGGTAGCGGCGGCACCTTCAATCCGGACCAGTGGATGGAGCCAAAGGACCAGCGCAAGGTCGATGATTTCATCATCTTTGCGATGGCCGCCGCGCGCCAGGCGCTCGACGACGCCGATTGGCATCCCGAGAGCGAAGAAGACAAATGCGCGACCGGCACCCTGATCGGGTCCGGAATCGGCGGCCTGTCCGGCATCGCCGATACCGCCCTGCTGCTCAAGGAGCGCGGGCCGCGCAAGGTCTCGCCGTTCTTCATTCCAGGGCGGCTGATCAATCTCGCTTCCGGCTACGTCTCGATCGAGCATGGTCTCAAGGGACCTAACCATTCCGTCGTCACCGCATGTTCGACCGGCGCGCACGCGATCGGCGACGCCAGCCGCCTGATCGCGCTCGGCGATGCCGAGGTGATGGTGGCGGGCGGAACCGAATCGCCGATCTGCCGGCTGGCGATGGCAGGCTTCTGCGCGGCGCGCGCGCTCTCGACCGCCTTCAACGACACGCCGGAACGGGCTTCGCGTCCCTACGACAAGGATCGCGACGGCTTCGTGATGGGCGAGGGCGCCGGCATCGTGGTGCTCGAGGAATATGAGCACGCCAAAAAGCGCGGCGCGAAAATCTACGCCGAGGTGATCGGCTACGGCCTGTCCGGCGACGCCTATCACATCACCTCGCCAGCGCCGGACGGCGATGGTGCCTTCCGCAGCATGAGTGCGGCGTTGAAGCGTGCTGGAATCAGCGCTTCCGATATCGACTACATCAACGCGCACGGCACCTCGACGCAGATCGGCGACGAGATCGAGCTCGGCGCGGTGGAGCGGTTGCTCGGCAATGCAACGTCCAAGGTGTCGATGTCGTCGACCAAGTCGTCGACCGGGCATCTGCTCGGCGCGGCCGGCGCGATCGAGGCGATTTTCAGCATCCTTGCGATTCGCGACAACATCGCCCCGCCCACCATCAATCTGGAAAATCCGTCGGTGGAGACGTCGATCGATCTCGTGCCTCAAACGGCGCGCCAACGCGAGATCAATGTCGCGCTGTCGAATTCTTTCGGTTTCGGGGGTACCAACGCCTCCGTCATCGTTCGGCGCGTAGTTAGTTAGCAAGTGTTTAGAGCGACTCCACCGTTTTGCCGTATTCGGCGATGACTCCTAGACGTGGGCGTATGCTATTGGCCGGGCAGGGGTTTGGCAGGCCACGATTGAACCGGCAGGATTCAGGTTGCATCGATGAGTGAAAGGCCGCCCATTTCCCCCCGGAGCCCGCGCGCTGCGCTGGAGCCCGAGCAGGTACCGCCGCCGCCGAAGCGGTCCGAGCGTGCCCGCAATCCGTTTGTCGTGATCGGCAATGCCATCATCACCATTCTGATCATTTTGATGATCGGCGCGGGCACGGCGTATTATTACGGCCGCCAGCTTTTGGAGACGCCAGGTCCGCTGCAGGAAGACAAGATCGTCAATATTCCGGCACGCGCCGGCAAAAGGGACATCGCCGACGCGCTGCAGCGCGAGGGCGTGATCAACGTCAATCCGTGGCTGTTCATCGGCAGCGTGTTTGCGTTGAAGGCGAGTTCCGATCTCAAGCCCGGCGAATATTCGTTCCAGAAGCGCGCCAGCCTGCGCGATGTCATCGCCACCATCGTCGAAGGCAAGGTGGTGCAGCATGGCGTCACCATTCCCGAAGGCCTGACCTCCGAGCAGATCGTGGCGCGCCTCACCGACAACGACCTGTTCTCGGGCTCGCTGAAGGAAATGCCGCGCGAGGGCACGCTGTTGCCGGAAACCTATAAATTCCCGCGCGGCACCAGCCGCGAACAGGTGGTCCAGCGCATGCAGCAGACCCAGAAGCGGGTGCTTGCGGAAATCTGGGAACGCCGCAATCCGGACATTCCGGTCAGGTCGCCGGAGGCGTTGATTACGCTTGCCTCGATCGTCGAGAAGGAAACCGGCCGGGCCGACGAGCGCAGCCGGGTCGCCGCTGTCTTCACCAACCGGCTGCGACAGAAGATGAAGCTGCAGTCCGATCCCACCATCATCTACGGGCTGGTGGGCGGCAAGGGTACGCTGGGCCGGCCGATCAAGCGCTCCGAGATCACCCAGCCGTCGCCCTACAATACCTATGTGATCGAAGGCTTGCCACCGGGCCCGATCGCCAATCCCGGCCGCGCCTCGCTTGAGGCGGTCGCCAACCCGGCGCGGACCCGCGACCTGTTCTTCGTCGCCGATGGTAGCGGCGGACATACCTTTACTGAAACCTACGACCAGCACCAGAAGAACGTCGCCAAGCTGCGGGTCCTGGAAAAGCAGATCCAGAACGACACGGTCGAACCGGCCGAAGAGGCCGCAGCTCCTGCAGCGGCAGGCGCGCCGGCGGCCGACACCAACCCGACGGCGACGACGCCGAGGCCAACGGGGACGAAGAGACAGCCCGCACGTCCGGCGGCGCCTGCGGCCGCCCCCGGCGCCCGCCAGGGCGCGGCGCAATCGACCACCACGGCGCCGGTGGTTCAGCGCTAAGTCAATTCCATCAGGCGTGAATTCGTTTTAAGCTCGCGCCGCACCCCGAGTCTCGCATCTCCCTGTTTTCGGAAAGTTTTACGCGATGGCGCTATCGAGCATGACCGGTTTTGCCCGGAGCAACGGCGCCAGCGGTCCGTACACGTTCGAATGGGAACTGAAGTCGGTCAACGCCAAGGGCTTTGACCTGCGGTTGCGGCTGCCGCCCGGATGGGACGAACTCGAGGCTTTCGCCAAGAAGCGCGCCGGCGAGGTGCTGTCGCGGGGCACGGTCTACGCCAATCTCAACGTCAAGCGTGCCAACGCGGTCTCGACCATCCGTATCAATGAGGACGTGCTCAACTCGATCGTAAAGGTGGCGGGTGTGCTCGCCGGCAAGATCGACGCGGTGGCGCCCAGCATCGATGGTCTGCTCGGCATCAAGGGCGTCATCGAGGTGGTCGAACCCGAAAGCGATGAGGCCGAAGACAAGGCGGCCAAGGACGCCGCGGCGCTGGCCTTCGAGCAGGCGCTGGCCAATCTGGTCGAGATGCGCCGCCGCGAGGGCGTCACGCTCGGGCAGATTCTCAACCAGCGCATGGATGAGATCGAGAAACTCGCGAAGAGGGCCGAGGCCGCGCCCGGCCGCAAGCCCGAGGCGATCAGGGTGCGTTTGGCCGAACAGGTCGCGGCGCTGCTGGAAACGTCAGATCGTTTCGATCCTGACCGGCTCAATCAGGAAGCGATCATGATCGCGGCCAGGGCCGACATCCGCGAGGAGCTCGACCGCATCGCCTCCCACATCGCCCAGGCCCGCGAGATGATCGGCAAGGGCGGCCCGGTGGGGCGCCGGCTGGATTTTCTCGCCCAGGAGTTCAACCGCGAGGTCAACACCTGCTGCTCGAAATCGAACGATCTGGAGTTGACCAATACCGGGCTCGAGATGAAAAACGTGGTGGAGCAGTTCCGCGAGCAGGTCCAGAATCTGGAGTGAGCGATGACGGCTGGTGGTTTCGACGGGGTTGAGCGGCGCGGACTGATGTTCGTGCTGTCCTCGCCATCCGGCGCGGGCAAGACCACGCTGTCGCGGATGCTGATCGACAAGATGCCTGGTCTAAAGATGTCGGTGTCGGCGACCACCCGGCCGATGCGGCCGGGTGAGGTCGACGGGCGCGACTATTTCTTCGTCGACAAACCGAAATTCGAAGCAATGGCCAAGAATGGCGAATTGCTCGAATGGGCCACCGTGTTCGACAATCGCTATGGAACGCCGCGCGCGCCGGTCGAGGCCGCGCTGTCGGCCGGGCAGGACGTGCTGTTCGATATCGACTGGCAGGGCACGCAACAATTGCGCGAGAAAGCCCGCGCCGACGTGGTCAGCGTGTTCATCCTGCCGCCGTCGGCTGCCGACCTCGAAAAGCGCCTGCACACCCGCGCCCAGGATTCAGACGAGGTCATTCGCGGAAGGATGGACCGCGCCACCCACGAACTGAGCCATTGGGCGGAATACGACTACATCGTCATCAACCAGGACGTCGACCATGCCTTCGCCGAGGTGCAGTCGATCCTCAAGGCCGAGCGGCTCAAGCGCGAGCGCCGCACCGGACTGACGGAATTCGTTCGCGGCCTGCAGCGCCAGCTCGAAAAATAATCCCGACTGCGATCGCAGGCCGAGTCTATGCCCGCAGTACGTTGCGCGTAGCCTTAGGTATGTGCGCTACGCGCCAATCGCGCCAGCATCTCGGTTACCCGCCGCTCCGGATCGTCGGGCGCGCGCGGATCGCGGGGAACGTCGCGCGGAGTATTGCTGCGCCAGATCGGCGTCTCGTCCGGGAACATCGATGGCGAGGTCCGTTCGGTCGGGATCGAATCCCAGATCGCACGGCGATCACCGCGCGCTTCCAGCGGGATCGCCTGCGCGCGGCCGAACCGGTAAACCAGACTTGCGGTAATTCCTGCCAGCGCCAGCGCACCGGCCATCACCAGCAGCAGCATCTGCATCGATGCCGACCGCCTTTCCTGCGATGTGTCAGCGGCAGCGAGTGCAACCGGGGGGGTGGCGGGCTGCGGCGCCGCTGTCGGATTGGTTTGAAGGCTCTGGGCTTGAAGGTTCTGGGTTTGAAGGCTTTGGGTCTGCGGGTTTTGAGTCTGCAGGCTCTGCGCTGGCTCGGCCGCGGCAAGGCGCGGATCGTTCGATGGGCTGACGCCCGAAGATTCCGGCCAGCGCGATGCGATGGACGATGGCGGTTGCGAGTCCGGTGCGGCCGCAATTTGGTTATTTGCGATTCTAGAAACGGGCACCGCACCCGTGCTCTGCGGCTCGATCAAATCCTCGACGCGCGCCTGCGGCGCGGTCAGTTCGGCGCGCGCGTTGGCGATCGATTTACGTGCATTGATGCTCTGCTGCGGCGAAACGGCATTGGTCGCCTCCGCCGATGCGGAATCCGATGCTGCAGGCGTGGATGAAGATTCCTTCGGTGCGGCGCGCGCGGTCTTGTTCTTCGCTTCGCCGATGTACCAGCAATTGCGTTTGGTGGCGTGATCGATCCGGTAATACCAATGGCCACCTGCCGGCAAAGCCCCTTTTGGACGCGTCAGGCAGGTGTCCGCCGTTTTTGCGCTGTTCTCCTTGTTCGCGCTGTTCTCTTTAGCGGCATCCTGTGCAACGGCAGCGAAACTGGTTCCCGCCAGAATACTGGCGAAGAACGCCGAGATGAATTTCGCTGAACGCTTTGACATGGCCATCCCCGATGATGATACGTGACACTTACGCGACACTTACGTCTCAAGTTTTCGTTAAAGACTTGGGTCGTAATGGGCCGCAATTTCGGAGCGGGTAGGGCATAATTGGGGCTCGCCGGCCGCATCTGAGAGGCGGGCGGGAGCGAGAGCCTTTTCCGTTCCGATTGATCGATCGGAACGGGGCTCTAGCTTCTTGATTTGACGCGTTTTCTTAACGCGAACCGGTAGCCACTTCGCTGGAAAACGCTCTAGAAACAGGCACGAAAGCTACTGTTTGCTGGCCGTCCACGTTCCACCACAACGTTCCGGAGCCGCTGCGGCCGGAGAGACGGCCGGAACTGGTGACCGTGACGCCGTTGAAATTGACCGTGCGGGCGGAACCGTTGCCGCTGACGCTGCCACTGACGCCCTGGGCGATGATCCTGCCGCTGGTCACGACCACCGCGCCAGTCGTGGTGCCGCCGCAGCCGACGGATGTAACCATCCATGCGCCGTCGAAATTGCCGCCGCCACCACCGCCACTGCGCGAGGCGCGGCGTGGGCTCTCGGCTTCGGGCTTGGCGCGCCGTTCGGGCTTCTCCGTCTCAATTGCGCGCGGCGTGGCGCGAGATCCCGACAGCGATTTCTCGTCATTGCCTATGCTGCCGCCGGCGCTGCCGGATTGCGCTAGGCCGGCACTTACTCCGAATGCGGCTGACATCAACAGCGAAAACAGAGCAATCCTGACCGAGCGTTGACCGGCGTTTTGCATAAACAGGTGCCTTTAATTTCTCGAATGTAGTGTCGGCCTTAACTGGGACGAGCGGAAATCAAACGGGATGTTACTGTTTCGACGCCGTCCACGTTCCGGAACAGCCGTCCGACCGACTGAACGTCCCGGAGCCGCTGCGGCCCGAGAAACGGCCGGAGCTGCTCCAACTCAAACCCGAGACGGATCCGCCTGACGTCGTAGAGCCACTCGAACTGACCTGACCGGAACTCAATTCACCCGAGATCCTGCCGCCGCTGATTACGAACCGCTCGGTGCTGTTGCCGCAGCCCTGGGATTGGGCAACCCACGTGCCGTCGAAACTGCCGCCGCCACCGCCGCCAGCACCGCCGCCGCTCTTCCGCGAAGCGCGACGCGGTTCGTCGGGCTCAGGCCTGGGCTTGCTGCGTCGTGCGGGCTTCTCGGTCTCGACCGCGCGCGGCGTCGTGCGCGATCCCGACAGCGATTTCTCGTCATTGCCGATGCTGCCCCCGGCACTGCCGGATTGCGCGAAGCTGGTCGTTCCGCACCCAACCGACATCAAAAGGCAGAGCAGACCAACCTTGATCGAACGTTGAACAGCGTTTTGCATAAACCGGTGCTTTCAATGACTCGAATCTAAAATCTAGCGGCCGGATCCGTCGGCGCAGACCGCACCGATGACGCGGCAAGACTTGCCAGCCTTGTTGCACTCGTCAAGCGCGGCCTCCTTGGCGCGCTGGACCGTGTCGCGCTGAACCAGCGAGTAAGAATTCCCCGAGATCGCAAACGCGCCGCAGCGCGATCCATAGAAGCTGAGCTCGAGCGGACATTTGCTCGATCCGCAATTCTTGAGCGCATCGTCGACCGCCGCGCGCCGCGACGCGTGATTCCAGGAGATGCCCCATTTGTTGCTGTCGGGGCCGTAGACGATCGATCCCCAGGGTTTGAGATCGTCCATCTTGCGCAGCCGCGTCAGCACGCCCTCGGTGGCCTCGCCGGTCGGCGTCATGCTGCTCTTGGCCTGGAACTGGCTGATCGCCAGCCGCATGCCGTTCTTGCTGTCGAGCGGCTCCGGATCGAAATTGTGCTCGTAGAGCCGGTCGCTCAATTCCCTGAGCAACGCGACGTCCTTGATCGCGATCCGGTCGGGATCGGGGCGTAGCGTGCTGGAGAGCTGCGGCGCCGGTTGCGGTGCGACCGCGACCTGTGGCGAGGCGGGCGAGCTGGGCGCGACAAAGTAGAAGGTGCCGTCGATCGGCGAGGACGACACCCAGGGCTGCTGCGTGCCGCCGGTCTCACGCTTCACCGCGAGGCCGACCTGGTTGAAGGTCTGGAAAATATCGAGGCCCGATTGCTTGATCGTCGCCGCCAGCGCCTTGGTGTAGGGGCTGTTGCCGCCGGTGCCGTCCTGCGCGACGTTGCCGGGCTGCGTCGCGTAGGAAATCAGCGTGCCTTCCGGCGCGCGCATCTGGGCGAGGCCGCCGTCGGAGGCGCGCAGGCCGCGCGCGCCGAACGGATTGTTACGGCAGGCATCGAGGATCACCATGTTGAGCCGCGTGCCAGAGCCCTGCATCTGGCGCAGCACGAGGTTGACGTCCACCATCTGGAAATCGACATCGGCCTCGCGCGTCGGATTGGCGCCGACCGGAACCAGATAGTTCGAACCCGATACCTGAACGCCGTGGCCTGCGTAGTAGAACAGCGCGACATCGGCGCCCTGGACCTGGCGGCCGAAATTCTGCACGGCGGTGTCCATGGCCGATTTGTCGAGATCGAGCTGGGCGCGGCCGCCGACCAGGGTAAAGCCGAGGCCGGCGAGCGTGTTGGCCATCAGCGCCGCGTCGTTGCGGGGATTGTCGAGCCGGGGAACGTTCTGGTAGGCGGAGTTGCCCACGACGAGCGCGATACGTTTCTCGGCGGCGGCGGGCGCGGCTGTCATCAGCGACAGCAGAAGCGCCAACGCTGCAAACGTCCAGACTTTGCCGTCGAAAGCCCCGCGCATTTCCAATAATTCCCCGCAATATGGCGACAGGATACCAGCCTGCGCGGCCCCCGAAAAGCGGGCCGGATGTCCGATCGGTGCGGCCTATTGCTTCGACAGCGTCGCAGCGTGGTGTGGCGCGTCGCTGCAAGGCCGAGGCGTGACGCCGGTCGGGCTTTGTGGCAGTTTTCGTCTGACAGGACCCAAAAGAGAGGTCCGCAGGAGGATCGCATGAGCACGAAGTTTGCCGTATCGCGGCCAATCACGACGACGGTATTTCTATGCGGTCTCATCGCACTGCCAGCCCTGGCCGCTGCGGCCGAGCGGCCTCTCGGCGCCGACCCGGTCGCGGCGTGCGCCGCATTGTCGGGTGCAGGCAGCGGCGCGATCAAGGTCGATACGGCCGCGCTCACCGAGGCGAAGCCGCTGACCGTCGCGCCGGGCGGACCGACCCCCGCCGCCCGCATCAGTCCCGCGACCCCGCAATTCTGCCGGGTGCTGGGTCATATCGATCCGACCGATCCGAAGGCGCCGCCGATCCGCTTTCAGCTCAATCTGCCGCTGCAATGGAACGGCCGCTCGGTGCAATATGGCGGCGGCGGTTTCAACGGCGTGTTGATCACCGGGCTCAGCCTGCCGCCGGCCGCCCCCTTCGACAGCGCCTCGCCGCTGGCGCGGGGGTTTGCGACCTACGGCACTGACTCCGGTCACGAGACCAAGCCGGGCGAACCGCCTCAGCTGTTTGCCGCGAACGACGAGGCCTTCGTCAATTTTGCGCATGCCTCCTACAAGAAAGTGCGCGACGCTGCCGCCATGCTGATGGAGCGGGCTTACGGCGCGAAGCCCGAGCGGATGTATTTCGTCGGCAGTTCGGAAGGCGGCCGCGAGGGGCTGACCATGGCGCAGCGCTATCCTGCCGATTTCGACGGCATCTTCGCCCGCGTTCCCGTAATCAACTGGGTCGGCCTGCAGCACGCCGGCACCCGCGCCGGCCTTGCGACCTGGGGGGAGGGGTGGATTCGCCCGGCGCAGGTCAAGCTCGTGCACGATGCGGTGCTCGCCGCCTGCGATGCGCAGGACGGCGTTGCCGATGCGCTGGTGGAAGACGCGGTCGGCTGCAAGGCGCGCTTCGATCCGGCGAAACTGCTCTGCGCCAGCGGCACGAGCGGCGACGCGTGCCTCAGCGAAGCGCAGCTCACCGCCATTCGCACGCTGCTTTCCCCCTATAAATTCCCGTTCGCGCTTGCCAACGGCGTCACCGAATATCCGGGGTGGGGCGTTTCCGGCGAGGGGACGAAATCCTTTGGCCCGACCGGCGGATGGAGCGCGTGGTGGCTGGGCTCCGCACCTCCGGCGCTGCCGCCGGTGCCTGCCAACGGCATCGCCTGGGTCTACGGGGCGGGCGGCATCGCGCATATCTTCGCGCGCGATCCGAATTTCGATGTCCGCAAATACCGGGTGGAGGATTTTGCCGAGCGGGTGCGCGAGGTTTCCGCGCTGATGGATTCGACCAATCCCGACCTCAGCGCGTTCAAGGCCCGGGGCGGCAAACTCATCATGCTTGAATACATGGCCGACTACGCGCAGAGCCCCTACGCGGGGATCGGTTATTTCGAACAGGTGCAGAAGCGGATGGGTGAGGCGGCGACTGCCGAATTCGCCCGCCTCTATGCCGCGCCCGGTGTCGACCACGTCGGAAGCGGCGCACCGGCAAACGTCGACATGCTGTCGGTTCTGGTCGATTGGGTGGAGCATGGCCGTGCTCCGGGAAATCTCACCGTCGTCGAACAGCAGCCGGCGCTGCCGATCACCGTTGATCGCTCACTGCCGCTGTGCCAGTGGCCGGCCTGGCCGCAATACAAGTCAGGCGATTCAAAAAATGCCGCAAGCTTCGTCTGCGGGCGGTGAGGCGGGAGAAACGCGATCCGATCTGACGGCGGGGTGCTGGCGTTAGCCGGGACTGCCTTGCCGTCAGCTCGCTGTTCCCGCGGCGAAAGCCGCGAACAAGGCCTTTCCCTGCGGCCAGTCCGCAAGCTCACTGGTCTCGTTGATGTGTCCGAGTTCTCCAACCTCGACGATACCGCTTCCCCACTGGTTCGCTCTCTCTCGGGCATATTCGGCCGTGCCATAAGGGTCGTCCGCGCTCGCGACGATGAGCGAGGGAAATCTGAATTCCGTCCGCGGCGGATTGGCAAAACCGGCGGCCTCGACGGGGAAGGCCGGAGCTTCCGGGTTCGGCACCGCCACGAGGAATGCGCCAGCTACCGGCGCCGTTGAAACTTGCTGCCAATGCGCCACCAGGAGGCACCCCAGGCTGTGAGCGACGAGGAGCGGCGCCTGCCAGGCTGCACCAACCGCGCGATCTAGCGCCGCGATCCAGTCATCGAGTTCAGGCTGATTCCAGTCCGTCGGTTGGAGGCGGTGCCATTGCGGATTTGCAACTTCCCAGCGGGTTTGCCAGTGCAACTCACCCGATCCTCCGATCCCCGGCACAATAATGATCTCAACCATGTCCGCTCCGTTATCCCTTGTAAGGGGACAAAGTTGACGTCTTCCGTTGCGATCAGGAATGGGAAATGATCGGAAAAGAAGCGCGCGCACCGATGGATTTAAGGTTCACCCCATGTCATCCCGAGAAAACAACGTCGTAGCCCTCGATCCCACAGATATCGCGATCATCGAAGCCATGCAGGAGGATGGACGTATCGCGATGTCAGAGCTTGGCCGGAGGATCGGACTCTCTCAGCCCGCGACGTCCGAACGGGTCAAGCGACTGGAGGAGCGCGGCGTCATTACCGGCTATGGAGCTCGAATTAACCCTGCCGCGCTGGGGTTGGGAATGATGGCTGTCATCCGCGTGCGCACAACCCACGAACATATTCAGGCTTGCCTGAAGCAATTTTCCCAAATGCCTCACGTCATGGAGGTGCTGCGACTAACCGGAGAGGATTGTTTCATTCTCAAGGTTTTCGTGCCGTCTCCGCAACAGCTTGAAACGATCGTGGACGCTGTTGCCAAACACGGCTCTGTAACGACGTCGCTGGTCCTGCGCAGCGAGCAACCCAAACCGATCGGCCGCAAGTTGATCCAGCTCGCCGGCGCGTGACGGCTTCTCCGTCAGTCGTCATTTCGCACCGTATTTTGTCGAGCAGGCTCGCTTCAGTTCTTCAGAACAATGCTGCCGACCATCTTGCCGTCGCGCGCCACCACTGGAGAATTACGGTGACAGTGCACTCAATGGACGCATCGCAGCAATTCGCAAGATCATGCGCTCATCGTGCACGACCGGACGATTTCATCCGCGGCCGATAGTCTCGAGCGGAGTGCGGTAGAGCTCGTTGCTGTCCCCGTCAGTAACGCGCACGGCACATCCTGTCGAACACAGCTCGGGGCGAACGATGCAAAGCTCGTTCGCGAGGCTATCAGCTTTATCGATCGCGTAATCTGTGTTCTCGAGGATCATGCCGCCCTGGTTTTTAAACTCAGCGCCGACGACGAGATCAAAATTGAAGTATGGCATTAGAGCCCCCTGCCAAATTCCAACTGCATGGAATCTAACCTGAGTCTGTTTGGTTCCTTCATTACAATTCCGCGCGCGACATCTGATTGCGGTCGCCTGTTGCGTTTCGGTATCGCGACCGCATCATCGCGTGCACATCGACGAGGCACCCGCGGGTCGCTCGGCTGCAGCATGCTACCTATGAAGATCGATCTCGATTCGAAAAACGCGCAGCACCTTCAAGCGATCGCAAGCGCAAGCAGCCTAGGATACCTTGCTTGACCCCAAGCCCTGTTATTCAACGACCGGACAAGATTCGCTTTGGCTGGTTGAATAGAGGAAGAAAGATCAGGAGCAACACCGCCAACGATTCCGTGGAACTACGGTGACGGTGTATCTAACTTATCGGTAATGCCTTGGAAGACGCGACAGCGTCGCTGTTGCCGCAATTCATGGCAACGCTGCGCGCCTGCATCGCCTCAGTTCTTCAGCACGATCCGCCCGACCACCTTGCCGGCGCGCAGCTCGTCGATCCATTTCTGGACGTCGGCCATCGGTTCTTCCTTCATCGGCGTCGGCTTGATCTTGCCGGCGCGCGCCAGCGCCATCAATTCCTTGCCCTCGGCCAGCGTGCCCACCATGAAGCCCTCGATGGTCATGCGCTTGTAGACCCACTGCACCATCGGCAGGCTGAAATTGCCGCCCATCAGGCCGGACACCACGACCTTGCCGCCGCGCGCCACCACCGAAACCGCAAAGGCCATCGATTTCTCGTTGCCGGCGAAATCGACGACCGCGTCGAAGCCGCCCTCGGTCTCCTTGATCATGCGCTTGGCCACGTCGGGCTCCGACGGGTCGTAGGCGACCGCGGCGCCGTTCTTCAAGGCGCTCTCGCGCGCAGCCGGGCTTAGGTCCGCCACCGCGATCTTCTGCGTGAACATCGCCTGCGCGAATGACAGCCCCATCATACCGACGCCGCCGAGCCCGATCAGCAGCAGATTGCGCTGCCGCGGACGATCGACCAGGCGCTTGAGCGCACCATAGGCGGTGACGCCGGAGCACATCAGCGTCGCGGCCTGGTTGACCGGCAGCGGATCGTAATCCAGCAAATATTTCGCGTCGGGCACCAGCACGTGGCTGGCAAAGCCGCCGTCGATGGAAACGCCGAGGAAGCGCTGCTTGACGCAGAGATTCTCATCGCCGTTCGCGCAGTCGCGGCATTGCCCGCAACCGATCCAGGGGAATACCGCCTGCTTCTTTCCGATCAGGTCTTTCGGCGCATCGGGTCCGACTTCCTCGACCACGCCGGCGATCTCATGGCCCAGCGTGAACGGCAGCGTCATGCCGCGCGTGGTATCGAGCTTCTTGCCGCCGCCGAGATCGGCGTAGCCGTCCTGGATATGCAGGTCGGAGTGGCACAGTCCGCAACGTTCGATGCGGACCAGGACTTCGCTACCTTGAGGTTTGGGCGTGTCGACGATGGTTTCGCACAGGGGCGCATCGAATTTGACCAGCGATTGGCGTCGCATCAGCGCCATGGCATTTTCTCCTCAGGGAACGTTTGATTTTGTGCTTCGTATATTGGTCAATTCACGGGCCATGGCAACAAAGCCGGAAACCGGGATCGTCTCGGCGCGCCGGGTCGCATCGACGCCGGCCGCGGCGGCCAGCCGGGCCGGATCGACCGACAGCGATTTGAGGCTCTGGCGCAGCATTTTCCGGCGCTGGCCGAAGGCTGCAGCCGCCACCTGCTCGAGCGCGCGGCGGTCGCACGGCTCCGGCGCGCTGCGCGGCACCAGCCGCACCACCGACGACGTAACCTTGGGCTGCGGCACGAAGGCTGCCGGCGATATGTCGAACAGGATCTTGGTCTCGGCGCGCCAGTTGGCAAGCACGGCGAGGCGTCCATAGGCCTCGTCGTCTTCTTTCGCGACGATCCGTTCGGCGACCTCGCGCTGAAACATCAGCACCATCATGTCGTACCAGGGCGGCCAGGGCTCGATCGAGAGCCAGTCCACCAATAATGGCGTGGCGATGTTGTAGGGCAGGTTGGCGACGATCTTGGCAGGCTCGCCGCCGAGCAGGGGGCGGGGATCGAAATGCTGCGCGTCGGCATGCACGATCTCCAGCCGTCCCGGATAGCGCTTGGCGATATAATCGAGCGGCGCCAGTGCGCGTTCGTCGCGCTCGACCGCGATAACGCGCCGCGCGCCCAGCGCCAGCAATGCGCGCGTCAGCCCGCCGGGGCCGGGGCCGATCTCGATGATGGTGGCGCCCTCGAGCGGACCTGCGGCGCGCGCGATCCGTGCCGTGAGGTTGAGGTCGAGCAGAAAATTCTGGCCGAGCGATTTGCGGGCCGACAGGGAATGTTCGCGGATGACGTCGCGCAGCGGCGGCAGATCGTCGATCGCGCTCATTCAGGGCTAGAGCTTTTTTGATTTGACGCGTTTTCTTGACGCGAACCGGTATCCACTTCGCTGGAAAACGCTCTGGCCGCCGCCATGCGCGCGGCGAGCCGCAACGCCGCGACGAGGCTCGACGGGTTGGCGCGGCCGGTGCCGGCGATGTCGAACGCGGTGCCGTGATCGGGCGAGGTGCGGATGAACGGTAATCCCAGCGTGACGTTGACGGCATCCTCGAACGCGATGGTCTTGATCGGGATCAGCGCCTGATCGTGATACATGCAGATCGCGCAGTCGTAGGTTTTTCGCGCGGCTTCGTGGAACATGGTGTCGGCGGGCAACGGCCCCCGGACCTCGATGCCGTCGCGCCGCAGGATGTCGACGGCCGGCGCCACCACCTCGATATCTTCCATGCCGAGCGAGCCGTCTTCGCCGGCATGTGGATTGAGGCCTGATACGGCCAGACGCGGGCTGGCGAGGCCAAAGCGGGCTTTCAGGTCGGCCACCGCGATGCGGGCCGTCGTCACGATCAGATCGGTCGAAAGCTGCGCGAGCGCGTCGCGCACCGATAGATGGATCGTCACCGGCACCACCGCGAGCGCCGGCGACCACAGCATCATCACCGGCTGCGGCGCCGCCCCGCCATTGGCGGCAAGCTCGGCGAGAAATTCGGTATGACCGGGATGACGGAAGCCGGCGCGGTACAGCACGCTCTTGGCGATCGGGTTGGTGACCACAGCGCTGGCCCGTCCGGCTCGGACATGGTCGACGGCCTGACGGATGGAAGCGAGTGCGGCGCTTGCGCTGGTGGTATCCGGCTGGCCCGGCGGCGCGGTTGCGGCTTCGCCCGTCGCCACGACAGGCAATGCGCTGGCAAAAACGGCGGCCGCATCCTCCGGACTGGTTTCCGCGAGTTCGATTTTCAATCCGAGAATCTTTGCCCGCTCGGCGAAGCAGTTGCGATCGCCGAGCAGATAGAACGGCGGGAGGCCCAGTTCGTTACGCCGGAGCCACGCCGCGATGGCGATGTCGGGACCGATGCCCGCAGGCTCGCCGGATGTCAGCGCGAGGGGCTTTGCCATGCATCAACGACATTCGATCATTGCGGCTTTGCGGATCTCGGCCAGATAGGCTTTCTGCTTCGCCTCGTACTTCTCGGTATACATCTTTTCGCGGATTTCCCGCTTCTTCGGCGAATCGACGGTGGTCGACTTCCTGCTGCACAGGGCAACCATTTCCACGCCCTGTTTGGTGATCTCGGGCGGGGTCAGGTGGCCGATCGGAGTCTTGTCGAGCATCTCGCGCAACGGGGGAGCAAGCTCAGCCGATGTTTTCGTGACGGAGTCGCGGATCGTGCCGTTCTGCATCGACTTGAAGTAGGAGTTGGCCGCCTCGCAGCTCTGGACGCGCTCGCGCAGCACTTCCGCTTCCTTTTTCCGCGCTTCGATCGCGCCCGGCGGAGCACCCCGCGGCACCAGCAGCACGATCGGCTGCATCTTGTATTCGAAGGCTTCGACCTTCGTTGCCTCGCCGCCTTCCTGGGCGGCGGCGTTGACCTCCTTCTCGCCGACCTGGAGGCTCTCCTTGTACCGGCCGCGCACCAGGCTGGTCCAAACCATCTCGGCCTTGAGGCGGGCCTTCAGGGTCTCCGGCCGGATGCCCTGGCTTTCAAGTGATTTTGTCAGCTGCTCGGTCGAGAGCCGCATCCGCGAACCCATCTGGGCGTAGGACTGATCGACATCGCTGCCCGTGGGGTCGACGCCATACTTCTTGGCTTCCCGGATCTTCACCTTTTCGTCGATCAGCTGGTCGATCACTTCCTGGCGGGGCATCTGCTTGCGGGTCGTCAGGAAGTTCAGCTTGGTGCGCTGCTCGATATCGAGATTGGTGATGGGTTCGCCGGTGACCATACAGGCGATCGATTGCGCGTGCAGGTGAGTGCCGCTGCTGGTGAGCATGGCCAGCGCAACCGAGCAGCCTGCGATCCGGGACCGAAGGCGATGATGTCGAGGCTTGATGGTCGTCATGCTCATGTCAGGCGCATCAACCAATTCGATCCGCAATACGCCGGGAACTGTTCGGCAAGGCTTCCCACGTTCAAGGCTTCGCCCACGCTACTGAATGCCGCCGGCGCCGGAGGCCGACGTGGACGAATTGGCAATGGTCCGCAGGCCGATCTGAAGCATGAACCCGTGACTGAGGACCGGCGGCGTGGTGCCGGCGGAATAGGTATAGGACGTCACATAATTGGCAGCGAGCACGAAGCAGTCGTCCACATAGCCTGCGCCGATGATGTACTGATTGAGCTTGTTGGCTTCAAGATCCCACCGCGCGGAACCCGACACCACCCAGTTCGTCGCCAGCTTGACCGATGCGCTGCCGAGCAGGCCCTCGCGCCGGGTCAGGTATCCAAGGGCTGGCTGCGCCGCATAATTGCCGTACAGCAGGCTGACCGACCAGCGGTCGAATGAGGCGCGGCCCTCGGCCTCGAAACGATTGAGGTTGAGCGTTGCTTCGTCCATGCGCGAGCGCACGCTGAACGTATAGGTCCGGTTGGGCGAATAGTTGACGCGGGCGACATAGTCGGAGCGCGTGTTCTGCAGGCCGGAATCGACACCGGTATTGGTCAGGTCGGCGACCGCGAACGAGTTCATGCCGAACAGCTGATAGGATTGTCCGAACAGCACATTGACGCTGCCGCCGCGGTCGAATTGCGTGGTCGCCTGCACGCCGACATTGGCGCGGCCGCCGCCTTCGATGCGGTCGTAGCCCGAGAATTTGTCGATCGCGAACAAATTGCTGGCGTCGAACACCATGCTCTGCGCGTCTTCGTTGGGCAGCCTGCCGGCATAGGTCTCGTTGGGGCGGATGATGACCTGCGCGATCGGCTCGATCGTGGTGGTGCCCCAGGGCTGAACGTTGATGAAGGGATAGCGATATTCGAGGCCGACGGTCGGCATCACGCGCAGCGCGGTGGTATCGCCGACAGGCAGGAAATTCGAGACGCCCGGCTGATTCGAAATCGAGGCATCGACGGCGTCGACGCGGGCGATCGCGAACGGCGTCCAGATTTGACCGTAAGGGTCGGTGTACGACCGCCGCCATTGCGCTTCCGCGGTGAACCTTGTGTAGGTGCCGGGGATGCCGCGCAGCAGACACTGCGTGGGTACCCGCGCAAGCGGATCGGCGGACGCGGTGGTGCAGAGCGCGTTGGTGTTTGCCATCGTCGTGATCGGGTCGAACGCCGCGGTCGAGCGCGACAGGCTGGTGAAGTTGGTCTTGTAGCTGACCTCACCGCCGAAGATCGGACTGTTGATCACGTTGGAATAGTCGACCACCGGATGGATGACCGGAACCTTCTCCTGGCTGCCGGAGAAGCTGAGGTAGTAGATCGTGCGCGCGTCGAAGAAGCTGCGATTGCCGACGCCGGTCAGATAGAGCTGCGAGATCGCTTCGGTCGGCAGGCTCAGGAACGATCCCAGCGTATCCCTGTACTGGGCCAGCCGGTAGTCGGACATGAAGAAGTAGTCGGACAGCAGCACGCCGTCCCAACCCCAGGTCCATTTGTCATTGATGGCGAACTGGCCCCTGGTTTCGACGCCGCCGCGGAAGTTGCGGTCGCCGGGCTGGCCGGCGAAGGCGCTGGGCTCAAGCTGGTTAATGCCATAGGCGCGGATCTGGTACGAGCCGTTGATCAGGCGTTGGCGGAATTCGCCCTGAAACAGCACGCCTTGCCGGGTCGTGATACGCGGATTGAAGGTCGCGTCGTAGTCCGGCGCAATCGCCCAATAGAACGGCGTTTCCACGCCGTAGCCGTAAGGCGTGTACGAGCTGAGGAACGGCATCAGGAAGCCGGTCTTGCGCTTCACGGTGGGATCGGGCGTCGAAAAATACGGCAGATACGCCATCGGCACACCGAAGAATTCGAGCTGGGCGTTCTCGAAATACAGCATCTTCTCGGTCTGGTCGTGGATGATGCGCGCACCCTTGACCTGCCACAAAGGCGGCTTCTTCGGATCGTCCTTGCAGGGCGCGCAGGCGGTATACACGCCGTTTTCGAACACGGTGTAATTGCCGCTGGTCCGGTCGGCACGGGTTGCCGCCATCCGCGTCGCATCCTCGGTGTCGACGCGCAGCGAATCGACGAAACCGTCACGGTAGTCGTCGCTCAGATCCATGATGTTGGCGTAGGTGACTTTGCCTTCGGCATCCGTCAGGCGGATGTTGCCCTCGGCGTGAAGGCGCTTGGTCTTCTGGTCGTAGATGACCTTGTCGGCCTCGACGCTGGTGCCGTTGTAGAACATCTGCACGTTGCCGACCGCCGACACGCGCTGGTTATTGTAGTCGTAGTCGACCTCGACGGCCTGCACGAGCATTTGCCCGTTGTTGTTGACGGGCCGGGGCGGCGGTTTGGGCGGCCGCGGATTGTAAGTGAAGCCCTGCGCCGAGGCGGGTGCCGTCCAGGCAAGCCCGATCATGCCTGCGAGCGCAAAGCCGGCGAGCAGGGCGATCATCGGGACGCCAACGGCGGCCAAGCGGCTCCGATAGCGGCGCAGCAGGCTGCGCCGCCTGAACGCAGGCGACCTCAACTGGCGGGCGGCGACAACGGCCACTACCCGTCCTCCTGGTACAGCAAGGCCAAAAAACCGGTGAGGCCGCCCACGCATACGGGCAACCACGCCGCAGCGATGGGATGCATCAACTCAGCCTTGCTCAAATCCTCAGTTACTTTCGACAGAACGTAGAGCAGAAAGCCCGCACCCACGCCACTCAAAACCATCTTTTGCACGCCGCCCATCCGGAAGAAGCGAAGGCTGACCGACGCCGCCAACATCACCATTGCAGCCAGCAAAAACGGCTGTGCGATGAGCTTGTGATACTGCAAACGGTAGCCGGCGGTCGCAAATCCCGAGCTCTCCGAAGATCGGATATAGCCGGGGAGTTGCCAAAAAGACACAGTTTCCGGGGTCGAGAAACTGTTGCGAATCTGGGCCGGCGTCAGGGTGGTTGTGATGTACAGGTTTTCCTGTTCGATCGGCGGCTTGTCGAGGGAGTATCGGCGCACCGATTTGAACGCCCAGCGGCCTTCTTCCAGCGACGCCTCGCGGGCCTCGATTCGTTCCTTGAACTGCAGGTTTGTATCAAACCGGAACACCGTGAGACCGGTCAGCCGCACGCCCTGGCGCTCGCTGCGGGCGGCGTTGATGATGGTCTGGCCCTCGCTGTTGATCTGGTTGAGCCAGAATCCGGACGCGTCCTGGATGCCGCCGCCGGGTGCCGAGCCGAACAGTTCGGCCTCCATCCGCTTGGAAAGTTCGCGCAGGTTGGCCGACATCGGGTTGTAGGCCACCGTGGCGATGGTGCCGAGGATGATCGCGCTGGCCAGCGCCGGCGAGATGAACTGCCACGCCGATACGCCGGCGGCGCGCGCCACCACGAGTTCGAGCCGCCGCGACAGCGCGAGGTAGCAGGTCATCGCGCCGATCAGGACGCAGAACGGCATCAGCTTTTCGAGCAGCTGCGGAACGCGGTACAGCGACGTCTGCGCGACCGTGATCGCCGACGCCGACGCCAGCCCCGAGGTCTTGCGCACCATTTCGATGTAGTCGACCAGCACCAGCAGCACGAAGATGCTCGCAAACACGCCCACCGCCGCGACCAGGAAGCGGCCGGCGAAGTATCGCCCGAGCGTATTGGTCAACATGCTCATGCTGTGGCCGGCCGTCCAAAGAGCCGCGCGAGGCGCGCATTCGATTTGTTGATCGCCTCGATCAGTGCGGCCGGCGGTTCCACCACCACGCCGCCGACAATCATCCACAAGCCGACGCCGATCGATGCGAACAGCATCGCGTACTGGACCAGCGCGGCGGCGGGATTTTTCACCGCCATGACGGAGCAGGCGAATCCGGCCATGCGCAGGCCGAACACCGCGATAATCGAACCGCCGATCGAAAAGTTGCGGCTCTGCCGCGTGGTGCGCGGCGTGCCCAGAAACGCGAACGTCAGGACCGCGAACGCGAACGGATACACCGGCGCCATCAAGCGGTCGTGCAATTCGGCGTAAAATTGCCCGCCCAGTTTCTTGAACGCCGGATCGTTTTCATCGGGCGAAACCAGTTCCCAGATGTAGCGTTCGCGAATCCCCAGCACCGCGTCGCGCTGATTGGAGAATTTCGACATGTCGAATGCGTAGCGGCCGAACGCCACCAGCGCGGGGTCGCGTTTTCCCGCCTCGAAGCGTTCGAGATTGCCGTCTTCCAGCACCAGGTACGAGCCGTTCTCGTTCTTCAGCACCGTGCCGTGATCGGCGATGATGGTGACGCGCTCTTTCGGATCGCGGCGATCGTCGACGAAGATGCCGGCGAGCACGCCGCCCGGCAGGCGTTCGCGGATGCGAATCGTCAGGTTCTGGTCGAGCTGGGCGAAGCGACCGGGCTGCAGGATGTTGGTCAGCACGTCGGCGGTGATCTCGGCGTCCCATTGCTTGATCCGGCGCATGCCGTCGGGAGCGAGAAAGGCGCCGATGAAGGCGACCATCAGCGCCACCACGCAGGTGGCGTAGAAGAAGGGACGGAACAGCCGGAAAGGCGAGAAGCCGGCGGCGTTCATCACGATGATCTCGGAATCGGTGGCGAGCTTGTTCAGCGTGTGCGAGACCGCGATCATCAGCGCGATCGGCGCGATGATCAGAACCAGCGCGGGAATCACCAGGCTGGTGATGCCGAGGAAGGTGATGATGGTCTGACCCTGGCTCGTCATCAGGTCGATGCCGCGCAACGCCTGCGTAATCCAGATCACGCCCGTCAGGCTGACCAGGACCAGCGCAAACGACGCAAGCGTCGTGCGGAAGATATACTTGTCGATAGACCCCATCGTTTACCGCACGATCCCACCTAGCGTGCCAAAAGAGCGGCTTGCGACCAATCCCGAAACCGGGATCCCCAAGGTCGCGCCGCCAGCCTTTCAGCCGTCTCCACTCTCTCTACCATCCCTTTGATCCGTCAACAAAATGGCCGGGCCGTGGCACCCTTAGGATATGGTTAATTATTCGGCCCCTGTGGCCTTGGGGCCACGCAGGCGCTTGGCAGCGCCGCGGCTGACAGGCCATAGTGTGGCAAATCAAGGTCCCGGCAGATCGGGACCGCCACCAAGAGACTCATTCTGAATACCGCTCCGCGTATCCTTGGGACCGTTTCCGGTCCCGCAATCAGCCCTGAATTCTGGAGGAATTGCCTATGTCCGACGCCGTCAAGGTCGGCTTTGTCCCGTTTTCCGCGGCGTCCCGCGGCATTCTGGTGGTGTTTTGCGACGATGCGCTGAAGTTCGGCGCGGCGACCCGCAAGGCGCTGGGATCAGCGGCCGACACCGTCAAGCGGGCGGCGGCGGCCAACCAGTTCAAGGGCAAAAGCGGCGCGGCGCTGGACATCCTGGCGCCGGAGGGAATCAAGGCGCCGCGGCTGATCGTCGTCGGTCTCGGCAAACTGTCGGCGTTGAAGGAGAAGGATTTTCTCAAATTCGGCGGCGTCACCGCTGGCAAGCTCAATGCCGCCAGCGACGCCGTCACCATCATCGCCGAACTGCCCGATGGCGCGATGCAGCCTGATCAGGCCGCCGCCATCGCGGCGGGCGTCCGGCTGCGCGCCTATAAATTCGACCGCTACAAAACCAAGAAAAAGGACGAAAACGGCGCCTTGCGATCAGATGTTTCGATTGCGGTGGCTGACGTTGCCGCCGCTCGCAAGGCCTTCGCGCCGGAATCGCACGTCGTCGACGGCGTGATCATCGCGCGCGAGCTCGTCAACGAGCCGCCGAACGTGCTTTTCCCGATCGAGTTCGCTCGCCGCGCCAGTCAGCTCAAGAAGGTCGGCGTCAATGTCGAGGTGCTCGACGTCAAGGCGATGACCAAGCTCGGCATGGGTGCGCTGCTCGGCGTCGGCCAGGGCTCGACCCAGCCCAGCCGCACCGTGATCATGCGCTGGAACGGCGGCAAGAAGGGCGCGCAGCCGGTTGCCTTCATCGGCAAGGGCGTCTGCTTCGACACCGGCGGCATTTCCATCAAGGGCGCCGCCAGCATGGAAGACATGAAAGGCGACATGGGGGGAGCTGCCTGCGTCGTCGGCCTGATGCATGCGCTGGCGGCGCGCAAGGCCAAGGTCAACGTCGTCGGCGCCATCGGCCTCGTCGAGAACATGCCTGACGGCAATGCCCAGCGTCCCGGCGACATCGTGACCTCGATGTCGGGGCAGACCATCGAAATCATCAACACCGATGCCGAAGGCCGGCTCGTGCTGGCCGACGTGCTCTGGCACGTCAACAAGAAGTTCAAGCCGAAATTCATGGTCGACCTGGCCACGCTGACCGGCGCGATCATGGTCGCGCTCGGCACCGAACATGCCGGCTTGTTCTCCAACAATGACGAGTTGTCGGAACGGCTGAGCAAGGCCGGCTTTGAGACCGGTGAGAAAGTCTGGCGTCTGCCGCTCGGTCCGGAATACGACAAGCTGATGGATTCGCAGTTTGCCGACATGAAGAATGCCGGTGCACGGTACGGCGGCTCGATCACCGCCGCCCAGTTCCTGCAGCGTTTCGTCGACGATACGCCGTGGGCGCATCTCGACATCGCGGGAACAGCGATGGGCGCGCCGAAAACCGAGATCAATCACAGCTGGGGTTCCGGCTACGGCGTCCGTCTGCTCGACCGGCTGGTCTCGGAATACTACGAAGCAAAGAAATAGTAGAGGCCGGATGACGGAAGTCCTGTTCTACCATCTGCAGAACGTGTCGCTCGAAAGCGTCCTGCCGCCGCTCCTGGAAAAGTCGCTGGAGCGCGGCTGGCGCGTGGTCGTGCAATCGACCTCGCAGGAACGCACCGATGCGCTCGATGCGCATCTGTGGACCTACAGTGATGATTCGTTCCTGCCGCACGCCACCTGGCGCGCCGCGGATGCGCCGGATCAGCCCATCATCCTTTCGACTGAGGAGGGCAATCCGAATCGCGCCAATGTCAGGTTCCTGATCGACAATGCCACGTTGCCCGCCGATTCCGACAGCTACGAGCGCCTGGTGCTGGTGTTCAACGGCGACGATTCCGACGCGCTGACCGCGGCGCGTGGCGTTTGGACCGATTGCAAGGCCCGCGGCTTCGAGGTGACCTATTGGCAGGCCGACGAGCGGGGCCGCTGGCAGCGCCGACAATAGCGACATAAGACAATTAATGATAATTTGAAGTTTCTTCCGGCGGGCTTGTGGGTAGCCATGGTCGTGCCGCAAAGTGATGTTGGGACAAGTAGTTACATTAGGGGTGGGAGCCTGGGTCCAGCGTGCGAGACGGAACGTTCAATCGAAAGCCATTGCTGGCGTTGCTTCTGCTCGGTCCCGTGATCGCGGGCTGCAGCGGCGCGCCCGACCTGCTTTCGAAGGATGCAGATTGGTTTTCGCGTCCCAGCCGCATCTTCATCAAAAACATTTCGATCGAGACGCCGCCGCTCACGCCAGACAAGCCGGTCACGGCGGAAGATCTTGTCTCCGCCGACGGCGCCTGTCCGGGAATGGCGCCGCCGCCCGGTGCGGCCGACGCCAATGCGCAGGCGGGTAGCAATCCGCCGCCCTCGACGAGCGGTACCGTCGCACTTGGCCATACCGAATGCGACGTGGTGCGCGGCATCGGCGCGCCCGACAACGTCAACTTCTCCAATAACGGCCGCGGCGATCGCGTTGCTATCGTTACCTATTCGCGCGGCCAGCGCGCCGGCATCTACACCTTCACCGCCGGACGTCTGTCGTCGATCGAGCGCGGGCCCGAGCCGGTGCAACAGCCGAGGGGCGCCAAGCCGAAGCGAAAGCCGGCAGCGACGTAGTCATCTGCCTCAGGGCATCATGAAGCCGTAGGGTGGGCAAAGGCGCATCAGCGCCGCGCCCACCGCCTTCCATTTTTGCGATCTTGATGGTGGGGACGCGGAGCCTGTCATCGGGCGCGCGTTCGCGCGACCCGTTGGCTTTGCCCATCCTGCGCACTACGCACCAATCGCGTAGCAATAGGCTTGGCTAACCCGTCGCCTCGTCATATTGCGAACTCGCCTCCAGCCAGTCTTCCTCAGCGCGCTGTAGCGCGCTGGCTGCACCGGCGCGGGCCTTGCTGAGCTGGGCGGCCTGCTTCGGATCGCGCGTGAACAGATCCGGCAGCGCGAGCGCGGTATCGATCTTGGCGATGATGCCGTTGATGCGCGCGATCTCGGCCTCGGCCTCGGCGATTTTCTGCCGCAGCGGCGTGCGCTTTTCGCTTTTGCCGCGCTCGGGTTTTGCGTTTTCCCTTGCGCGCTCATTGCCACGGTCGCGCGAAGCGGGTCTGACGTCGCGGATCGACAGCACCATCCGCCGATAATCGTCGAGATCGCCGTCATAGGTCGTCACCGTCTGGTTGGCGACCACCCACAATTGATCGGCGCAGGCTTCGATCAGATAGCGGTCATGCGAGACCATGATGACGGCGCCGGGAAATTCATTGATGGCTTCGGCCAGGGCGGCGCGGCTGTCGATGTCCAGATGGTTGGTCGGCTCGTCCAGGATGATCATGTTGGGGCCGTAGAACGTCGCGAGGCCGAGCAGCAGCCGCGCCTTCTCGCCGCCCGACAGGCTCTTCACCAGGGTGTCGCCGGCCTTGCCGGAAAATCCGATGGCGCCGACCCGCGCGCGCACCTTGCTCTCGGGCGTCTCGGGCATCAGCTTGCGGACATGGTCGTAGGGCGAGCCATCGAGGTTGAGTTCGTCGACCTGATGCTGCGCGAAATAGCCGACCGACAGTTTTTCCGCACGCGTGATCCGCCCCGAGAACGGCGGCAGCTTGTTCGCGAGCAGTTTTACAAGTGTCGATTTGCCGTTGCCGTTCGATCCCAAGAGCGCGATGCGATCTTCGGTGTCGATCCGCAGCGTGACGCGGTTGAGCACGGGCTTTTTGGGATCGTAGCCGACCGAGACGTCATCGACCGCGATGATCGGCGGCGACAGCATCTTTTCAGGCGTCGGGAATGAAATCTCGCGCACGTCCTGCGTCACCAGCGCCGTGACCGGCTTCATCCGCTCCAGCATTTTCACGCGCGACTGGGCCTGGCGCGCCTTGGATGCTTTCGCCTTGAAACGGTCGACGAACGCCTGCAGCCGCTTGCGCTCGTCCATCTGCCGCTTGGCGTGCTTGGCGTCGAGCATCTCGCGCGTGGCGCGCTGCTCCTCGAACGACGAATAGGTGCCCTTGTAAAGCGTCAGCTTGCCGCGATCGAGATGCAGGATCTGGTCGACCGACGTGTCGAGCAGATCGCGATCATGGCTGATCACGATCACCGTGCGCGGATAATTCGCCAGATGGTCTTCCAGCCAGAGCGTGCCTTCGAGGTCGAGATAGTTGGTGGGCTCGTCCAGCAGCAGCAAATCGGGCGCCGCGAACAACGTCGCGGCGAGTGCGACGCGCATGCGCCAGCCGCCGGAGAATTCCGAACAGGGGCGGGCCTGATCCGCGGTCGAGAAGCCGAGGCCCGAGAGGATCGCCGCGGCGCGGGCAGGCGCCGAATGCGCATCGATATCGACCAGCCTGGTCTGGATCTCGGCGATCCGGTGCGGATCGTCGGCAATCTCGGCTTCCTGCAACAACGCGTCGCGCTCCAGGTCGGCCTTCAGCACGACGTTGATGAGGCTTTCCGGCCCGTCGGGTGCTTCCTGCGCAAGGCTGCCGATGCGCCAGCGCGGAGGTATCGAGATGCTACCGGATTCGGTCGGCAGATCACCGCGAATCGCGTGAAACAGCGTTGATTTCCCGACGCCGTTGCGGCCGACAAAGCCGACGCGCGCGCCGGGCACGATCTGTACCGAGCTGTCCTCGATCAAAAGCCGTCCGGCAATCCGGATCGAGATATCTGTGATTGAAAGCATGCGGCCTTGTCACCGGACCCGCCGCCAAACGCAACCGATTTATCTGACGAACAGGCTCTCCTGAGCCTCCCGATACAGGTTAATGCCGCTCGTTCTCGCGCCGGCGGAGCTCATTGATCAATTGCTGCAATCGGGGCGAGAGTTCGGTTTCCGGACGCATATACTGCTGCAAGCGTTCGCCGACGGCATCGCAGATCGATTGCGAAGTCCGGTGATCGATCTGCTCGAAAACGGGATTGATTCGGCTATCCATGGCGAGTTCCAGCGTCGCTTTTGAGTAAATCTGAGTAAGTTGCTGCAGGATCAAGTCACGAGGCTGCGATTTGTTTCCGGTTGCAGAACTCCTATGCATGCATCTGAAACGAGCCGAAAAAGCGCAGTCCCACTGGTTCCCTGAATGGCCGGGGGCCATAGCGGGCCCGCCGAAGCGGATGCGGGCCTACTCCCAGCGAAGCCCCGGCAATGCAATGCGATCGATTGCGAAACGCGATCATCCGATCGCGAAGCGTGATCGTCTCCGCGAGGTTTCGGCGCGGAAAACGCGCCATCCGTGAGCTCGCTTCGGATCGGCCCGCAAGACGCCCGATCCGGGGGCGGGCAGGGGGCTGGCCAGCGAAAACGCGTCAAAACTGCGCGATAGCGCGGCATTGGGTCGCTTGCCGTCGCAGGACTGCGCCGATATAAGCCCCCAACTCCCAATCAGTGTTTGTAAGGACGTAACTATGGCGATGGAACGCACTTTCTCGATCATCAAACCCGACGCGACCGAGCGCAATCTGACTGGCGCCGTCAACGCGTTGATCGAGAAGGCGGGTCTTCGGATCGTGGCCCAGAAGCGCATTCGCATGACGCGCGACCAGGCTGAAACCTTTTACGCGGTCCACAAGGCGCGTCCGTTCTTCGGCGAACTGGTCGACTTCATGACGTCGGGCCCGGTCGTGGTGCAGGTGTTGCAGGGCGAGGGTGCGGTGCTGAAATATCGCGACGTGATGGGCGCCACCGATCCGTCGAAGGCGGCCGAGGGCACGATCCGCAAGGTTCACGCCAAGTCGATCGGCGAGAATTCGGTGCATGGTTCGGACGCGACGGAGACGGCCGCGATTGAAATCGCGCAGTTCTTCTCCGGCAACGAAATCGTCGGTTAATTCAAAACGAGCGGCGCGCGAGCGCCGCCCAGGACGGCCAAGCGCCGGGGGGAGCATGCTGTGAACTGGGTGCTGCAAATTTTCGATCCGGCGACGATCTCGACTTTCTTCACGCAGTTCCAGGCCGAGATGCAGCAGCCCGCCTTCTGGGTCGCGCTCGGCAAGATCATGTGGATCAACATCCTGCTGTCGGGCGACAATGCGCTCGTCATCGCGATGGCGTGCCGCGGGCTGCCGCCGCGCCAGCGGTTCTGGGGCATGATCCTCGGCGCCGGCGTCGCCGTTGGGCTGCGCATCATCTTCACCGGCATCGTCGTGTCGCTGATGGCGCTACCGTTCCTCAAGCTGGTCGGCGGACTGGCGCTGCTCTACATCGCGGCCAAGCTGTTGGTGCCCGAAGATGAAGGTGAGGGCGACGTGCACGCGGCGGCGCATCTGTGGGCTGCCGTGCGGATCGTGGCGATCGCCGACATCGTGATGAGCCTCGACAACGTGATCGCGGTTGCGGCGGCCGCCAATGGCAGCATTCCGCTGCTGGTGATCGGCCTTGCGATCAGCGTTCCCCTGATCGTTGCCGGTGCGGCGCTGATCATGGCGCTGCTGACGCGCATGCCGGCTCTGGTGTGGGCCGGTGCAGGCCTGCTCGGCTGGGTCGCGGGCGAGGTGATGGCCACCGATCCTGCCGTCGTTCCGCATCTGCGTGCGCTTTCCGACGGCCCGGTCGGCGTCCAGCTCGACAAGCTATTCGGCTGGACCGGCCTGCACTTCGCCAATGGCGGTCATGGCGCCGAGGTGGTGTGCGGGCTGATCGGCATCGCGATCGTGCTGGTGGTGGGATCGATGTGGCGCAAAAGCGCGCAGCAGAAACACGCCGCGGAGCACGCCGCCAAGGCGGCGTAGGTGTTCAGACAGCGGATTGCGTAGCGAACGGCTCGCATCGCGAAAACGGTAACGCCCGGGAATCTCCCGGGCGTTTTTTATGTGAGCTTGGCGTTCTCGGCGATCCGTCGCATCCCTGCTTGGGGCCGCTGTGCAATGAGACAGGGATAATTCTGTCTTTACCGCCGCACGATCGAGCCGGAGCGTCCGACCAGCCGCGCCAGTTGCTTGAAGCGGCTGCCGACACGGTCGGCGACCAGATCGACCATCCGGTGCTCGAACACCAGCATCAGCTTGCGGCCCTGGCTGCGGAAATGCGTCGCGGGCAGCACGCCGGTTCGCGCCGCCGAGATCAGATGCGCAACGCGGAACGCCGCGCCCAGCATTCTGGCGCGTTCGTCCATCGCCGGAGGCACCAGCTCGCGAATGCGCGCCGGCGGTTCGTTTTCCTCGCTGAGACCGGCGTAGCGATAAAACACCGACAGCGCGACAAAGGCGCGGCCCTGGTGGCTGATCGAGCCGAAATTGCCGTTGGTGATCAGGCTCAGCGTCTCCTCGCCGCGATGGTCCGGATGCACCCGCCAGCCGATGTCGGACAGCAGGCATGCGGCGTGGCGCAGCCGCCGTTCCTCGACGGTTTCGCGCAGCTTGACGACCCTGACCAGACGATCGGTCCACGAGACCAGTTCTTCGGCATGGCGGGCGGACCGCGACAACAGCTGGTTCAGCGTTTGCGCGGCGCAGATAAATCCATCGAGGGCGCGCTCGGATGGTGGCAGCTTTTCATACAGCAGCCCCTCGCGCACGCCGAAGGTCGAGAACACGATGGTCTTGGGCCTGGCAACGCGAATGATGTGTTCGAGCACCAGCGCCGCGTAGGTCAGCAGCGGCCGCCGCGCGTCGGAGATCATCTCGATATTGGCCAGCATGTTGGCCGCGGCCAGCCGCCTCAGCCGCTGCGCGAAGTCGAGCGCTTCCGCCGCCGGGATCGAATAGCCGTGCATCACCCGCAGCGGGTAGTCGCTCTGGATGATGTGGATGCGCGCCAGCGCGCGCCAGGTGCCGCCGACCGCATAGAAGGTGCGGCCGCGGCCGGCCTTGAGCTGGGCGACGTCGGACAGTTCGTCCCGGACGATTCGGTCGGCGCGTTTCAGCGATTTGTCCGACAGATCCTGCAGCGCCAGGCTGCCGAGCGGTAGCGTGACGCCGCTGCGGACGCGGTTGCGGTGCACGTCGATCAGTTCGAGCGAACCGCCGCCGAGATCGCCGACGATGCCGTCGGGATTGTGCACGCCGGACACGACGCCGAGCGCCGACAATTTGGCCTCGCGCGGTCCCGACAGGATTTGAATGGGGGCGCCGCAGATGCGCTCGGCCTTGGCGATGAAATCGGGGCCGTTGGAGGCGTCGCGGCAGGCCGCCGTGGCGATCGCATAGACGCGGCCGACCTTCTGGATCTTGCACAACGCGCGAAACCGCCGCAGCGCGGTCAATGCCTTGGCGACGGCGTCGGTCGCCAGCAGCCCGGTGGTCTGGACCTCGCGGCCGAGCCCGCACAGCGCCTTCTCGTTGAAGATCGTGACGAGGCTGCGCGCCATCGTTTCATAGACGACGAGACGAACCGAGTTCGAACCGATATCGATGACGGCGACGCTGGTTGCGCGCTTGCGCGGCCGCTTCACCGCCAATCCCCCATATGACGTAACCCGCTAGGACGAATGCTGACGCTCATTACGGCGCGTGAGGCGGCGCGGCGAAGATTCCTTGAGAGACTTTCCACGGCCTGACAGACTCGGATTCGTCATGAAGTAGTTGTGCAGATTGAACGGCTCTTCGCCTTTCGCGGCCTTCATACGCGTTGAAGACCCGTCCGGCAACAATTGCCAGCTTTGCTCGGTATCCTTCAGGTTCGCGACCATGATCTGTTCGAGAACCTGCTGATGCACCGTGGGATTTTGCAGCGGACAGAGCACCTCGACGCGGCGGTCCAGGTTCCGCGGCATCATGTCGGCGGACGAGATATACACAGCAGCTTTTGTGCTCGGCAGGCCTTGACCCATGCCAAAGCAGTAGATTCGGCCGTGTTCGAGGAACCGGCCGATGATGGATTTGACGCGGATGTTCTCGGAAAGTCCGGGCAGCCCGGGCCGCAGGCAGCAGATGCCGCGCACCACGAGCTCGATCGCGACGCCGGCCTGCGAGGCCTCATACAGCGCATCGATGATGTCGGGGTCGACCAGCGAGTTCATCTTCATCCAGATCGCGCCGGGCTTGCCGTGGCGGGCGTAATTGGATTCACCCTTGATGTGTTCGATGATGCGGTTGCGCAGCGTCAGCGGCGACACCGCCATGCGCTCGATGTCGCTGGGTTCGGCGTAGCCGGTGATGTAGTTGAATACCCGAGCCGCATCGCGCCCGATGATCGGGTCCGAGGTGAAGTAGGACAGGTCGGTATAGATGCGCGCGGTGACCGGGTGATAATTGCCGGTGCCGGTGTGGACATAGGTGGTGAGGTTGCCGCCCTCGCGGCGCACCACCATCGACAATTTGGCGTGGGTCTTCAGTTCGATGAACCCGTACACCACCTGCACGCCGGCGCGTTCGAGGTCGCGCGCCCAGCGGATATTGGCTTCCTCGTCGAACCGCGCCTTCAGCTCGATCAAGGCGGTCACCGACTTGCCGGCTTCGGCGGCTTCGGCCAGCGCGCGCACGATCGGCGAGTTGTTCGAGGTGCGGTAGAGCGTCTGCTTGATGGCGACCACGTCGGGGTCGCGGGCGGCCTGTTGCAGGAACTGCACGACGACGTCGAAGGATTCGTAGGGGTGATGGACCACCAGATCCTTCTGCCGGATCGCAGCGAAGATATCGCCGCCATGGTCGCGCACGCGCTCGGGATGGCGCGGCACATAGGGCACGAATTCGAGGTCGGGCCGGTCGAGCCGCGTCAGCTGCGACAGCTCGTTCATCGCCAGCACGCCGTCGACCAGGAAAATCTCGTCGTCGGCGGTGGACAGCGCTTGCTGCACGAAGGCGCGAAGCTCCTCCGGCATCTTGGCTTCGATCTCGAGCCGGATCACCGATCCGCGCCGCCGCCGCTTCAGCGCGGTCTCGAACAGGCGGACCAGATCCTCGGCCTCTTCCTCGATTTCCAGTTCGGAATCGCGGATGATGCGGAAGGCGCCCTGGCCCTTGACGGTATAGCCGGGGAACAGGCGGCCGATGAACAGGCCGGTGGCCTGTTCCAGGGTGATCAGGCGTACCGCGCCGTCCTTGCCCGCGGGCATGCGGATGAAGCGGTCGATCTTGCCGGGCATGCGGATCAGCGCGTTCATCGGCTTGCCGTCGGCGACCCGCGACAAATGCAGCGCGATCGTGAAACCAAGGCTCGGGATGAACGGGAAGGGGTGCGCCGGATCGATGGCGAGCGGCGTCAGCAGCGGGAAGATGTTATGGAGGAAGTGATCCTCGATCCAGCTCCGCTCGGCCTTGGTGACGTCATGGCCATCGACCAGAATGATCCCGGTCTTGGACAGAATGGTGCGCAGGTCGCTCCAGATCGCCTGCTGATCCGAGGCGAGTTCCGAAACCGTCTTGTTGATGGCGACGAGCTGCTCGGACGGGGTCAGGCCGTCGGGGCTGCGTTCGGCGATACCTTCACGGACCTGCGCCTTGATACCGGCGACACGGACCATGAAGAATTCATCAAGGTTATTGGCTGAAATCGACAGGAACCGGACCCGCTCCAGCGTGGGGTGGCCGGGATTGACCGCTTCCTCGAGCACGCGGCGATTGAAGTGCAGCCAGGACAGCTCGCGATTGATGAACCGCTCCGGGCTGGTGGCGATGGCCAGTGGCGCTTCGGCAACTGCGTCTTTTTCTGTTATTTCAATAGCTTGTGCCGAGTCCATGAAGTTTCGGTCCATCTCAGTTGGAGCGCAGCGCCAGTTTAGGCGGATGCCGTGCGCACCATGTGATAGTTGGATGACGTTTCGATGACATTGATGTTCCGCCCGCCGCCGCCGTCAAGGCGGCGGGGGCGTGACATGGCGCGCAGCGGCAGCAGCGCCCGTCAGGCGTTGCGCAGCAATTCGGCTGCCAGCGCCCGGGTCACCGGCCGGCCGAGCCGCAGCGCCTCGCTATCCAGCAGGTCGATGGCCTGGCGCGCAGCCGCATAGGATCGCTCGATCCGGCTGGCGAGATAGCTCACGACAGTCTCGTCGATGCTCAGCTGCCGGTCGGCGCAGAATTTGACGATCAGGCTGCGGAACAACAGATCGTCGGGCGGCAATAGCGGCACCGTCGGCACCGCGCGCAGCCGCGACCGCAGATCGCGCAGCTCGACCTCGAAGGCCGATGGTGCCATCCGCGCCGTCATCAGAATGAAGGCTTCGTCTTCCCGCCCCAGATTCATCAGGTGGAACATCGCACGCTCGTCGAAATCCCCCGGTTTCAGGTCCTCGACCACCAGCGCCCCCGTCGCAAGCGCGCCGGGTACGGCGGTGGGCGTCAAAGCGTGTGCGGATATCGAGCGGGCGCCGGCTTGCTCGGCCCAGATCGCGGCGAGATGGCTCTTGCCGGAGCCTTCCGGGCCTACCAGCAGCATGATGCGGTTGGGCCAGTCGGGCCAGCTTTCGATCAGCGCCAGGCCCGCCTCATTGGCCGGCCCTTCCAGAAAATTGTCGCGGGTCAGGCTTTCTGCATGCGGCAGCGCAAAGGCAAGCTGACGGGGTTGAACGCGAACTGCCACGCAAGTCTCCGGAACCATGGCGTTTTCAAGCGAAGTGGGTACCGGTTCGCGTGAGGACGCGTCAAACAAAACGCTTCAAACAAAACGCCTATTTGGCCTCGATCGTACTCATGTGCCGCACCCACTCCACGAGATAGAGGGAGACGGAAACCAAAGTAAAGACCGTAACAAAGCCCATCAGGATCAGGTCGTATGGCGTCGGCTTGAAGTTGAAGCCGAGCGACGCCAGCACCAGGGCGGCGAACGCCACCTGCGCCACCGTGTTGAGCTTCGAGACCATCAAGGGTTTCATCGGGATAGGCTTGTCGAACAACCATGACACAATCACGGCGGTGACGATCATGATGTCGCGCGACACCACCAGGATCACGATCCACAGCGGCACCGCGCCCCAGATTCCGAGCGAGACGTAGATCGAGACCAAAAGCGCCTTGTCGGCGAGGGGATCGAGCAGGGCGCCGAGCTCGCTGGTCATATTGAAGCGCTTGGCGAGGAAACCGTCGACGGCGTCGCTGACGCCGGCAATCACGAAGATAGCGAACGCGATCTCCATCTGCCTCGAGGCGATCGCCCAGACGATAATGGGCACCAGGATGATGCGACCCAGTGTAATGATATTCGGAATATTCAACTCGGTCGCTTCCCGGCTACCGGCCTAATTGCGTAACAGATCCGGCCCTTTGCGGGGCGGGCCGGTTGTTATCTACATAGTATATCGACCCCGCGCTTGCGAGCCATTGCAGGATCGCCGAAATCCTCGTAACCAGCCGTCTTCTGACGGGAATTGAGCATGATCGACCGCAAAAACGGGCTCACTTACGCCGATTCGGGCGTCGATATCGATGCGGGCAATCGCCTCGTCGATCTCATCAAGCCGATGGTGCGTGCCACCGCCCGCGCCGGCGCCGACGCCGAGATCGGCGGCTTTGGCGGGCTGTTCGACCTCAAGGCAGCCGGCTTCACGGACCCGGTGCTGGTGGCCGCGACCGACGGCGTCGGCACCAAGGTCAAGATCGCGATCGAGACCGGCCTGCACGGCGGAATCGGCATCGACCTGGTGGCGATGTCGGTCAATGACCTCGTGGTGCAGGGCGCCGAGCCGCTGTTCTTCCTCGACTATTTCGCCTGCGGCAAGCTCGATCCGGAAGCTGCGGCTGCCATCGTGGCCGGCATTGCCGAGGGCTGCCGGGAGTCCGGCTGCGCCCTGATCGGCGGCGAGACCGCGGAAATGCCTGGCCTCTACAAGGACGGCGATTACGACCTCGCGGGCTTTGCTGTGGGGGCTGCCGAGCGCGGCACGCTGCTGCCGAGTTCAGACATTGCGATCGGCGACGCCGTGATCGGTCTTGCCTCCTCGGGCGTGCATTCCAACGGCTTCTCTCTGGTCCGCAAAATCGTCGAGAATTCCGGCCTCGGCTTCGACGCCCCGGCACCGTTCTCGCCTGTGATGACGCTCGGCGGCGCGCTGCTGGCGCCGACGCGGCTCTATGTGAAATCGTGCCTGCGCGCGATCCGCGAAACCGGCGCAATCAAAGGCCTCGCCCACATCACCGGCGGCGGCTTCACCGACAACATTCCGCGCGTGCTGCCGAAGCATCTCGGGGTCGGCATCGATCTGGCGCGGCTGCCGGTATTGCCTGTCTTCAAATGGCTGGCCGAGCAGGGCGGCATCGCCGAGCTCGAATTGTTGCGCACCTTCAACTGCGGCATCGGCATGATCGCGATCGTCAAGCCGGATGCGATCGACAGGGTCACCGAAATCCTCACCGAGGGCGGCGAGACTGTCGCCCTGCTCGGTGAAGTGATCGCGGCGGAAGGCGAGCATCGCGTGGTCTATAACGGTCATCTGGACCTGTCGCGGTGACGCCGTGAAGCGCCGCGTCGCCATTCTGATCTCCGGGCGTGGATCGAACATGGCCGCGCTGATCGACGCGGCCAAAGCACCGGATTTCCCGGCGGAAATCGTCACCGTGATTTCCAACCGCGCCGATGCCGGTGGCCTGGAAAAGGCTGCTGCGAGCGGCATTCCCACGACCGTGATCGAGAGCAAGCCGTTCGGCAAGGACCGCGCAGCCTTCGAAGCGGTGCTGCAGCGGGCGCTCGATGAAAAGAATGTCGAGCTGATTTGCCTTGGCGGATTCATGCGGCTGTTCACCGCCGAATTCGTCAAACGCTGGTACGGCAAGATGCTCAACATCCATCCCTCGCTGCTGCCGTCCTTTCCGGGCCTCGATCCGCACGGCCAGGCGCTGACGACCGGCGTGAAGATTTCAGGCGCCACCGTGCATTTCGTGATCCCGGAAACCGACGCGGGGCCGATTGTGATGCAGGGCGCGGTCGCGGTGGCCGATGGCGACACCGCCGAGACGCTGGCTCAGCGCATCCTCGGCATCGAGCACCGCATCTATCCCGAAGCGCTGCGGCTGCTCGCCAGCGGCAAGGTCCGCCTCGAAGGCGACATCTGCAGGATTTCGGGACAGGCCGCGCCGGACGGAACCCTGATCTGGCCCGCGGTGTGATGCGGCGCTTGTGGCCCGCTGCGGGATACCGCATCGAGCCACGACGATTCAGCGCGGCGCGGGCGGCTGGCTAACGGGCAGGCGCTGCGGCGGGCGGCCAGCGCTGGTCAAGCGGCGCCGGCGGCTCTGGCGGGGGCACGCTGGCGCGCTGTGCCGGCGCTGGTTTGGGCCGGGCGGCGGCTAGGGGCGGCGCAGGTGCGGGGCCTGCAAAACAACTGATCGAGCCGATCGTGGTCGAACCATATTGCACGTAACCGCTGGTCTGCTGCGGCGAATGTGGCGCATTGATCGGCAGATAGACCATGCAGATCGTGCCGTCGACTGGATCGCGCAATCGCTGGATGACGGTATCTTTCAACGGCCCTCCGAATTGCCGCTCGATCTGCATGGTCGGCATCTTGCTCCAATCCACCGGCTGGGCGTGCGCAAGCGGCGGCGACAGCGCAAGGCTTGCCGCACACACGCGCCATGTGGACAGGGCGCGCCGCCGGCCCTGCGTTCGTCGACTTCGCCGCATCGCTGAATATCGCTGCTCAGAATTCAGCGGCCATGCCGACACGGCCGATATGTTCGGTGCCGCCGCCGTTCGAATAGCTGCCGAACAGCACGGTCGGCGCCGGGGTGTTGAGGCGATACGCAAGCCCGAGGCCCGCGCCATAGGCGCCTCGATAGGCGCCGCCGGTCGCCGATACCGTGAGCTTGCCTGCGGCGGAAGGCATCACGACGGGGGCGAGTGCTGCGCTGGCTGCGATGCCGCGGCGCGCTTCGGTGCGGTTGGCATCGACCTGGCTTTGCACGCCATTGAGCTGGGTTTGCAGCCCGGTGACCTGACTTTGCAGGCCGGTAACCTGGCTCTGCAGCCCGGTGGCCTGGGTCTGCAGCCCCGCGGCCTGCGACTGGAAATTCGCCGTCGCGCTGTTGAGCTGGCTGATATTCGCAGCGTCCGTCGCGCTGACGCCGGCGGCGACATTGGTGACGCGCCGCTCATTGCCGGCGGAGCCGACGGAGACCGTATTGGCGGCGGTGGCGGTCGAATTGGCGCCGATTGCGACGGAGTTGGTGGCGGTGGCGGAGGCGTTGACGCCGACCGCAACGGCGCCGGTCGCCGTGGCGTTGGCGCTGGTGCCAAATGCCGCGCTGTTGACCCCCGATGCGGCACTGTTGGCGCCGGCGGCCACGCTGTTGGTTCCGGATGCGGTGCTGTTGTAGCCCAACGCCGCGCTTTCCTGGCCGCCGGCATTGGCGCCGCGGCCGACCGCCGTCGCGCTGGCGGCGCCTGCCGTCGCGTCGGTGCCGAAAGCCGCGGCATAATTGAAGTTTGCGGTTGCGCCCGTGCCAAAGGCCGAAGCACTGGTGGCGGTCGCACTGGCACCGGTACCGACCGCCACGCTTTCGCCGGCAGCGGTATTGGCGTTTGCGCTCGACCCGATCGCGATCGAGCCGGTGGTGCTCGATGCGTTGACGCCGATGGCGATCGAACCGGCGCCGGTGGCGTGCGCTCCGAGGCTGCCGGTGCCGCTCGCTGCAATCGCGCCAACGCCGGTGGCGAACGCGTTGTTGACCTCGGCGCCGCTGTAGGTGACGCCGTCCTCGGCGGCAAGCGCGCTCGAGATCGGCAATGCCATGGCGCCAATCAATGCGAGGATCGCAGGCGTTGCAAACTTGATCATAAATACCCCTGAAATTTCCTGTCTCCCGCAGGGCTTATTCGACTGAGGGCAAACCGTCGTATCCCCGGCGGCATTGGTTATGAACAGGATGGCACCGGCCAGGCAATTTCATCTGATGTTGCGGATGCGTCACAGGAAAGCGGCGGCGGCGACGGGAAAACATGAACTGCATGGCGCTAACGGCACCTCAGGGGAGCGCCTCGATGCCCAGCGATCGCTCGGTATCGGTGTTCACGCGATGTTTGTGCGTTGAACTTTATCTTCTGGCCGCTGACCTATGATGAAGCCAGCCGCGTGGGACCCAAGAACATCATGGATGACGCAAGAACAGTATGAATAAGGTCGTTTTCTCTACCGATGATTTGTCCACTGAACTCGACGACAACGGGCGGTTCAAGCTCTGGAGAGAGCTTCATAGCGACCTCTATTGCGCGTTCGACTATTCAAGGCTCAACGACTCCGTGTTTTCGGCGCGCTATCAATTCTCCCAGTACGGAAACGTGAGGACCAGTCGGTTCAGCAGCGGTGCGATCAATGGGTTAGCGCGAACGCCGCGGCACATTGCGAACGACACCACTGAACTCTTTGCCTTCACGTTCAATCATGCCCGCGAATCGGTATCGATACGATGCGAGCTGACGAACCGTGAATGCATCATGGCGCCTGGCGGGGCAACATTTTATACCGCAGACAACGCAGGCATATGTCAAAGCAAGGCCGGGTTGAAATCGACGACCGTCGCAGTGGCACGCCAAAATCTCATTGAACTGGTTGCCGATCCGGACGATCTCATTCTCAGTCAATTCGACCTGAACAATCCGACGCTCCGGCATCTGGCGCGATATCTCGACATCATCCAGGAGCCGAACGACGATGGCGGCAATCCATTGGATGCGCACATCGAGACGACCTTTCTGGATCTCTTTGCGCTCGCGCTCGGCGCACGCCGCGACGTGACTGAAGTTGCCCGCAACCGCGGGCTGCGCGCTGCCCGCCTGCAAGACGTTCTCCTCACGATCCGGAAAGGATTCTCCGATCCGGCCTTCTCGTCGGAACGGGCGGCCCGCGCTCTCGGCGTATCGCGCCGCTATGTCAACGACCTGCTTTCCGAGACCGGCAACTCCTTCGCCGCGCGCGTCCTGGAGTTGCGCCTGCAAAAGGCACGCATGATGCTGGCCGATCACCGCAACGATCGCCTCAAGATCGACGAGGTCGCGTTCGCCTGCGGCTTCAACGAGGTGTCGTATTTCCACCGCTGCTTCCGCCGCCGCTTCGGCGCGTCGCCGGCGCAATATCGTGGCAGTGGGGGCGGGGACGCCTAGTTCCGTTTCGCCCGTCTTGGACCAGGCCAGTGCCGCCCAGTGCCACCCAGTGCCACCCAGTGCAAGGTACTGTGGCCGCCGAACAACAGCGGCTTCTATTCGGTCCCTGGTGAGGCCCGTAAGCGATTGACGCTGTGCACGAACTGGGCGCAAATCCGGGCTTGCTGACCGGCATGTCGTGCACTGTTTTCGAGCGGGCGCTTTCTTCGGGAATGAAATTGATGCGCTGCGCATCGCGAGCGGAGAGGATCGGGGGCGGTCGCGCTTTGGCGCGACTGGCGGCGATCGCGTTCGTGCTCGCGTTCGGCGTGTCTTCCGCGCAGGCACAGCTGACGCCGACACCGACCCCCACGCCAACACCGACGGCCTCGCCCACACCATCGCCGTCCCCGACGCCGCAGATGATCAACTCAGCGGTGTCGTCGACCGCGACCATCACCAACCTCGGCAGCAATTTCCTGGAACGGTTCGGCACCACCAGCGGCTTCAGCCGCATGATGCGGACCAATCCCGGCGGCGGCGGCGCCTCCGAGGCTGCGGAAACACCGCGCTACCGGACCTGGTTCGAAGGCTATGGCATTTCGGCCAACAACGGTCCGCTCGGGTTTTTCGTCGGCGACACCCGCAAGACCTGGGGCGGCGTCGCCGGCATCGGCGCGCGCATCGCAACCGGCGTCAATGTCGGCTTCTCCGTCGACCAGAGCCGCACCGACATCGACGTGCCGCTGGCGTTGCAGTCGGCCAGGATCGACCTGACCCAGTTCGGCTTCAATGCCTCCGTGGATGCCGGGTCGTGGACCTGGGCCAGCGTGATCGTGCACGGTTTTGGCAACGTCAATTCGCGCCGCGATACCGGTTTGGGTTTCGCGACCGCCGGCTACAACGCCATGCTCGACGGCGTGCTGAGCGAAATCAGCTACTACTGGTCCAAGGACCAGTACCGCATCGTGCCCAAGGGCGCGGTCGAATATGTCCACGCCCAGACCGGAGCGTTCCAGGAGTTCGGCGGCCTCGATCCGGTGACGGCAACGGGCGCCACCGTGCAGCGCTTCCGCGTGCTTGTTGGTGCCGAGGTCGGGCATTACTGGATCTTCGATCAGAAGATTTTGGACCTGTCGGCCTATGGCAAGTTCGTCAACAACGTCGTGCAGAATTTCTCCGACACCACGGTGAGCCTCGGCGCCCAGAGCGTGACCTTCCAGGGCATCGGCGAAAGCCAGTACGGCGCGGATGCCGGCGCCTCGGCCTCGCTCAGCCTGACCAACACCGCGCGCCTCTACATCAACTACGACGCCAAATTCCGCGCCGCGATGCAGTCGCACCAGGGCACGTTCGGCCTTGAGCTGAAGTGGTGATTTTTCCTTCTCCCTCGCCAGCGGGGTCGAGACGAGCGAAGCTCGCTCTTAGAGGTTAGGGAAGCCGTGGAGCGGCTGGCGTCATTGAAACAACGCGCCTTCGCGCGTACAATTTCTCGCTCACCGTGGAGAAATCGAAATGGCGAACAAAGACGGCCATGGGCAAGCCAGCGACCCGCGTGAATTGACGCTCGATGAGCTCGACAACATCTCGGCCGGGCACGGCGTTGTCATCCCGCCTCAGGGCTTCGACAAACTCGAAACCCAATCGCCACCGCCGAAGCCGGTGAACCCGGTAGGAACCAAGATTATTTAGGCCGCGCGCCTAAACCGCCTTATCCCGATCGACCCTGACCACGCGGCCTTTTTCGATCGCGAGCGCCAGCCTGCCGTGCTTCAGCGACAGCGCCGCTTCGCCGAACAATTCGCGGCGCCAGCCATGCAGTGCGGCGACGTCGGCCTGATCGTCGGCCGCGATCTGCTCGAGGTCGTCGACGGTCGCGATCACCTTGCTGGCCACCGCATGACGCTCCGAGGTCATTCGCAGCAGCACCTTCAGGAGTTCGACGATCGCAGCGCCATTCGAATTGCCGCGCGGCTTTTCGAGCTTCGGCAAGGTCGCAGGATCGCGCGCGATGCCGCGTTGTACGGCGGCGACGATGTCGCTGCCCCATTTGGAGCGGTCGAAACCCTTCGGCAGCGAGCGCAGATTGGCGAGACGCTCCAGCGAGGTCGGCGCATGGGTGGCGATGTCGCCGACCGCGTCGTCCTTCATCACGCGGCTGCGCGGCACGTCGCGGCTCTGCGCTTCCTGTTCGCGCCAGGCTGCGACTTCCATCAGCACGGCCAATTCCTTGGGCTTGCGCACCCGCGTCTTCAGCCGCTCCCAGGCGCGCTCGGGGTGGAAATCATAGGTCTTCGGCGAGGTCAGGACTTCCATCTCCTCGCTGACCCATTCGCTGCGGCCGCGCTTCTTCAAATCGGCGTCGAGCGCCGCGAACACATCGCGCAAATGGGTGACGTCGGAGACCGCGTAATGCATCTGGTCTGCGGTCAGGGGCCGGCGCGACCAGTCGGTGAAGCGATGCGTCTTGTCCGGGCGGTGGCCGGTGATGCGCTCGACCAGCGCGTCATAGGCGATGCTGTCGCCATAGCCGAGCACCATCGCCGCCACCTGCGTGTCGAAGATCGGGTGCGGAATGGTGCCGGACTGGTGCCAGACGATCTCGATGTCCTGCCGCGCGGCATGGAACACCTTCAGGACCGCCTCATTGCCCATCAATTCGAAGAACGGCTTGAGGTCGATGCCCTCGGCCAGCGTGTCGATCACGACGGCTTCGTCCGCGCTGGCCATTTGAACGACGCAGAGCAGGGGATAATAGGTCGTCTCGCGGAGGAACTCCGTGTCGACGGTAATGACCGGGTGCTTGGAGAGGCGATCGCAGGCAGCCGCGAGGTCGGAAGTGGTGGTAATCAGATCCATGAACAGTCCATGACGCTTACGACAGGCGTTCGGCCGAAAGCGCTGGTATGTCAAGGGTCTTTGGGCAAAATTTGGCCCTGGATAGGAGGCAAAGCACCGCTTTCTGCGTGCGCTTTGCGGCAGGACGCGCTTGGGGCGTGTCCTGCAAACGGTGGTTCCGGCCAAGGATCCCAGGTCGATGCCAGTTCGAAGCCAGGCTGGCCGGAAGAATTACTCGTAGCGGGCGCGCTTCGACGGCCGGCGCCCCGAGGGCAGTGCGAGCACGATGAGGCAGAGCGCGACCATCATCAGCCCGATGAATTCGATGGCAAAGACGTTCAACGAAAAGCCGTCCACGGCAATCACTCCCCAGTACGGTCGTTAGAATTGTCGGGAGTGGATTGAGGGGATGTTAATCGAAATGGTTAAGCGCCGGGTCCGTCCGGCAATGGTGGATGGGCGCTTAAGAAGCGGGGTTAACGGGGCGGAGGCGAATGCAACTTTGGGGCGAAGCGAATTGTCAATGAAGCTGCGCCATGTATGGGCGATGGAGCAGCAGGCAGTCATGCGCAGGTCTTATGGGTTGCCTGAATGAAATGGCTCGGCATTCTGATGTTGCTGATTGCCGCGGTGGTCGTGTTCTGGGTAACGGCCTATCCGAGCGTCACCGTTCGATACCGCTTGACGCTCGAGGCGCTGGTAGACGGCGAACTGAAGACCGCATCTAGCGTCCGTGAAGTGACCTACGGCAAGCAATCTGGCTTCGCCTCTGGGCATGAACTTTTCATCCGTTACAGGGGTGAAGCGATTGCCCTCGATCTCGGTTCTCGCGGGACGTTGTTCGCGTTGCTGACGAAAGACGCCGATGATCGGTCGAGGGCGGAATGGATAGTGCTTCACGCGTTCGGTTTTAACGGCGGTAGCCTTCCGCGACCGGTGGAAGAGGGCTTGAAGCAGGTGTCTCGGCTGTCTGGCAAGCGCGAACTGCCGCTAGACGGCCTTCCCATGCTGGTTCGGTTTCGTGACCTGGCCGATCCGACGACGGTGGAAAGGATCAGTCCGCTCAATATCGAGGAACGTTTCGGTCCAGACGCAAAGCTCATCCGCGCTACACTGGAGATCGTACCGGCGGGGATATGGCCATTGAACTCTGTCGGCATCACGGGTGAGCCGATAACGACGGGGATTCTGGAGCGGCTGCCGTGGCTGAAGCGCCTCAATGGCGGATACCTTGATGGGGCATTCGCAGGCGGCGGGCCGGCTCTGTCAAATGTTCTCTTCGGGGGAAATTTCAAAACAGGTGCGGAATGAGACCTCGGTCAGGAAGCGGCGAGGGAAACGCGCTGCTCACCGCTAACGCCCGCGATCGCAGCAGGCGCATTCGCCGCCGAGGACTGGCAGCTCCCCAAGCCAGCATTTCATACCGCCTGCATTGGGCCGGCGTGCTCGGCAGCAGCGGTCTCTTCGCGTTCCAAGGGCAGGGTGAAATGAAAGGCGGCGCCGCAAGGTTTATTGGCATCGGCCCAAATCCGTCCCCCTTGGGCTTCGATGATCGAACGGCAGATGCTTAGTCCCATGCCGAGGCCACTGGACTTGGTGGTGAAGAATGCGTCGAAGAGGTGCTCAAGGCTCGCCGGATCCAGTCCCGGACCGGTATCCCGCAAGCTGACGTGCACGCCGTTCGAGGCATCTGCGGCAGTGCTGATCAACAACTCCCGCGTCCCCTCGCTGGCGCCGTTCATCGCTTCGATGGCGTTGATGATCAAGTTGAGGATCACCTGTTGCAGCTGGACCCGGTCCGCCTGAATGAGCGGCAAGCCATCTGCGAGTTGCGTCCGCACCCAGACGCCGTTCTGTACTGCTTCGCCGCGGGTCAGGGCTATGACCTCGAGGATCGCCTGGTTGATCTCCAGGCTCTCCTTCCGCGGCGGAGCTTTCTTGATGAGGGCCCGGATCCAGCCGATGACGTCGCCGGCACGCTTGCCGTCACCCGTGATCTGACCGAGGATCTGCCGAACCTCGCCGAGGTTCGGTGGCTGAGCGGCTAGCCAGCGCAAGGCCGCCTGGGCGTTGAGCACGGTCGCAGCGATCGGCTGGCTGACTTCATGGGCGACCGAGGCCGTCAGCTGCCCCAGCGTGGAGACGCGATTGGCGTGGGCGAGCTCCGCCTGCGCGGAGCGCAAGGCCTCTTCGGCCCGCTTGCGTTCGGTGATGTGCCGCCCGACGCCGCGGTAGCCGACGAAGCGCCCCGACTCGTCAAACATCGGCAGCCCCGAGACGGACACGTAACGCTTGCTGCCGTCGGGGACAGGGCGCGCGAGCTCGAAATCACGGAACGGAAGGTGCGCCTCGAGCGTCTGCCGGTGCTTGCGCCAGGCCTCTGCGTCGGGTTCCAGGTAAGGCACCTCCCAGCGCGTTTTCCCGATCTCGGCGCCCCTCGTCCACGCCGGCGCGTCTGCAAGGTTCTCGGCGAACTCCTGGTGAGTAAAGCGATGCTGCGCGTCGGTCTCCCAGTACACGTCGAAGGAGAATTGCACGAGGGTGCGAAAGCGCTCCTCGCTTTGCCGCAGCGCCTCTTCCGCCCGCTTGCGCTCGGTCAGATCGAGGACAAAGCCAACACCTTGATTTGTACCTTCTTCGAACATCGCCCCGCCGATCAGCACGTGGACGCGGCTTCCGTCCTTCCGCAAGTACGCTTTCTCGAACGGTTGGGCCGTCCCGATCCGCTTCAGCTCTGCCACGGTACGCGCGTCGCGGTCGCGCCATTCCGGCGGTGTCAGGGATGTCCGGTGCAGGCGACCCGCAGTGAGATCCTCCCGGTCGTATCCCACCATGCGGAGAAACTCGTCATTGGCCTCAAGAATGCGCCCGTCGACTTCCCAGATGATGATCCCGATGATGTTGGCGTCGACCAGGCGCCGGATCTTCCTGTCACGCTCTTCGATTTCGCTCTGGAGCTGGACGTTCTCCTCTGTCGCTTTTCGCCGGCGCCTCGCTTCGAACCGTGCGAGCGCCAGCGCTGCCCCTGCCAGGACCGCGACAACGACGACAGCCGTAGCGATCAGCCAGGCTTTGCGCTGTTCGAGTGCCTTGGCGCGCCTCTCTTGATCCACGCGCAGGAAGCGCTCGTGGTCCACCATCTGGTCGATTTGCGACCGGATCTCGTCCAGGCTGCGGATCATCGCCAGCGCTGCCGGCCCAGAGCTGGTTCGGGCAGTATTGACGATGTCATCGATCTCGCGCAGCTTTGCTGCAACGGTCAGCGCCAGATGTCCCGCACGATGGTTCTGCAATGGATCGCTCGCTACAAGAGCCTGGAGCGCGTGGGCGTCGCGGCGCACGCTTTCGTCGGAGACGCCGTAGGCCTTGAGATATGAGGGGTCCAGAGTCAGCAGATACCCGCGCCTTTGGGCCTCCACGTCGGCGATGACTGTCCGCAGCCGATCCAGCGTCTCGAGCACCTGGCGACCACGCTCGAACAGGAGATCTGCCGCTTGTCGCTCCTGCCAATATCTGAAGCCGAGAAACCCGGTCGCGACAACCACAGTTAGAAGAACCGCGACCACCAGCGCCAGCGGACGAGCAAACCACCGAGAGGACTGGCTTAGAGTGACTGACATTGGCCTGCTTCGATGCTCGCGTGAGCGATTATTTTCTGATGCCGACGCAGAACATTGCTAGTATAATGAAAACATAGCCGCGGTCCGCGGGATGCGACGGGAACCGGCAAGCTCCACCGTGCAGATTACACGCAAGGGGCCAGAACGTCACGGGTAAGGCCCCGACCGCTTGTTGTGAAGGCAGATCCCCCGGCAGGAGCAACCACATGGCTCCAAACCACATGTCTCCAAACCATTTGGCTCCAAACCACTTGGCTACAGGTGAAAAGTTTCCGAGCAGTCCAAGCTCGGCCAGCCGGCGGACCTTCGTCAAAGGATTGGGCGCGGCGGGGGCGACATTGCCGGCCCTCGCCATGCTGCCGCGGTGGGGTTTTGCGGAGGATGGCGCCGCGAGCTATGCCAGGGCTGCGATTGATTGGAAGCAATTTGCGGGGCAGACGATCACGCTCGCGGGCGCAATCCATCCCTGGTCGAACGCGATCACTCCGCTTTTGTGGGACTTCACCAAGCTCACCGGTATCATCGTCGCTACCGACTTCCGGTTGGAGACCGCGTATCTGGGCGCACTGCCGATACAGCTCAACCGTGGCAGCAGCACCCCCGACGTCTTCATGTGGACGACCTATGGCCAGGGCATCGCGGCAGGATGGCTCGAGCCGCTGAACGGCTATTATTCCGACAAGTCGCTGACTGATCTCGGCTGGTACGACGAGAGCGACCTTCTCAAGACCGCCCGCGCCTTTCCGCTGTGGGCGGACCGCGAACGTTACGCCGTCCCGATCACCTCCGAGGCGGTGACCTTGTTCCTCAACGGCGATGCGCGGGCAGCCAAGAACCTGCCGGTTCCCCAGACTTTCGAAGAACTGCTTGCCGGCGCCAAGACGCTCAAGACCAACGAGATGTCCGGGATTGCCATGCGGGCGCAGGCCGGCGGCAATTCGTCCGTGCCGGCCATGAGCTTCGTGTTCTCTTACGGTGGGCACATGGTCAAGGACAAGAAGGCCGCGTTCGCGAGCCCGGAGGCGATCGCGGCCGTCGAGATGTTCGGACAGCTGCTCAGCCAGGCCGGGCCGGTCGGCGTCGGCAGCTATGAATGGTACCACGTATTGGACGACTTCCTGCAGGGAAGGACGGCAATGGCCATCGACAGCAGCAACTTTGCGACCGACATCTCCAACCCGGCCAAGAGTCGCGTGACGAGGCAGGCTGAGTTTGCAGCTTTTCCGCATGCAGCCGGGCACGCATCCGTTCCCTTCATGTCGCACTGGCAGGCGTGCATCAATTCCAAATCGCGAAACAAGCGGGCAGCTTTCCTGTTCCTGCAGTGGGCGACAAGCAAGGCGACCTCGCTGCAGACCGCAGCGGCGGGGCTCGCGACGACACGCCTGTCGGCCTGGTCGAGCGAGGGCTTCAAGAAGGCGTTCGGCCCGCAGGCCGCCGCAGCGGCGCTGACCAACTTGCAAAATGCCGATGTCGACCGCGCGAAGGCTATACTTTTCCATCCGCAATCGAGACCCATCATGGACGCCTTCATGATCGGCGTGAATGAAGTCGTCTCGGGAGCGAAATCGGCGAAGATTGCCATGACCGCCGCCGCCGAGAAGGCCAATGCGGTGATGCGCGGATAGTCAAGTCGGCTTTTGGGTTGCGGGCGCCCGGCATTCCCCGCGCCCTCCGTCAGGCGAGAGATTTGCAAAACCCGGGCGCGACGCGCGTTCGGCGAACGCTTGTCGCTCCACCCGTCCTACGGACTGCAGCATGGGTGGAAACTTTGGCACTGACGCCGGCCGGAAAAAATATAGTACCGCTCGGCGTCAATCCGTTCCGCCGTGAAAGCTGTCCATCCAATACCGCGTCTGTGCGTCGGTCCAACCGGGAACGGCATAGCCCTTGGTGGCAGCAACAGGTTGGGCCGAGCGCGACTGGCCCGCATGCGATTTGGAGTGCTGCACCTTTGCGGCGTTGGCAGAAGCACAGAGGGCGATCAAAAGGCCCAAGGCCAAAACAGCGCGCATTACATTTGCTCCAGGCAAACCGTATTATGCGAGGTAATGCGCGGGCCGAGCCGCCGCAATCCGTAGCGGCTTCACGATTCTGTGGCGTTTGCGCCAAAACAGGTTGCGCCCTTCGGTGGCGGCCAAGGCCTGCGCGGGATCAAGATGGTGCGACAGCATCACGGATTCCGGTTTGATCGGGCCGCGCTCTACACCCGTTCCACGCACCGACTTGAGTGTGATGTCCGACACAGCGGCCTGGCGCGCCGCGGACTATCGATCTCTTACGAGTGGCGGGGACAGTCCTTCCACCGACAACGGGAGAGACTGATATGACAAAGCTGAACACTGAAGCGCGCGAACTGAATGCTGCCGAACTCGACTCCGTCTCGGGCGGATTCATCTGGATCCCGGTCGTCGTGGTTGCCTTCGCCACCGGCACCGCGATCCGCATGGGCATCGATGCGGTGGTCGACAAGGTCACCAAGTAAAAGCCATCAAGTAAAAGTCCTGCAGCGCCTTTCGGAGAAGCCTGGTTTCTTCGGAAGGCGCGCAGCAAGCAGCCTGCATCAGCGCAGCGATATACGGGATCCGTGTTTGCTGACTGTTTATCTCGCGCCTCGATGGGAATCGCCGGCATCTCCGGCACGACTTGACGCCACGGTTTCGGAAGCCATCACACCATCAGGTCGTGCGGCGCATGAAAAGCGGTGACGCTCGCCAACGGCTCCAGAGCGAAACCGAAATTGTCATCAGCGGGATTTCCTGACAGCGATTGCGCAAGCATTTGTGCTCCCGCCGACGTCGCCAGCGGTCCGTTGATTCCTGCGGCATCTTCGCTTTGGCTGATTGCAGCCTGGGCAAAGTCCACATCAAGGGGATCGATGACGTTTGAACCGCCAAAGCCGGAAATCTCGTCGTTGAACTGGAACGAGTCGCCGGCGGCCGACGCCTTGAAATCGAAACCGTCGTTGGCGCCCTGGATGGTGATCTTGACCACCTGGGCTGTGCCGTCGATGGTTGTGACCGTGAAGCTGTCGCAAAGGGTGTCGCAGCTATTGAGCGCGTCCACGGTGCAGTTGGCGTTGTCGAGCGTGTAGGTCCACACGCCGGCCGCCGTCATGGTAAAGCTGCCATAGCCGCCCGCGCTCGCCTCCGGCAAGCAAACCGGCGTGAAGGTATTGGGCGTATTGTCGACGTCGGTGCTCGTGAGCGTGCCGCACGCGACCGGGTCACCATGATCATCACAACCAGCCTCGACCACACATCCGGCGGTGGTGCCGTAGATGACGGCCGGGTCGTTGGTACCCTGGATGGTGACCTTCACCACCTGGGCGGTGCCGTCGATGGTTGTGACCGTAAAGCTGTCGCAAAGGGTGTCGCAGCTATTGAGCGCCTGCACGGTGCAGTTTGAGTTGTCGAGCGCGTAGGTCCACACGCCGGCCGCCGTCATGGTGAAGGTGCCGTAGCCGCCCGCGCTCGCCTCCGGCCAGCAAACCGGCGCGAAGGTATTGGGCGTATTGTCAACGTCGGTGTCGGTGAGCGTGCCGCACGCGACCGGCTGGCCGTATTCATGACAAGCAGCCTCGATCACGCTACCGGCTGTGCTACCGGAAATGACGGCCGGGTCGTTGGCGCCCTGGATGGTGACCTTCACCACCTGGGCGGTACCGTCGACGGTGGTGACCGTGAAGCTGTCGCAGAGCGTGTCGCAGCTATTGAGCGCCTGCACCGCACCGTTGTTGTCGTCGACCGTGTAGGTCCACTTGCCATCCGCCGTCATGGTGAAGGTGCCATAGCCGCCCGCGCTCACAGTCGGCGCGCTGACGGCCGTAAAGGTATTGGGCGTATTGTCGATGTCGGTGTCGGTGAGTGTGCCGCACGCGGTCGCCTTGCCGTATTCATGGTGACCAGCCTCGGTCACCGACCCGGTTGTGGTGCCGTAGATGATGGCCGCGTCGTTCGTTCCCTGGATGGCGACCGTCACCACCTGCGCTGTGCCGTCGATGGTGGTCACGGTGAAGGTATCGGTCAGCGTGTCCCCGATGTTGAGTGCCTGCACCGCGTGGTCGCAATCGTCGAGTGCGTAGGTCCACACGCCGTCCGCCGTCAACGTGTAGCTGCCATGGCCGCCCGCGCTCGCGGTCGGCGAGTCAACCGGCGTGAAGCTGTTCGGCGTGTTGTCGACATCGGTGTCCGTAAGCGTGCCGGTCGCTCCCGGCGTGCCGTGCTCGGCGCTGTCCGCCTCGATCACCGCGCCGGCCGTGGCGCCGGAAATGACGGCCGCGTCGTTGGCGCCCTGGATGGTGACCGTGACCAATTTGGCGGTGCCGTCGACGGTGGTCACGGTGAAGGTGTCGGTCAGTGTGCCGCCGACATTGAGCGCCTGCACCGCGCTGTTGGTCTCGTCGAGCGTGTAGGTCCACACGCCATTCGCCGTTATGGCGAAGTTGCCGTAACCGCCCGCGCTCGCAGTGGGCGTCTCGATCGCCGTGAAGGTATCGTGTGGATTGTCAACGTCGGTGTTCGTGAGCGCGCCGGTCACGGTCGGCATGCCCAGCGCGCGGTTGGCGACGCCGCTGGCCTCGACCGTTGAACCGGTCGCGGCACCGGAAATGATGGCCGCGTCGTTGGCGCCGTTGATGGCTATCGTGAAGGTCTGGCTGGCTGCGAGCGTGCCGTCAGACACCGTGACGGTGAAGCTCGTGGTCGTCGGCTCCGTCAGTGCATTGATCGCGTGACTGTCCGGAACGAAAGTGTAATCGCCGGTCGTGCTGTCGACGTAAAGCGTGCCGTAGGGGCCCTGCTGCGAGACATCGAATGTCTCCCCATCCAGTACCGTGCTGCCGGCGGTCCCGCCGCTGATGCCGTAAGTCAGTGTGTCGCCGTTGGTAGTGCTGGCGACGAAAGTGCCGCTCGTCGCAGTGAAGGTGTCAAACGCCGAGGTGTCGATTTCGGTCGGCCCTGCCACGGCGTTCAGCGTCGGCGGGACAGGCGGGATGGCTGCGGTAATAATTTCGGTGACCGGGAAGTTGGGCACCGGCAGCGGCAGGAGCGAATCTCCCGCTGGGGAGAGGACGTCAGTCTCGATAAAATTGATCGGTTGCACCGGCAGCCGATCGACCAAAGGAGGTGTGCTCGACCCCGTTGACTCCATGCCTTTCGCAAGGGTGGCGAGCGCTTCCTGCTGGGCTGCCTGCAACTCCGCCATTCGCGAGGAGGAATTTGTCACCCGGCTGATATTGATCGAGGATCCTTCGGCGCGCAGGACGATTGTTTCGCCGGGATCCTCAACGAAGAAGTGCCGCGGGATGGGCTCCTTGGTCACAAGCTCGAAGCTTCCGTGCTCCATATCCTTGTAGGTTATGCTGCCGTCGTCCAGGAAAACGACATTCGGGTCCGCGGCTCCGGCTTCGTTCATCGTGGAGAAGGTCAGCGCTGTGAGCCACAGCATGCCGAACCGGGCGTGCGTGCGGCCAGTAATGGCAGGAAATGGTCTGTTGGCTTGGGGACAATCGCTCTTTGCCCCCCGGCCGAGGGGGCCGCTACGGGCTTCCGTCCGAACATTGCCGATGACGCGGGGAAGCCGCTCCGCTGCCGCGTTACGATCGTCCCCGGTTTCGGCGTGGGACCCTGTGAACATGAGTTCCGTCCCGGCCTGCCGCTGCCTGTTGCATTCAGGTCAAAACATTTGGCGCGGTCAGCCAAAGACTGACCGTCGAAATCTCCTGTGCCAAAATAGCCCAATCCAGTGGGAGAGATTATGAAAGTCTTCACAAAGCCGGCGACGCAAAAGGGGTACTCCTTTTGGGGGAGGTGGCGCGAAGCGGCCGGTCCGGCATAATATCCAATCGCATCCATTTTGCCCTGGCCGGCGGTTCAAGGAACCGGTGTGGCCGCGCGAACGAGATTTGCTCGGGAAGGGCCGATCATGTGCAACCATAAGATTGCGGTTTTGCTGACAGGCTTCGCTCTGGCGATCGCCGGATCTTTCCCGGGCCCGGCCCAGGCGCAACGCGGTTCTGCGACGCCCGCGGTTCAGGATGTCGCGTCCAAACCGATTGGAAAAGTCGTTGTCGCGACAGGTTCGGTCACCATCGAACGTGCCGGTGCGACCGTCATTCAGGTTCGTGCCGACGCTCAAGCCGCGCAGGCGAAGGTTGGTGATGTCGTCTATGAGGGCGATGTGGTCGCGACCGGCGCCGACGGCCGGGTCGGCATTACTTTTACGGATGGCACAGCATTCAATCTGTCGAGCAACGCGCGCATGGCCTTGAGCGAGTTCGTCTATGACCCAAACGGGAAGTCCAACAAGACCTTGCTCAGTCTGACCAAGGGAACCTTCACCTTTGTTGCCGGCCAGGTCGCGAAGACCGGCGATATGAAGGTCGATACCCCCGTCGCGACAATGGGGATTCGCGGCACCACGCCACACGTCGAAATGTCGGACGATGGGACATTCAAGTTTTCCACCCTCATTGAAGAGGGCAAGAGCAAGGTCACGCGAAAGCCGGGGAGACCGGCGGCGGCGCCATCCGAACCAACGTCTCCCGGATCAAATCTGAAAATCTGTCGGGGGTGCTAGGGCGGTCGACCGCCGATCTCTCGTTCCAAAATCGGAAGCCTGACATGGAATCCAGCGCAAGCGGGCGCATTGTCCTCGGCCTGGCGCCGATCCTCGCCTTGCTGCTGTTCGGATCACCGGCGGCGGCACAGAACCCGAAGCCGGATGGCTATCTCGGGAATCTCGAATTGTGCAACGGTTCGCATCGCGCGTCGCTCGAGCGTCGGATCAATGCTTGCACGGCGCTTATCGGATCGGGTCAACTCACGACGGCAGCCCTGGCTGTTGCCTATAACAATCGTGGCAATGCCTATGCCTCAAGGAGCGACTACGACCGCGCCATCCCTAATTTCGATGCCGCGATCAAGCTCAATCCCGGCGATGCCAAGCCGTTCAACAACCGGGGTGTAATTTACCTGAAAAAAGGCGAATACGACCTCGCCATCCAATCTCTCGATCAGGCGATCAAGCTCAATCCCAACTACGGCAGAGCCTTCGCCAACCGTGCGGGAATCTACCTGAAGAAGCAGGCGTACGACCGCGCGGCGCGGGACTATGACGAGGCGGTTCGCCTTCAGCCCGATCTGGCAGCCGGATGGAGCGGGCGGTGCTGGACACGTGCTGTCCTCGGGGCGTTGGAAACCGCGCTGGCGGACTGCAACAAGGCGCTTCAGTCGGGACCGAACAATGCCGAAACGTACGACTCGCGTGGGCTGGTCCATCTGAAGATGGGCCAGCTCGACGCGGCGATCGATGATTATGATTCTGCGCTGCGAACCGAGCCGAAGCTGGCGAGCGCGCTCTATGGGCGCGGGCTTGCCAAGCTCAGGAAGGGCGACAAGGCCGGCAGCGATAGCGATATCTCGGCGGCCAGGACCATCCAGGCCGGCATCGGCGATCACTTCACGCGCTATGGGGTGGAGTAGGGACGTCGCAGCTGGAACCTTGGGCCGAGGACGCATCTCGGCGCCCCGAGCTGCCCAAAAAAGGGAAAAATAAAGATTATCTGCAGCTCATCTGAATGCCGGCTCGAAGCTTGGAAAGCCGGATTGGGCCATGGTGGCCAGCATGAAACGAAGAGATTTCATAACGCTTGTCGGTGCCGCGATGGCTTGGCCGGTCGCCGCACTGGCTCATGATCCAACAAGGGTCTATCGCATTTTCTGGGTTTCCACCGGGTCCCAGCCCGACCCGTTCCTCGACGGGTTCCGCGAAGGATTGCGCGCGCGCGGCTATGTCGAGGGCAAGAACGTTGCCCTGGAATTGCACTATGCGCCCGGCAATCCGCAGGCGCTGCGCGAGGTGGTATCGAACGTTCGCCGCGGCAACGTCGACCTTGCCGTGTCGAGCGGCCCCGCGACCCGCGCGCTGACGGAGGTAACGGATGTTCCGGTCCTGTTTGCCCTGAGCGGCGACCCGGTGGCGCTCGGCCTCGTCAAGAGTCTCGGGGAACCGGGCGGCAATTTCACCGGCTCGACCTTCCTGTCGCTTGATGTGGCGGGGAAGCGGGTTGAACTGCTGAAGGAAATCTTTCCGAGCCTGCGCACCCTGGCGGTACTTTCGAACAGTCTTCATCCGGGAGAACAGTCGGAGTGGCGCGCGACCCAGGACGCCGCCCGTCAGCTCGGCATCACGCTGCTTTATGTGCCCTTTGCCGGCGCGAACGAGCTGGACCACGCGCTTGGACTGGTGGGCGACGCGCATCCGGATGGGTTGCTTGTTTTTCCGGATGTTCTCACGCTGGTGCACCGCGCCAAGATCGCCCAGTTCGCCATCAAGCATCGGCTGCCTTCGATGTTCGGATGGAGCGAGTATTGCGACGCGGGCGGGCTTATCAGCTATGGCGCGAACCAGCGCGCGACCTATTTCGCGCTTGCGACCTACGCCGACCGGATCCTGCGCGGCGAAAGCCCCGCCACGCTTCCCGTTGTGCAACCGACCAAATTCGAGCTGGTCGTCAATCTCAGGACGGCTGAGCAACTCGGCATCGACCTGGACAAATCCTCCATCCTGTTTCGCGCCAACAAGGTGATCGAATGAGGCCGGCACATCTCATCGTGACTTGGAGCTCCAGTTGCCGGGCCCCGCCAGCGTGACCCGGCCGCGCCGCTCCCTGTTCGTCAAATACTTCATCACACTGTTTGTCGCAGTGGTGGTGCCGCTCACACTTGGCTCCGTGATCGAAGCCTGGTTCGCCTTTCGCGACCATCGTCTTCATCTCAATGAAGTGCTTCAGATCGAGGCGCGCGCTGCAGCCGACCGGATCCAGACCTTTACCGATGGCATACGCGATCAGCTCGGCTGGCTCGTGCAGTTTCCCTGGACCCAGGGCGAGGACGACCGGCGCAGGGTCGACGGGCTGCGGCTGCTGCAGCAGGTGCCGGCGATCGTTTCGGTGTCGCTGGTTGACCCGGCCGGCACCGAACGCGTGTTCGTATCCAGGATGAGTCTGAACCGGACCGGTCGAGGTACGGACATGTCTAGTGATCCCGCGGTGGTGGGAGCGCGCGCGAACCGGGTCTGGTACGGTCCTGTGCGATATCAGCGCGATTCAGAGCCCTACATGCGGATCGCCGTCGCGGGAAACCGCGCGGCCGCCGGAATTGTCGTTGCCGACATCAATTTGAAACTGATCTGGGATGTCATCGCGGCGATCAAGATCGGCAACACCGGCCACGCCCTTGTCGTCGATGACGGAGGACGCCTGATTGCTCACCCGGACATCAGCCTGGTGCTGCGCAGTGGCGCCGGGTCAGGCGAGTTCAGCCGGCTCAAATCGGTTGTGTCAGCTGCGAACGGATCGGCGGTCGTCACCACAGGCGATGACGGGAGAGATTTCATCGCGCTCTCGGTACCTGCCGCGAATGTGGGGTGGACCGTGATTGCCCAGCAGCCGATCGTGGAGGCGTTTGAATCCATGCGCGCGACGCTGTGGCGTTCCCTGATGTTCATCGCCATCGGAACCGTTTTTGCGCTTGTGCTCGCCTATTGGCGTGCATCCCGCATGTGGGTGCCGATCCGGAAGCTCGAGGAGGGCGCTGAACGGATCGGAATGGGACAGCTCGATCATCGCATCGCAATCGAAAGCCGCGACGAACTGGAGCAATTGGCAGTCCGGTTCAACCAGATGGCGGAGGAGCTCGGGGCATCACAGCAGAAATCCGAGCGCATCAATCGCCTGAAGCAATTCCTTGCCCCACAGGTCGCCGAACTGGTGGAACACTCCGATCCGCGTCTGCTGGATGGACAGCGCCGTGACGTGGTTGCGATTTTCGGCGATCTGCGCGGCTTCACCGCGTTTTCCGCCCGTGCCGAGCCCGAGGCAATTCTGGCCGTGCTGAGAGAATATTACGAAGCCATTGGCGCGGTCACCGCACGCCATGCCGCCACCCTGATACGCTTCGCCGGTGACGGCGTGATGGTTCTGGTCAACGCGCCGGTCAGGTGCGAGGACCCGGCGCATTGCGGCATCAGGCTTGCGATCGACATGCAGACGGCGGTGCAATCCCTTGCCAACAACTGGTCCGCCGGTGGTTGCACCGTAGGCTTCGGCGTGGGCATCGCGATGGGACCCGCGACCGTCGGTACCCTCGGCTATCACGGGCGTGTCGACTACACGGCGATCGGAAACGTCGTCAATCTGGCATCACGGCTTTGCAGTCTGGCTGACGACGCCGAGATACTGGTCGACCCCGTTGTCACCGAACAGGTGAGGGATCGCATCCCGCTGGCCTCGATCGGAAAGCAGCTGATCAAGGGTTACGATCATGCTGTCGAGGTGTTCGCCGTCGTTCGCAGCGATCCATCCGTCCGGCATCTTGGCTGTCAGCGCCAGCCTGCCTGCGTTCCATCCGTCGGGACGGGATTTGGCAGAACCGTACCGGAGCTCTCTTCGACCGATGGGAGATGAATTCGATCTTGGCGCCGCCTCATGAAAGACGATGCTCTGTTGTTGGTTTGACACAGAATTCGTGGCGAGCTTGTGCTGTTCACGCGAGAAAAAATGACAGTGATGCTGTCCTGCTGAGTAGTGACGCCTTTCATACTGTTCCAGCATTATTGATGCGCATATACATATAGACGCGGTTGGAAGGCAGCCCCGGTGCAGGGTTTTCCGATGTGTGATCTCCTTGCGACGGCAAGCTGAGGAATGTTTATTTTGTATGCCCATTTCAGCGCACGGCGTGGTGATATCCGCTGTGCATTTACAAAAGCGGTCAGGCTAACTGCTCTGCGAAGGTAGCTTTCGAATAACGGACTGGCTCTACCCGAGAGGCTTTTGCCGATCGAAGGAGACCGCACCGATGGGAATCGATCTGGTTGCGGCGCGGCAGAAGCGGCGATTGATGGCTGTGATGCTGGCCGACGTCGTCAGCTATAGCCGCATGATGAGCCGCAGTGAGGATGAAACGCATGCGCGTTTTTCCACTTATGTTAGCGAACTGATCGCTCCAACAGTCAAGAAGCACGGGGGCCGTCTCGTGCGCAGCATGGGCGACGGATTATTGGTCGAGTTTTGGAGCGCGGTCGACGCGGTACGTTGCGCCCTCGATATCCAGCGCGGACTTGCCGAGCGCCAGTCTGGCGATGCGGAGAAAATGCAGCTGCGGATCGGAATCAACACGGGCGACGTTCTCGTCGATCATCGCGACATCTATGGAAACAGCGTCAATATCGCGGCACGGCTGGAGGCCCTGGCTTTGCCTGGGACAGTATGCGTTAGCCAGAGCATCTATGACCAGACACGCGCTCAGCCCGAGTTCTTTTTCGCGTACCGCGGGGCTCGCAACGTGAAGAACATTCCGTATCCAATTCACGCTTACCAGGTCGCGTACGAACGGATTCATGAGACGTTTGCTACGTTGCTTGTTGCGAACTGGGTTAAGTTGATTGCGACCATCAGCATCGTGGCTTTGGCCGTCGCTTCCGTCGCCTCGTTTCTGGTGTTTCGGGAGCAAAATCAGGCGGCGGGCCGTACCAATACGATCGTTGTATTACCGTTCAAGAACGTCGACGGAAACACGGCCGATGAGTATTTGGCCGACGCGATCACTGACGACCTGACGACCGAGCTTTCGCGGTTGCGGCGTGCCTGGGTGATCGCCTCCGGTACCGCGTTCGCATACAAGGGCAAGTCAACGGACCCCCGCCAGATAGGTCGGGAGCTCAAGGTTCGCTACGCGCTTGAAGGTAGTGTCCGGCGCGCGGGGCCGATGGTCCAAGTGAATGCGCAACTGATCGACACCAGAAGCGGCACCAATCTTTGGGCCAATCGCTTCGAGCGCGAAACCGGTAGCCTGCTTGATCTGCAGGACAGCATGTTGTTGCGAATTGCCGCCTCGCTGAATGACGAGATGGTGCAACAGGGCGTTCGACACGAGGTCGGCACACTTGCAGCGGACGGCAACCCTCTGGATGAAAGGATGAAGGCAATGGCTGCAAATACCGGTTATCCAACACCGCAAAAATCGCTCGAAACGCGACAGCATGCGGAGGCAGGCCTCAAGGCTGACCCGGACAACGCGCGACTCTGGGGTCTGCTTGCCAACGTTTTGTCTTCGGACGTGCTCAATTCCTGGAATGGTGCGGGCAAGCCTGAGGTCGATCGTGCAGAGGATGCCGCCAATAGGGCGATAAAGCTTGATCCGAATACCACACTCGCGCATTACGCGCTCGGGTTCGTCAATCGGTTGCGCGGCAATCACAAGGCGTCACTGGACTCGTTCAACGAGGCGATCAGGCTCAACCCAAATCTCGCCAAAGCCTATGCCCAAGCCGCCAATGAGATGGTCTTCGTCGGAAAGCCTGCTGAAGCCATTCCGCTTTCCGAACAGGCCGCTCAGCTCAGCCCGAAGGATCCTTCATTCGGGGTTTTCCGTTGGGTCAAGGGGCGCGCCTATTTTGTCGTTGGTGACTATGCCAGGGCGATCGAGGCGCTCGAAGAATCGGTGAACGTGCGGCCGAACCTTTGGTTCAGCCAAGCGTGGTTGATCGCGGCCTACGCTCTGACAAACAGAGATGCAGACGCCAAAAAGGCGCTCGAGACATTCAGGAAGACGTCGTTCAGCAAGCAGAAATACGACCTTAACAAGATCACTGAATACTATAAGGACGACCAGTATCAAACCGAGACCCTGCTCGAAGCCACAGCGTCGTTGGTGGAAGGGCTGCGGAAGGCTGGCTTGAAGTAGCATTCCATGCGCCGTATTGGCGGAGGCCGCCTGCCGCCGCTGGGTTGGCTGAGCGACGGCCTTAACTCAAGCGTGACCACCAGAAGGTCGCGAGGATCGTGATGGATCTTGGTTAACAAAACAGCAAGGCTGCTGTCCTAAGATGTAACTACTCGCTTATGGGGGCCGGAATGACCGAATACGTCATCACGGAAGTTGGCCATCATCAATGGCTCGTGTTTGCGGATAGGCAGAGCATTGCTTTTTGCGCCGACGAAAACGAGGCGGTGAAAGCAATGACCGAACATAGCGCACGCAGCCGTCAATCACGTGGGTCTGCGCAAAATTCGCCAGAACAAAGCCCGCCGTTGTGAACCAGCGGGCTTGATTCACCCGACTCTTAGATTTTCCGCGGACGTTTTGCCCCGGTTGCTCATTTCTTCATAGCTCACCTTGGCACCCTCATTGAGGCTGCTCAGGCCGGCTTTCTCAACAGCTGAAATGTGGACGAAAACATCCTTGCCGCCGCCGTCGGGTTGGATAAACCCGTACCCTTTGGTTGCATTGAACCACTTCACTGTCCCTATCGCCACTTCAGTATCTCCCGCTAATGAAAACGTGGGATTCAAACACGCGCGATTCGTTGGCCAAGCTGGTGGCACGTTGGTGGCAAAAAGCGGGCGCTATGACGATTTTGCGACGGCCTTGCCCTAGGCGTTACGAGATCATTACCGTCTGAGCCTTCGCGCGTGCGAGGCCAGCCGCCGCCGGTTGCGCTTCCTGATCGATCGGCGCCGGCGCTTCATGACGGCTGCCTCTCGTCGTGCCGGCGCTTGTAGTAGAGGACCTTGAAGTCCCGCAGCATCTTGGCCTGCTGCGTGACGGCAAAGGTGGAGAGTTCCAGCGCGCGAAAGCCAGCCCGAGCTTACAGGCGTGCTCAAACATCTGGCCGATCACGTCCATTGTGGTGCCATACAAATGGGCAGCTTGAGATTAACCAACGCTAATCTACCCTAGAAATTGGAGCACCCGGTGCGCGTGTGCTGGCTTACGGCCAGCCTAAGGGTAGGCATGGAAAATGGCCTTAGACCCGGAAGAGCTTGTTGCCCTGGCCAATCACGGCATCATGAAACTTCGTTCCGCAGTGGCGCGAGGGATGATGTTGCCCCCCGAAGAGCGCGATGCGGCGGCGATAATCGTCCGAAAAGGCGCCCTGGCACAGTCGACCCTCGATTTCGAGCAGATCAAGCAGCTTGCGGCGCGGTGGAAGCAGGAGGAGCAGCCCGCACCTTCCAGCCAGACCACCCCGTGCCATCGATGAAGAAGGATCATGTCCGAAAGCTTTTGGCCGTCTTGCTGATCAGCGGATTGGACCAGTCATAGTCGGTGTCGCGGGTCGTGGAGATAAACGGGCCACTTTAGAGCGTGCTATGGAGCGTTACCTCCTAAGAAGGGGCGTTTTAGCCGGGACTTGGATGGTGTGGGACCGGCTGAAGCGCGGTCCCGCGACTAGGGATGATCGTGAGCTCATTCGGCTGTCGCGAGAAGAAGCTGATGCTGAGTTTGCGAGATTGATTGGGCGGGGTGACCGCGATGCCCCCGAGCCATCGGCTACACCTAAGCCATCGGCTAAGTGGGTAATAAGGTATGGCGGGCTGACGATTGAATGCCGTGACGAGCACGATGCTAAGAAGGTGGCGGGCGATCTCTACAGGAAGGGGCATCGCGTTTCTGCCAGGAGATGCAAACCCGAGCGGTCTATCGAGCCAAATCAAATGCGCGGTTGGCTCTCGGAAAAGCTCCCGACAAAGGTTAAGCATAAGCTCCACTAGCCTAACCCCTGGACATTTCCAAAATCCGCCGAAAATCGGGGCCCGGGGCACGGCACATGTGTCGCAGATTAGATGCCACCCACTCCGCTATTTGACATGGGTCAAGATCAATCTGAGAGTGATCATCGTCAGGCTCGACTTCGCCTAAGGTGTTGCGAGGTCCGGTATGGGTCATTCGCGTCGTTTGACCGGACCACGGCGACTTCCGGTCTACCCCGGTGAACGGACATTCTCAGGATAGGCGGGCACGTCTCAAAGGTGCCGCCACAACCGGACTCATGCGCCGCAGTAATGCCCGTTTCTCGACTAGCTCCAAAGGGATCAGCCGCAGACTCGCACCCAGCGATCCATCCGTCCGGCATCTTGGCTGTCAGCGCCAGCCTGCCTGCGTTCCATCCGTCGGGACGGGATTTGGCAGAACCGTACCGAAGCTCTCTTCGACGAATAGCGGATGAGTTCGACATTGGTCCGCGCGTTCAGCAGTATGCGGGAACGGCGCGCTGATTTCGCGGAGCCCTAGATCAACGTCGCTGCGCCGACCATTGGCTCATCCGGGCAGCTTGATATATCCCGTCGCCATGTCTTCTAATCCCACCCAACTCAGCAAATTCCTGAGCTTCGTTCTCCGCCACAAGCCTGACTCGGTAGGACTGGTGCTGGATCAACTGGGCGACGCGCGCCGATGGGCGAGAAGCAAACCTCAAACTGCGAATGCTCGATGCCCGCTTCAATCCGGTGTTGGGTTCACTTTACCAGCTAAACAATGACCCCGTGATAGGTGCCGCCAAACGCTCGGAGGCGTACTTGCTCGTAGCGAGTTTGGCAGCAACTCGGAAGATGATCAGCGTTCGTAACGGATTGCGATGCATCTTGTTCGGGCAGTCCCGGCCTCGACTGACGCTCGAAACGGTATCCCGGGCGCTGTCACACCTTCCGCCGTCCAGAGCCGCCACGAGCAGGTGCACAAGCTGTGGGACGATATGCTGTCGTCGATCGGCGTAGAACGCCGCAACGACCAATAAGCGACGATGCCTGCAATGGCGTCGAATCCCAACGCGGAAGCCTTGATACAGATCAAAGCCTCATGCCGGCTCCGCTCTACCCTCGGTCACGCGCCTGCACTGAGGATACCTAACGGCGCGACCGCGATGGTCAGTGGGTTCATGGGGGTGAGGACGCCGAAACGCCTGCCGGACGAACTGGTCAGGCAAAGAAAGTCAGAGCTCTCCATCATCGGCAATGAAAACTGTTCGCCTTCGTGGAACGCATTCGGGCTGGCGGCTGTGGCCTGGGAGGCGCTCTAACGCCGACGGGCGTCGGCCATGGTCGAGGAGGGCAAACGAAAGATCGAGGTCGACGGCAAAAGCGCTGTCCTCGAGAAGGCTTGGTGGCAGATTCGTCGGAATCACCAGATGAAGAAGCATGCTTGGTATGTGACGTTCGAAATCCCATGGAAAGGTACAGCGGTCCGAAACCGGCGGTCTCGGTCGACGGAGACATTCGAGACCGAAATGGAAGCTAAGAGCTTCGCACGTGCCAAGTTCGACGAGGGTTTGGTCGTGACTGCCGGAACGATCATTCCCCATTTGCCGAGACGCGCTATCGCGTCGGGAAGCATTCCGTCCTGGCTTGACGAAGGACGGGAGCAAGACAGCGGCGACGCGTCGCAAACGCCTGACACGCAGTCAGGGAAGATCGAATGACCGCAAGCTCCAGCAGAACTCTCCTGTCGTTTGCAGTATGCACGATGATCAACACACGACATGAATTGCGACGAAATCCCGTCGAAAATCTGTCAGGTGCCGCGCGCCAATTGCCCTTGAGTGTTGCCATTTTGGCACGGGCACTTAGGCCCAACGTACGTAGGATTCACGTGCAAGTTGGAATCAATGCAGCAAACCACCGTTGGCGGGGACAAATTAGAAGCCGACGGAAATGGAGAGAGAAAAAATGAAGAATTTTCTGTTGGCTTCCGTTGGTCTCGTAGCATTACTCGGCGTGGCCGCCCCTGCATCCGCTGCGGATATGGCCGTCAAGGCACGGCCACCCGCGCCGGTCATCGTTCCGATTTACGACTGGACCGGCTTTTACATCGGCGCCAATGGCGGCTGGGGCCAGAGCCGCAATTGTTGGGATTTCGTTGATGTCGCAGGCGTCGTCTTCGCCGACGGCTGCCGCGAGCGCTCCGGGGGCCTGATCGGCGGCCAGATCGGTTATCGCTGGCAAGCCAATCAGTGGGTGTTTGGCCTGGAAGCTCAGGGCGATTGGGCGGATCTCAGCAACCAGCGCGTCAGCGTCCTCAATCCTCTGTTCTCCACTCGTACCTCGACCGATGGTATTGGCCTCTTTACCGGCCAGATCGGCTACGCTTGGAACGCAGCACTGCTGTACGTAAAGGGCGGCGCGGCAGTGACGAGCAACCGCTTTAGCATCCTCAGTACCCTTACCGGCGCTGAACTGGCCTCAGCTAGCGCGACCCGCTGGGGCGGCACCATCGGTGTTGGACTGGAGTACGGCTTCACACCAAACTGGTCGTTCGGTGTCGAGTACAACCATCTGTTCATGGGCGACGCGAACAATTCGTTCTCGGTCGCCAATCCGATTGTTGCCGGTGCACTCAACCGGATCAGTCAGGACGTGGACATGGTCACCCTGCGCATCAACTACCGCTTCGGCGGCTACGGGGCGCCGGTCGCGGCCCGCTACTGATCAGGGGCTTGTCTTCAGCAAGCCTTGGCCCCGGCACCGTGCCGGGGCTTTTTTTTTGAGTGCGAATGGGTGCTGCTGCTGCCTGGCGAGGTCCACAAAAGGCCGTTAACGGCGCTTGACCCAGATCAACGCGCCGGACGCATCAACGATGCGTCCTACCCGGATAACCCATCAGCTGTCGGTCGTCGGCAGCCCATTGTCCCGGTGAGGAGGATATTATGCCCCAGGTTCTAATCATCGTTAGTTGGCTTGGCGTTGCGAACGGCGCCGTTGTTGCGACACAGGAATTTAACAGCGCAGAACGGTGCGACGCGGCGCGGCAGGCATTAATAGAGTACGCGAAGGCCCGAAGCTCTGACGAGACGCTTAGGACGGTCTGCCTCCCCAAGTGAAAAAGCGGGAGGTTGCCGCCGTACAACTGGTTGGCGGCTCATCATGCCTGGTAACAACCACCCCGACACAGTTGATCAGTGCTGCTTACCAATTGATTTGTATCACCGCACCCTGGATCGGCGTGGGGTTGGTTCACGGCAAGACTCCAAAGCGGAATGCTCGCGGGAGGACATCGTCATGCCTATGTGTCGGTCGCCTCGGACTCCTGATGCACTGCTTCAAGCGGGCAGGCCTCCCGCCAACGACAACCACCCGCCGGCAAGAATTGGTATCGGATCTTCTCGCAAGACAAATCGAACCGTCAAGGCCGGCTGGCAGGCAATTCTGATCCTCTGCGTCGCCACACTACTGCTACTTTGAACGATTGATTTGCCATGTTTGTAGCGTCCGCACCTCGTGCATTTGGCCCGAAACTGACGAAATGACCAATGAGGCTACCGACTTTCCTCATTGTTTGCTATGCGGCTGCCTGGCCAAGACGGACGGTCTGTTGAGGATTAATACAACGCCGAGCAGTCTGAATTTCTGCCTCAGTCGCGCCCCTGCTGCGAGCCCACGCCTCGGCAGCAGGCACGCTGTACTTTGCGACATAGTACCTGATGAGCGCGCAGGAAGAGCGGCGGATCGGCTCATCTGCTTGACGAGCAGCGGCAGTGGGTATCGAGATCGTAACGCCTTCATTCCTTTCTTTCATAGCGAACTCCATGGCTTTAACTAGCCATGCCCACCAAACCTCCTGCCGTTGACATAGATCAATAGACGCAAATCACCTGGCTCGGCGAACCTCTCCAAACGCTATCCCATCATCCAAAACCGCAGCTTGTAGCCGGCCAAGGCGTGGTCGGCCTCTGTGGCTCTGCTTACTGGCCGGGATCGCTCATCTCGAGAGTAACAAGCCTTGCCAAGAGTGTTGCCGGATAAAGTTGACCAACGACGCTCTCGATGTTGCATAGACTACGCGCCAACGGATGCACTGGAATGATGTCGCCGTAACCTGTCGAGGTCAGCGTAACAAAGCTCATATAGAAGACCGCGCTCGCGAGTGATTGATCGTCGTCAAATGTTATTCCCTTGATCGCCCCCGGATCCGACAGGCCGACGAAAGCAAAGAGCGTTGCAAAGGCTACTGCGATCAGCAGGTACAGAAGGATCGCTCCGATAATTCTGTGATATGTTACACGGCCACGCCTGAATACGGCCTGAGTGACCACGATCCCTAGAGTGCAGGCGATGATCAACCATGCGCCAGCCAGTATGTGAAGGTGGAAGGGAACGGGGTAATAGAGCCGCAGGAAAAATACGGCGATATTGGCGACAAGCGCAACCGACATCAGAACGAGCGCTGTGGGACTGTTGGAAATGATCACCATGCTTCCGATGATCGCGAGTGACAGGCCGACAGCAAATAGATGAAAGGTGGTAATACCAACTGCCTGCAGTGGCGCGAAGACGAATATCAGCAGTATGAGCACACCAGTCAGCACCGTCAGCAGCCAGTCACTCCGTTCGTTGCGCAACTGGCGCAAGTCGCCGACAGGATCCAGAATCATCCTTCGCTGCCCCATCGCGCGGCTCCGATCTCGCCAGTGCCCATTGCGCATGCAATCCCTGTTCGCCTTATTGATCTAGATCAACGAGCGAAAGCAGCCGTTGCTCCACCGAGCCGGTGGGCATACCGTACGCGTGAATTCTCCGTGGGGCTTAGAATGCATGTGATCGTTTGGGCAACCTTGACAATTGTCGTGTCCTCCACGTCCTCAATAGCCCAACCGGTCTTCTTGGCAGGGCGTTACGTGCTGCCGATCACCCAGCACGATTTGTCCGTATTCGCTCCAGGGCCTCTAGGAACAACTGTAGCCGTCAATTTCCGATTCAAGCCAATCGAAAGCTGTACCGATACGCTGGACAGCGTCCTGGAGTACCAGCTGCCACCAGGGTACAACGATACGCCAATCAACGAGGTAAAGGCGACTTGCAACAAAACGATTCAGTGCAGCGGAATCGAGTTTAAGTGCGTTGGCGCCGCGCGGCCATACCCAATGTCATTTCGACACGTGCCGTTGCGGGAAATCAAAGCGAGTGGCGGATCGTTTTCCGGAACGTATCGGTACGTTTCATCGTCGATCGCGCGTCACGTGCGGCACGTCTAAGGCGCGCGTCAGTAGGGAATTTTGAGATTGTCGAAGAATCTGCGGACAAGAAGAGCAAGACGGTCCGATTTCGGATCGAAAAGTAACCTGCTTCCAGTATGTACCCACTCACGACGAGCAAGAAGCCCGCCGCTCCGCAGCAAGGGAACGGTTGCGACCGGCCCCGAGCGTGTCGCACCCGACCAGGGATGGTCGGTAGTGAACCGACAGCGTCGTTATGGCGCGCCCACCACCCTGCGTCTTGAACCTTGGTAGGATCGGCGCAGCAGCGCGAAGAGGCTGCCGCCCGTCGCTGCGCCCAGAAGGTAGACGACAGCGACCAAAACCGCGAGCGGTACGCGAGCATCGAAGCCAAACACCGACATTGTGATGATCTCGAAATTCTGCAGCGCGAAAATGATCGTCGCTGCGGCGAACAGAATAATGATGCCGAGGTAGATCCAGCGCATGAGCACCTCCTTCGTCGAGAAACCGCTCTGGATAAGGTACGAGCCCACGACAAGATTGCGGCTGCCGTCACCAGATGGTGGTGTTGCCAAACCAACCGAATTGCGGCTGCCGCGCGACGAGGAGCGAGCGGGGCGGCGCGTGCCGCTTCACGATTTTGCGTGGCCGTTGCTGCCTCAGTTCTCGCTTTCCCGGGTCGGACGGTTGTATCCGCTTCGCGTCGGATGGCTGCATCAACGCAAATGCCTCGCGTTCCCGCTCCTTTAAAGAAACGTCGGTGACCGGCGCAGGACTGGCGATGCCGTGTTCCGCTATCGCAGCCTGTGCGGGAACGATCGTCGGAAGGCTGGTGTCGAAGACGATGCGCTCCGGCCATTTTCGGTCGGAATGAATGCGGATAACGGGCGCGTCGATGTGTGAACTCTGCATGACCGGCAGTCTGGTCAGGCATGCGTCCAGAATGAACACCAGAGTGAGCAATACTCCGCCGACATAAAGGAAATATCGCGCCAGGGGCATAAGCTACTCCGCCACGGCGCTGCGCCCGGCTCGAGGCCGATTCGGGTGCGGTCGTGTGCTGGCAAGAGCCGCCTTCACCTCGGCGTCGAGCAATCCGCGACGTAACGAGGTGCTGTTGCGGCAGGAAAGGTCCGATCAGCGCCGGCCAACGCGATCCACCGGGCCGCCGCGGTTGGTGGGTGTCCCGACACGGCCGACGCCAGGCGTCGCCACCGCACGCGCGACCGGCCGCGGGCGCAGCACGACGCCGGCCCTTACGGTGCAGCCTGCTGGATAGTCGACGTATTGGCAGTATATGACGGCGCTGGCCGGTTTTGTCGTTGCAGCCATGAGGCCGGCAATCAGCAATGCCGACAAGGTGATCGAGAGTTTCATGGTGTTCTCCCTGAGTCTGACGCACCAGCTTCGATGCAGCCCTCTCAAGGCGCAGCCAGTGCCGCTGCAAGACTGACCACGGTCCATTCGGCCGGCTTGATATAGATCAAGTGTGCGAATGTTGTGTGTGGCGGCTACTTGGGGCCATCCTCGCTTCTCGCGCGCTCCCGCATCGCCGCTCGCCAGCAAGCTCATGCGCAATACCTCAAAGATCACCGCCGTTGCCGTTGCCAGTTCATCCGCGCGGCGCGCCACCCTTATGACAGCCAACATCACCAAGGCAGGGATGGTCAGATATCCGCGAGCAACGAGCCCGGATGGGGTGCGGTGTTCTGGATCAAGATTTCCCCGCCGTGCTTCAGTTCGGTAGCGATCGGACTGCGGTGCGCGAGGATCGTACAACTGGCGTGCGATATCGCCGGGAACGTCGGGATCTCCGATTGCACGATTCAACTACGCCGGGAATCAAGAAGTCGGGTCCGACTTCTCCCGCCAACTCGCCGTGATGCGGGGATCGGTTGTTCTTCGGCAGCGCCGCGGCTTCTCTGTTTCGACAGCCGGGACCAGTTCTCGGCCTCGGCCATCCAAAGAATTCGATGTTCCGGTTCTCGCTCGGCGAGCCGCCTGCATAGCGTAGCGCGCAGGTCAAACTCCAACTGATCAGTCATTGGTCCCCTGCCTGAGGGAGAAATCATTGTCACATGTTTACGACAAACGCGCCGCCCGGACTATTGTCCCAATGGTCAATGTCCCCACGGGCAATTGACGCTGATTGACGGAAAATCCGAAGTCATTGCCGTTCCAATACCTTTGATCTGAATCAAGATCGGGCGCTCCGAAACGCAACGATATGCATTTGCTATCGTGTTCCATGCACAATGGAGAAGACCATGAAACGGATCGCGAAAAACATTGCTGTTAGTGCTCCCGCATTTGCGTTTGCGGCGCTGTTTTCGCTCGGCTGGTCAGCGCAGAGCGGCATCGCGCTATCAATCGAGAGCGCTGAAGCACGCGTCGGTCGCCCGCTAACTCCCGTTAGCGTTGCCGGCGTTGCACGACGGCAGTACAGGCGCGCTGCAATCGGCACTGCTGCAGCTGTCGGCACCGCAGCAGCGGTCGGTGCCGGATACTACGCGGGCCGTCCATATTACAATGAGACGGTTCGGGGAGCCCGCGCAGCCTACGTGGGCGGCTACGCCGCGAGCGGCCCAATAAGCCCCCGACCTCACTATGCAGTGGGCGCCTATTACGCGGGTGGCCCCTGGTATGGCTACAGCGGATGGTCTGACTACGCAGCCCGCAACGCGATCAGCTGCACGCCCGGTACCATGGTCAAGCTCGATGACGGCCTCATGCACGTCTGCCAATGAGTTTCCGGAACGCAGGGGCGGCCCAAAGCCGCCTCGGTATATTCATGGACCTAAGGGAGAACAACAATGTTCAGATTGATCGCTATGGCCGGCTTCGCCTTGTTCGTTGCAACATCTGTACAAGCCATGACACCTGCGCCGCCTCCCCAGGTAGACGATATGGTAACGCGAGTTGCCGTCGGCTGCGGGCCAGGTAGAACGAGAGTCGGCGGCGTATGCGTGGCACGGACGACCGTCCGCCAGACCCGCCGGGCTGTCCGCAGGTGTGTGCGGTGGCAGGGCAGCACTTGCGCATCATACCAGTGAACATACCAGGCGTGTGCTCGATCTAACGCTTGTCGGCCCCGTCAAACGCTCGAATGTCGCAGCAAGCGAGTAGCCCGCATGAGCTTAGCGATATGCGGGAGCCGTGAAAAACAAAACCCGGATGTTGGCTTGCTCATCCGGGCCGGGTTGCTGATGTTGGTGTGAGGTCGGAAATGAAAGCCTATTTGGTACTCGATTTCTCGGTGAACGACTACGGTGGTTTCAGAAAGTACATAGCGGAAATCCCTGCGTTTATCGCGAGGCATTCCGGAAAGTACCTCGTTCAAGGGGTTCAACCGACGACCGTCGAAGGGGATTGGAAGCCCGAACGCATGGTCATCCGCGAATTTCCGGAACGCGCAAAGGCGGAAGCCTTTCTGGGCGACCCCGACATTCGGGGCCTGTTCGAGGTGCGCCACGCTACGACCACGAGCAAACTGGTGCTTGTCGATGGCTGCACCTAGGTGCGCGCATTCGCCGTGATCGGGTAGCCCGCATGAGCGAAGCGATATGCGGGATCCGTGCGAGGCGGACCCGGATATCGCTCCGCTCATCCGGGCTACGGGCCCACTACATCTAGCCCGTCGGGCAAATCACTTCTGGTTTGCGGAAATCGTGTCAAGTCCAAAATTTCCGAAAATCAAAAATATTTCACTTCCCTTCCACCCCAAATCACCTGCACATCAATAGCCATCCCGTCCCACTCAGAGGGGCGTCGGCCGTCGTCATGACGAGGGGCGGGGATGCGGTGGACGT